>JAQUEZ010000458.1 GCA_028684915.1 Desulfobulbus sp.
TGGCCATGACGGTAAGAAGCTAGTGTGTCCAATGAATCCAAAGGGAATCATGACAAAGTATGGCGCGACCTGCTTTCGTAACATGTTGATATTACGAGGCCCAACTGAATTTTGTGGCCATAGCTTTAATTGTTAAGCATGGCTCCTTGCGACAGGTAAGGCGAGTTTGGCAGTAAGTAAGAAAGGCGGTGTGAAATATCAAATTGAGGCAGGAACTTTTGGGCAAGCAAAAACACCCATCCGGAAACACGGAAAATACGATTGGTTGGTATGGATTTGCTTGATCAAAGAGGCATCAAGCTAAAGTCGGTAGCCGGAGCAAGCGCATGTGGGAAAGCAGATGGAGATCTTGAGGAAACCAATTCCTGAATTGCCCGGCATTCTTGAACCATATAACACGCCACGTCTGCCGGATGCGGCTCAAAAAAATCATGTTGCCCCCAACACCTTTCTCCAATCCGCCATGTTTGGCATGGTGCAGCGTGGCCACCGGAAGTATTTGGAAAAGCATAAAATTTATTCATTTCGAAACGTCACCATCTATTTCACAGGCGGATCGCTCGATCAAGGAGATTTAGATGTGATGCTTCATGCCGTCCATCTTGCTGCGTACCAAGCCGCGATCCGAAAAACAAGCGGTTTGGTGGAGTTTTCGGTTCGGGGCTTTTTAAAGGCGTTGCATAAAAAACCAGGGAAATCGGGCCAGGATTGGCTGTTCAATTCCATCCGGCGCCTCTGTGCCTGTCTGGTTGAGGTTCAGTACGGGGATAACGTTCCCCAGCCAGTGCTGAGAAAAATGCGCATTTATGGTGGGCCGCTCATTTACGATTTCTACCATGACTCGGTTACAAACAGATTTTTTCTGCGGGTCAATGCCGACCTGGGTTCGTTGCTGGATCTTGGTTGGACCTCTCTGGAATGGCGCAAGAGGCTTTGTCTCAGGAACAATCTCGCGAAATGGCTACATGGTCTGTACAGCAGCACTGAGTTGTACCCCCTGAAGACCGCGACAATCTGTCAGATGAGTCGATCGACCTGCAAAGAACTCTACAAATTTCGCCAACAGCTCAAGAAAGCGCTCAATGAACTGATCGAAATTGAGGCTATTGGTTCGTGGAGCATCGATGCCGAGGACAAGGTTCATGTCTTCCCGCGAACCGAGGACAGCGTGGCGTAGCGGGTAGAAGACCGACTCGTACCCCGTGGCATAGCAGGTAGGAAGGCGTGGCACAGCGGGTAGGTAGACGTGGCGTAGCGGGTAGGTGGTGTGGCGTAGCAGGTAGGCAAACCGTGGCATAGCGGGTAGCGAAGCGTGGCATAGCAGGTAGGGGAAAGGGGAATTTCGCCACAGGTTAATATCGAAATATCAGGATGATGTCGCCAAGAGTGCCACTCAGTAAAAGTATTTAAAATATTCTTAAAAAAATGAAAGGCACTCCAGGAAGAACAACACAGAGGGAGTTGAAGCATTATGAGTACCGTTCATTTTGTTTTGCAGGGAAAGGGAGGGGTAGGGAAATCGCTAATAGCCTCTCTGCTCTACCAGTATTTGCAGCAGCAGGGGATTGCGGTCACCGGTGTCGACACTGATCCCGTTAACGCGACCTTCTCGGGCTATAAAGCGCTGTCTGTGCAGTCGCTCGACATTATGGACGGAGACGATATCGATCAACGCCGGTTTGATTTCCTCATGGAAACCATTCTGGAGCAAACAGAAGACAGCCATATCGTCATTGATAACGGTGCATCCACGTTTCTGCCTCTTTGCTCCTATCTCAAGGATAATGCCGCGCTTGAACTCCTCGATCAGGAAGGCCATGCGGTTCTGTTGCATACGATCATGACAGGCGGGCAGGCTGTTGTCGATACCGCATCCGGTCTCAAAACCCTGGCCACCTCCTTTCCCTCGGCGTCAATCGTCGTCTGGTTGAACCGGTATTTCGGGGACATTGCCATGAACGGCAAAGTTTTTGAGGAATTTAAGGTCTACCAGGAGCATTGCAGCCAATTTCGTTCCATCATCGAGGTTCCAGCTCGTAAACAGTCGACCTTTGGCAAGGACCTGGAAGCTTTGCTTTCTCGTCGAGAAACCTTTGAAGCCGCTATTCATTCTAGCCAACCGGTCATGGTGCGACAGCGCTTAAAGACTTTCTGGGCGGAAGTATCCCGGGAAGTCGACAAGGCCCAGCTGATCGAGGCTCAGTGAAAGGGAAGAGGTATGGAAACTCAAGACGCATTACAAGCCGAGCAGGCAATACTGGAAATCCCTGATGGCATCGGCCTTAGTCTGGAAGAAGTCCGTATGCTGTTGGCTATGAAAAATTCAGCCTCGGTATCTCCCGATGACCCGATCTTGATGATCGTCACCGTTCTCAACGCCTTTCTTTCGGAGGAGGAAAAACTGCTGGATCGCCATCGTAAAGCGCTTACCGCTATCCTCACAGAACGAACAGACGGATACGTCAAAGCGGTGGAGCAGGCCGCAGTCAACTTGGGGGAGAGCCTCTCGAGTGCATCGGCAGCGGAAATGTCCCGCTTGTTTTCCGAGAATACCCTGAAGATAGAAAAATTTAAGCAGAGTCTGTTCTGGCTGGCGGCCATTGTCACCGTCTCGGCCTTGATCAATGTGGCCGTGTTCGTTCTGCGGTGAGGAGGAGAGAGATGATTACAGACAATCGATTGCTTGTTTCCATCGAGCATAACCTTGGCCCGGTGATCATGTCCGCTTTGCGAGATCCGGACGTGGTGGAGGTGATGCTCAATCCGGACGGCAAGATCTGGGTTGAGAAGTTGGGTCGTGAAATGGAGCCTGAGTCGGATATGGCGCCGGAGCAGGCGCGATTGGTGCTTTCGTTGGTGGCCTCTGGGCTTGGCAGCAGCGTTACCGTTGAACAGCCGATTATCGAAGGCGAACTCCCTTTGGATGGCTCTCGCTTCGAAGGCCTAATGCCTCCGGTGGTCTCCTCGCCAAGTTTTACCATCCGCAAAAAGGCGAGTCGGGTATTCGGACTCGATGAGTACGTCAAGGCTGGAATTCTTGATCCTGACCTGGTGCCGGTTCTCCATGATGCCTTGAAGGCCAGGGCGAACATCCTTGTTGTCGGTGGAACCGGCTCGGGGAAAACCACCCTGGTGAATGCATTGATCCGTGCGCTTGCCGGTATCTGTCCGCTAGACCGATTGTTGATCCTGGAAGATACCATGGAGCTGCAGTCAAAAAGCGAGAATACGGTGTTCTTCAGGACCTCGGATCATGTGGATATGCGGCGGTTGGTCAAGGTGACCATGCGCTATCGACCAACTAGGATCATTATCGGCGAGGTTCGAGATGGAGCCGCCCTTGATTTGCTCAAGGCATGGAACACAGGTCATCCCGGAGGCATTGCGACGGTTCATGCCAACAGTGCGGTCGAAGGTCTGGATCGTCTTGAAGAATTGATAGCCGAGGCGACATCCGCACCAAAGCAAAAGCTCATCGCTAAAAGCGTTGGCCTGGTCATTTTTATCGAACGTGTTCCATCGGGCCGCAGAATTTCAGAAGTCCTGCGTATCCATGGCTACGATGCCATAAACCATACCTAGTGCCTGAACGAAAACCATATTTTTTAGCAAAAAGTCTTGCTTGCTTAACGGCGAACCATGCGGAGAGCTTTCTTTCCGAGAGCATTTTTTGTTTCCACCAGTTCGGACATGATAACATTTCTC
>JAQUEZ010000459.1 GCA_028684915.1 Desulfobulbus sp.
TCCGAGTATTTCAAGATCATCAACTTCAATCTCGATGCCGGTGTGACCTTCCCGGTGCATTCCCACGACCTGGATGGCGAACTGTCCATTCTTGTCCTGGAGGGTGAAGGTGCTTTCCTGGACGGGAAGAATAAAATTCCCGCCAAGGCCGGGGACCTGCTCATTTCGCAGATCCGTGAGCCGCACGGGGTTGAAGCCTCGACCAGGATGCGCTTGCTGGTCACCATCGCTCCGCCGATCTGATCGCTCTTCCGGCTACAAATGACCTTGCAATGAACCCCCAAAAAACTATCCTCGGCCCAGACCGATACACCCGGAGGCTACCATGTTACTGAGCAAAGAGACGACCATCTACACACTGACCAAAGACTACCCCTTTCTTGTCGATGCCCTAGCCGACCACAACCACACCTTCGAAAAACTGAAAAATCCGATACTCCGCCAGACCATGGGACGGATCGCCACGATAGAGAAGGCTGCGGGCATGGGGAATGAGCGTATCCTCGATCTGATGCTTTTCATAGCCGGCACGATCATGGCCGCAACGGGAACGACCGTTGAAATAGTCCCGCCGGCAGCGCCGGAGCATGAGGCGGCCGCCGGGGGATTGTCCAAAGAGCAGCGACTGACATCACTTAAGGCAATCATCCGTGAACTGCACGATGGCGCAGAACTTGCCCATCTGCAGGAGAAATTTGCCCAAACCGTCGGCGACATCACCCCTGAGGAGATCGCCTCGCTGGAGCAGACCCTGGTGAATGAAGGCTTGCCGGAAACGGAAATCAAGAAGATGTGCCATCTGCATGCCGCCCTGTTTCAACAAGCCCTGGATGGCCAGGAAGTGCCGTCGATGCCGCCGGGCCATCCAGTGCACACTTATATGGAGGAAAACCAGCGGGCACGGACAATCATTGCCGAAATTCAGGAGGAATTGGCCAAGATCGGCGAGGAGCCAGGAGAGACGGTCTGGTCCTTTGTGGTCGGCCAGCTTCGATTTCTCACCCAGGAGTTGGCGGGAATACAAACTCATTATGTCAGGAAAGAAAATCAACTGTTCCCGCTTTTAGAACAGCACGAGCTTTCAGCTCCCGGCAAAGTAATGTGGGAGGTGCACGATGATATTCGCCGCCAATTCCGCCTTGTCCAGGATCTGCTGGCCGGTCAGGAAAGGATCGCGGCCCGAAAAGCTTTGCCGGAGTTAATTGCCGCTGTTGAGGATATGATCCTCAAGGAAGAACGCATCCTCTTTCCCATGACCCTGCAGGTGCTCTCCGATGCGGATTGGCAGCGCTGCCGGTTGGGCGAAGAGGAAATAGGCTATGGCTTTGGGGTGACTCCGGGTGATGCATGGACCATTGGCGCCACGGCGGCAGAGGCCTTTGGAACGGCAGCCGGTCTGATCAATCTCGCCACCGGTCAACTGGCGGCGGAGGTGATCGATGCCATCCTCTGCAATCTGCCGGTTGATATAAGTTTTGTCGACGCCGATGACAAAGTGGCCTATTATTCAGACAGTAGTCACCGCATTTTTCCCAGAAGCCCAGGGGTTATTGGCCGGGATGTCAAGAATTGCCATCCTCCCAAATCACTGCACATGGTCACCGAGATCCTCGAAGCGTTTAAACGGGGGGAGCGGAACAATGCGGAATTTTGGCTGGAGCTGGGTGGGAAGTTCATCCACATTCAATATCTGGCCCTGCGCGACAAACGGGGGACGTATTTGGGATGCCTCGAGGTTGGCCAGGATGCGACCCATGTGCGCTCGCTGCAGGGGCAGCGTCGATTGCTTGCGTGGGAATGATGGCGATGTGCGCCATTATGGAAATCAATCAAATCAAGAGGAGAAAGCCATGGCACAAGTAGTGATTGATCAGGAAGAATGTTTGGGCTGCGAAGCATGCGTTGAAATCTGCCCGGCGGTGTTTGATTTTGATGGTGATTCGGGGAAGGCCTTTGTGAAAGACGACGCAAATGCAGACGAAACATGCGTCGATGAGGCCATTGGGTCGTGCCCGGCAGCGTGTATTAGTAAAGAATAAGCGCCGATGTAATTCCGCCCCACTGACAGTGCCCCTCACAAGGGGGCTGTCAGTAGGGTGCTGATTTTATCGGTAGAGCCTGCCGACCGGTCAAACATAAAAAGTTCCCCCCAGGTTAAGGCGAACACCGCAGCAGGCAGTAGTGTACAGCGGTAAAGATACTGGGGATATCGAAACCGCAGTACTAGCCGAAGCGGCACAATCAGAAATCTAAAATGACACGGATAAGCCCACCCGAGCCGAGGTCATACTCACCGACTTCCATAATTCTGCCAGGAACCGCCAAATCATAGGCTGTAACACGGACATGATTCGGCACATCGCCGGGATTCTGGATTAGCCACGCGCCTCTTGGTATCGAATCACCGCACCTGAAAGGTGGTGGTTGATGCCCTGCAGGTCGATCCGGATACCATAAACGGCATTCACCAGGAGGAGGATAATGCCCTGGAGGAATATTGAGACGGCTGTATCCATGGTCGTGTAGATAGGAACGCTTGCCATCCCGTCGGTACTTATAAGGGTCGTCTGCGTAATGCTTTCTGGAATTTTTATCCTTGTGGTACTCCTTTCGATCCTTTTCTTTCCCGTAGTCATCCCTGCCTTTATACTCATGCTTCCAAGATTCCTTCTCTGCTCGGTATTCCTTGCGCTCCCCGCCTTTCCCAGATTCATTTTTTCCTTCATCCGCGAGGGTAGGCATGTGGAAAACCAGGAGGATAGCAAATGATGCTGTCAAAAGTGATTTTTTCATAAAATATCCAGTTGCTATGTAATTCTTAGCCGTGAAAGTATCCTCATACTGTTCCAGTAATTCCTGCCACTCTATTCAAATTGAAGCGACGAAAAGTCGAATTGGGAGAGTATTTAATGCTCATTTTTTATCGGAAGTAAAGACACTTCCAACTCAAGGTGAACAAGGGATATATGGATTTTTCTGAATAACCAATTAAAAATGTTAATCTTCCAGTGCCTCACGCAGTTTCTCCCCCAGGTCTTTCATTGAAAACGGTTTATGAATGAAGTGCACGCCGTGGTCCAGCATGCCGTGGTGTGCAATGACGCTGGCCGTGTAGCCCGACATGAACAGCCGTCGGATGTCTGGGTAGATGGACAGCAAGTTTTTCGCCAAGTCGCGGCCGTTCATCTCGGGCATAACTACATCGGTCAAGAGCAGATCGATGCGACCGGGGTGTTCCTGAGCAAGGCGAACAGCTTCGCCCGGGGTTCCGGCTGCCAGCACGGTGTACCCCAGCCTTTCCAGCATTATCGTGGACATCTCCAGGATCGCAGGTTCGTCTTCCACCAGCAAGATAGTCTCGTGCCCTCGCTCGCCAGGCTTATCCGGTTCCTTTTCCGGCAACAAGACCGTTTTGTCCAGGTGGCGAGGCAGATAGATTTTAAACGTTGTACCCTGCCCCAGCTCGCTGTAGACATTGATATAACCGTTATTTTGCTTGACCACACCGTAGACCGTGGCCAGGCCCAGTCCGGTGCCTTTGCCCACTTCTTTAGTGGTGAAAAAGGGCTCGAAAAGATGAACTTGGGTCTCTTCGTCCATGCCGCAGCCATTATCGCTCACGGCCAACAGGACATATTCGCCGGGAACAAAGCCAGCATGATGGGCGCAATATTCCTCGTCGAAGGAGGCCTTGCCCGTCTC
>JAQUEZ010000145.1:0-11920 GCA_028684915.1 Desulfobulbus sp.
CAGTGTGTTCTATTAATTTCTCGTTACGATAGTCGGTGAAGCACCCAGCAAAACGTTGAAGGATGGTGGTGCGTTGCTCAACTTCCCGCAGCAACAATCCCCCGCCATCGGAAGTGATGGTCCCGCCACAGAAATCTGCAACTATTTCTCTTTTTCCCAGGGCTTGAAATGCATTAAGTGCTTATCTATAAATAACCATGATTTTGTTCAAGACAATCATCGCGGCCGCCAATGTGTTGAGCGCAATATATGAGAGATCCGTCTTCTCGTATCGCGGTATCAACTTGCGAAACCGGTTGAACCATGAATGCGCCAGTTCGACGACCCACCGCCGTGCCTTGAACGATGGATCCTTTTCGATCAACTTTTTCTCTTCGCCTCGTGGTCGAATGTGGGGAATGAATCCATTGGATATTACGGTATCCTCCTTCCCCACATATGCTGCATCAAGACAGAGATTTTGCGGAGTATCTTTTTGCTCTGGTGCAACCACTCTGTTTTTCAGCAAGGAGTCAAGAAAGACGCTATCATGCCGATTGGCTCCGCTGACGATGAGTGACAAGGGGACGCCATTCTCGTCGACCAGTATATGTCGCTTTGTCCCATTTTTTTCCCCGATCGGTCGGGTTAGGGCCGATAGATTCTTTCGCCAGCGGTGCTTCGATATTAGACCCGTCGGCAGACTCCCAGAGCCAGGCGATACCTTCCATGGCATCAAATTCAGCCAACCCACGTTGCCATATGCGACGAAATACTCCAGCTCTGGCCCACTGCTGAAATTTTCGATGAACCATCGCAGAACTGACTCCTTCAAATTTCTCACGCGGCAAAGCGTTCCAAATGATTCCTGTCCTCAGAACGTACACAATCGCAGAGAAAAAAAGTCGGTTCGAATACTTTGGCTTTCGGCCACCGCCCGGCTTTCGGGCATACTCTTTTCCAGTTTCGCGAGGATCTGTGGGAATCAACGGTTCAACGAGTTCCCAGAATGCATCTGAAATTTCCCAGGTTTTGATTCGTGCCATTCAAATCTCCGTTGTTGCATAGGTTTCAACGGAAGTTTAGCTCAAGGCGCAAAAAAATACGAACAATTTATTTATAGATAAGCACTAAACTTTTTTGTACACTCTGTTTTCATAAGGTCACCCGTGTTGTATCACTTATCGTGCTGGAATCACGATAATTATGCAACATTTGTGGCCTTTTTGCTTTATATATGTGTGAGAAATGCGGGTTAGCTTCGTTTTTTTCACTCTATCGCATACTGAGTAAGCTTGCGATAGAGAGTCTTGCGGCTGATGCCCAGGGTGTCGGCTGTCTTTTGGCGATTACTGCCGTAAAAATCGAGCATTTTTAATATATGTTCCCGTTCCACCGACTCCAGGGTCAGGGCCGCACCGTTACTCTCCGAGGATTCCACCAATTCTCTAGGGAGGCACCGTTCGGTAATTATGCCGTTTTCCGCGAGAATGATTGAGCGCTCGATAACATTACGTAGCTCACGGATGTTTCCTGGCCAATTGTATTTGAGGATGCAGGCCATGGCCCGTTCGACAATGCGGTAACTGGTGTTGTCCGGGCTGAGGGTGGTGAGAAAATAATCCACCAGCAGGGGCAAATCCTCCTTTCGATCCTTTAGTGAAGGTATCTCGATACTGAAGGCGTTGATGCGATGGAAAAAGGCTTCATTGAATCGCTCTTTTTCCACCTCCTCGGATAAATGACGATTGGTGGCAAAGAGAAAGCGGATATTCACCTTGCGCTCCTCTTTCTCACCCACACGACGATACGTCCCGGTTTCGAGAACACGGAGCAAAGAAGCCTGGACCTCCAGTGGCAACTCGCCGATCTCATCAAGAAACAGGGTACTGTCGTGGGCAAAGGAGAGTAACCCCTCGCGCGATTCGTTGGCTCCGGTGAAGGAACCCTTGATATGGCCAAACAGCTCACTTCGGGCCAACTCTTTTTGCAGAGTCGCACAGTTTTTGATGATCATCGGATTGGCAGCCAATGGAGATCGCTGATGGATCAAGCGGGCCACCACGTCTTTACCCGCACCGGACTCGCCGGTGATCAACACTGGAATTTTTGCCGGTGCCACCTTTTCAATCAAAAACTGAATATCGCGCATGGACTGCGAGTTACCGATGAATCGGACCTTGTTCTGCTCCTGGACCGTGCTGTGGCGGAGCATGGCATTCTCCCGCGACAGCAGCACGCGTTGGTGTGCTTTTTCCACGATGAGATCGAGCCGATCCAGGTTAAACGGTTTGCGGATAAAATCGCAGGCTCCAAGTTTCATCGCCTCAACCGCAATATCCACATCTCCATGCCCGGTGATCATGATCACTTCAATATGGGGGATTGATTCGCGAACTTTAATCAGCAACTCCAGGTCTTGAACATCAGGGAGCCAAAGGTCCATTATAATGACGTCAAACCAGTGGCTACGGACCATGGACAGGGCTTCAGCCCCGCTCCCTGCAGTGAGGATTTCTCGGCGGTTACTGGCGAGCTCTTTTTGGAGCAGGCGTCTAATCGATTCCTCGTCGTCTATGACAAGGATGGAATATTTTTCTCTGTCCATTGTTCTTCTATAATTCCGGGAAGAGAAACACGAAATGCCGAACCGATGCCGACGGCACTGGTAACATTGATTTCTCCATGATGATTTTTAACAATCGAATAACAGGTCGAAAGACCGATCCCTATCCCTTTACCTACAGGTTTGGTGGTGAAAAAAGGTTCGAACAGTTTGTCCTGATATTCAAGGGGGATGCCGCAACCCGAGTCTTCGATCACGAGTGTAGCTCCACCTGATTCATTGCTGTGGGTTTTAATTTGAATCAGACCGCCGTTGTTGGTGGCATCAAGCGCGTTGGTCAGCAAATTAATAATGACTTGTTTCAGCTGGGATTCATCACCTAGAATTGCAGGTAGATCTTCCTGAAGCTCGGTTTTGACCACAAGGTCATGCTGCTCTTTAAAGTGGTGTTTAAGAATAAAAAGAGTGTCGGTCACACACTGATTCAAATCGACATGCGCAAGGCTGGAGGCGGTTGGACGGCTGAAGGTGAGCAGGGTTTGCACAATATCCCGACAGCGCAGGCATTCTTTGATGATGGTTTCTGTGTACTCCTTGAAATCCCCGTACAAATCCTCTTCGATCTGCCCCTGGAGGCGCGTAATGCGCCGTTTAATCCCTTGGGCAAAGCCGTTGATAGCCGTGAGGGGGTTGTTGATTTCATGGGCCACACCTGCAGCCAGTGCGCCCACGGTAGCCATCTTTTCCGCTTGGTAGAATTGGGCTTGAAATTCTTTTTCAAGGGTCACGTCGCGTTTGAAAAGCAGTACCTGGCGTTCACCGGTGTGGCTGGTTTTCAGTGGTGAGGCAATAATTTCATAATGCTTGTAATCGTCATTGACCTTGTAGATGCAGAGGTCCTTAACGATTTCATCGCGGTCCAGAGCTCGGATAGCTGGACAATTCTCACAGCGCCCATCATGCCCGCGAAAGATTTCATAGCAAAACCGACCAATGGGATCTATCCCGGGAAACCAGTCAGTGAAGACGTGGTTGACCCGTTGGATGCTCAAATCCTCGTTGAGGACCACCATAAGATCCGTGATTCCGTCAAGAAGTGCTTGGATTTCCTTGCGTTTTTTTTCTAATTCGGAATTTGACCCTTTAAGCTGTTCGACCTTTTGCTGCAGTTCCTGGTAGAAACCCAGCTTACAGTGTTCGATGCCTACGAGATCCTCTAATGTCGTATAGTGTGGCATCACCACACCTCCTCGCAGATCTTATAGAACTCCTCCCAGGTAGCTGGACGCGGATTGGTCAGATTGCAGGCGTCGTGGACTGCCATTTTGCACAAGGATTCAAGGTGATGGCGTTCGCTTTCAGGTATGAGCTGGCTCAGCCGAAGGGCGACATCGAAGGTGGCGAAAAATTCATCCAATTTGTCAATACCAGCCAGTGCTGTATCTCGATCGGAACCGAGCTGACGTTTAAGGATTAAGCGGCCGATATCGGCCATACGCTGGGTATTAATTTCCATGTTGAAGCGCATGACACTGGTCAGGAGAATGGGATGAACAACACCATGGCGCATATCAAAATGGCCGCCCAACGCATGGGCCAAGGCATGTTCGGCCCCAAGTCCGGCATTGCTGAAGGCCATGGACGCGGCAACAGAGGCAATGCTCAACTGTTCAAGGGAGTCCAGCGACCTAGTTGCAACGGCTCGCTGCAGATTATTGAGAATAAGGTCAATTGCTCGTAAAGAGTGAATTTCAGTAAAGGGTGAGGCAATACGCGACATGTAGGCCTCGATTGCATGGGCCAATGCATCGACTGCGGACTGAATGATGAGCGATTCGGTTTTAGTCCGCAGGATAAGTGGATCAACAATTGAGATGTTGGGCACCAGTGTCCGGGTAATAATGGACATTTTGACCCCACGTTTCATGTCGGTAATGATACAAAATTGGCTAATATCCGACCCGCTGCCGGCGGTGGTGGTAATAAAGAGCATGGGCGGCAATGGACGCTGAACACGATTAGCGCCTTCATAGTCACGTATCCTGCCACCATTACTTGCAATAATGGCAATACCCTTGGCAGTGTCCATGGCGCTGCCACCACCTATAGCGATGATGACATCTGTACCGTTTTTGGAGTAAAATTCAGCACCTTGCTCAACCTGGAAATCACGGGGATTTGAGGTGACTCCTGGGTAATAGACCCATTTAATGCCTTCTTTTTCAAGAATATCCATCAAACGTTGCAGCCACCCTGCCTCTTCAATTCCGTCATCACTAACCAGAAAGACCTTTTTGGCTCCAAGGCGAAGTGCGCACTGGCCAGCATAATTAAGGCTACCGCGGCCAAATATAATTTCGGGAATAGCAAATTTTGTGATATCCATAAAATCTGTTTCTGGGGATTTCTTTTGATCGATCACATTGAAAATACGGGATAAATCAAGGACGGTATCCGTAGGCGCCGCATCAGCTTCAACACCAAAGGGTTGCGATGCTTTGGGGACGACTTCGGCACCAGGGTACTGAAATCGTGGTTTAGCGACGGACCCATCCTTGGAAAGCTTAGTAGACCATGCATCTTTCATGCCGAATACCTCTAGATTGACTGTGGCGACACACTCAGAAAAATAAAATTGGGTACAAATGACCCTGTAGCGTGGGGTGAGATGCAAAAGTAATTGGGGAGTACGAGCAATAATACCACAGAACAATAGGGAAACGAAGCTCGAAGCGGGTCAGATTGACTCTATTTGGCACGTATTAGGGGCATAATGATACTTTTGGGTCGGTGCAATCAACCGGTGTGAAGAAGTTTTGTATGTGAAAGGGTGGACGAAACGAGCCTGAAAAGGATAATTTTATGAAAAAACAGTTGCCACATAACTGTGGGTTAGGGATAAGAAACTGTATACTCTTTTGGTGTGCAGGTAGCCTTCATATAAAAAAGTTGTCCATCTCGTGTACTGTAGCTGATGTAATTCATGGCATGATGGGATGCGAAAATCACGATCTCCTGCGTCTCGGTTATTTCCCCGTCACACTCGACTTGCCTTAGGTATGCCTTCGAGCCGGGAAAAACACTGCTCCTTGTATATCTGTTTTTTTTATCTAGGCATCTCTAAGAGTGTGATGGGCATTTTACGATGCAATCAGTGAAGAGAATTATCATTTTTCCTGATTGTTTTCATGAGTTTTTTTCTTGACTTTCCCTGCCCGTATATATAAATATTCATGGGTGACTGAATGCTGGTTCAGTTTTTTTCTGAGGAAGTGAATCCGGCAAATCCGGTCGGAATTTTGTAGGTTAATTGTTCTCACACGAATAAAACCAGAGAGGGAAAAGTTATGAGTTCAAAATTGGTTGCGCCCCACGGCGGTAAAGGTCTTGTTTGTGCCCTGCTCGAAGGCGCTGAGCGTGAAGCAGAATTGAAAAAAGCCGCTGGCTTGAAGCAGGTTGAGATCACCGCGCGCGCTAAAGGCGACTTGATCATGATGGGTATTGGTGGCTTTTCTCCGCTCTCCGGTTTCATGACCAAGGCTGACTGGAAAGGCGTTTGCGAGAATTTCACCATGGCTGACGGAACCTTCTGGCCGGTACCGATCACCCTGGATGTTTCCGCTGCTGACGCTGCTGCCATCAACGTAGGTGACGAGATCGCTCTGGTTCGCAAAGGTCAGACCTTCGCTACCATGAAGGTCACCGAGAAATTCGAGATGACCGAAGCCGACAAACGTTGGGAATGCGAGAAAGTCTTCAAAGGTGAGGGCGAGGAGTCTGTTGGTGATAAGTTCTGGGAGATCGCTCCGAAAGATCATCCTGGCGTTATCATGGTTATGGGCCAGAAAGAGTTCAATCTGGCCGGTCCGGTTAAAGTCCTTTCCGAGGGTGAGTATCCCAAAGAGTATCCGGGTGTCTACTTGACCCCCGCTCAGACCCGCGCTATGTTTGACGAGCGTGGATGGGCAAATGTTGCCGCTCTTCAGCTGCGTAACCCGATGCATCGTTCCCATGAGTTCCTGGCAAAAATCGCCATCGAGGTATGTGACGGCGTTCTGATTCACAGCCTCATCGGTAACCTCAAACCGGGCGACATTCCTGCAGACGTTCGCGTTGAAGCTATCAAGATCCTCATCGAGCATTATTTTGTCAAAGAGAACGTAATCAACGCTGGTTATCCGCTTGACATGCGTTATGCCGGTCCTCGTGAAGGCCTGCTTCATGCTACCTTCCGTCAGAACTACGGTGTTAACAACATGCTGATTGGTCGTGACCACGCTGGTGTTGGTGACTTCTACGGTCTGTTCGAGGCTCAGCAGATCTTCGATCGTATCCCCTACACCGGTGATGCATCCAAAGACCTGCTCTGCAAGCCGATGAAAATCGACTGGACCTTCTATTGTCACAAATGCGACGGTATGGCTTCTCTGCGTACCTGTCCGCATACCAAAGAAGATCGCGTTATCCTTTCCGGTACCAAACTGCGTAAGGCTCTGTCCGATGGTGCTCCAGTTGTTGATCACTTCGGTCGTGAGGAAGTTCTGGTTCGCCTCCGCGCTTACTATGCCGGTTTGACCGAGAAGGTTGAGGTTAAAATGCAAGGCGCTGCTTCCGGCGCTGCAATGTAAGACCTGCTTCTTCTCGCAAGCGTTTTTGTTGTTAAGGAGATGTCGCTTTGTGCGGCATCTCCTTTTTTTATTGCAAAGTTGCTCGCTCTACGGTACGCACGGCTCATTAGGGCCGTAATCAAGCAACAAAAGAGGATCTGATGGAGCAAATAATACAGGTTGGTTTGGGGGAGCGGAGCTATCCCATTATGATCGGTGCCGGGGTGCTTGAGGAGATCGGTGGCAAATTGCGGCAAAATGCTGTTGGTAAAAGATACGGTCTTATCAGTGATGATCGGGTAGCGGCATTGTTTGGCAACCGGGTCCAGCAGTCGTTGCTGCAAGCCGGACTTGCCTGCGAACTGATCACCTTTCCCCATGGTGAGGCGAGTAAACATCTGCAGACCATTGGCAGTCTTGCCAGCACCCTGGCGGAACGCGGCTTTGATCGGAAAGATGCGCTTATTGCCCTTGGTGGGGGAGTAACCGGTGATATCACCGGATTTCTTGCCGCGATTTATATGCGAGGTGTACCTTTTGTCCAGGTGCCGACCTCCTTGCTTGCCCAGGTTGACAGTTCCGTGGGGGGGAAAACCGGGGTGGATATTCCCGAGGGAAAAAATCTGGTCGGCTCATTTTACCAACCCAAGGCGGTCTTTATCGATACTGATGTTTTGCAGACACTGCCACGGGAGGAGTTTCTTGGCGGAATGGCCGAGGTGATCAAGTATGGGGCCTCCATTGACAGCGAATTTTTCCACTGGCTCGCTGAAAACCGCAAAGCCATTCTTGCACTCGATCCCAACTGCATTATCTCCATGGTGCGACGCTGCTGTGAAATAAAGGCCAAGGTGGTTGAGCAGGATGAGCGAGAGGGAGGGTTACGCCGAATCCTCAATTTCGGCCATACCATAGGGCATGCGGTGGAAGCAGCTTCGGGGTATAAATTGATCCATGGGTACGCTGTAGCTATTGGCATGCAGGCTGTGGCCGAATTGGCAGTACGCGTAGGTGTGGCCAAACTCGAGGTTGCCGCGGCCATAAAAAAACTGCTGCTCGCCTACGAACTGCCTGTCGCCATCCCTAAAGAATACACCCCACAGAGTTTGCGGAGCTATTTGCAAACCGATAAAAAAACGGTTGGTGGTCGGGTATTCTTTGTCCTTCCGGAATCACTTGGTCAAGTGCGGATTACCGACCAGATCGCAGAGTCGGATATTGATGCGGTTTTGGGCCACCCTGGTGCCAAGGCTTAACGAATCAATCAGGTAACTTCTATTTTCTATGCCGATTTACGAATTTTTCTGTGCTGAATGTAATACGGTCTTTAATTTCTTTTCCCGTCGTCCTAATACGCAAAAGCAGCCCGCCTGCCCCAAATGCGGCAGACAGGAGTTACAGAAGATGATGTCTGCCTTTGCTACCATTGGCAAGGCAAAGGAGAGCGATGGTGATGATCCTTTTGCCGGAATGGATGAGGCCAAAATGGAACAGGCTATGGCCGGTTTAATGCGGGAGGCTGAAAGCGTCAACGAGGATGATCCTCGCCAAGTAGCGCAACTGATGCGTAAATTTGCCGATAAGACCGGACTCAACCTAGGGGGCGCCATGGAAGAGGCAATCTCGCGGATGGCGGCTGGTGAAGATGCGGATCAGATAGAGCAAGAAATGGGCGATCTTATGGAAGGGGATGAACCTTTCAGCCTTGAGGCGATGAAAAAGAAAGTTCAGGCCGGAGGGAAACGGCCACCTGTTCACGACGAAAAACTCTACGACCTCTAATTGTGATGGTCTCGTAAAAAGTCGAAAACTGAAAGCCTATACACTGCGTGTAGCTGTTGATCGTGCATAAGGATCCTGTATATTGAATGCAAATCTTCGCGCCGAGACTTTTTACGACTTCATCATTTATTGCAAGCACAACGCGGTGACATTTTGGTCCGTTCAATGATCATGCCTTTGATGTGCAGTAGGGGCCTTCGCTTTTAATCTGGTGCAGTTTCATTTTTTCTCCCCATGCGCTCGCACTCGACAGCTGCGCAGGCTTTGCTGTCCAAAGACGTCGTGGGGGATTATCCAGATTAACCGGTCTCTGGCTGGTTATACTAAACCCGCCCACAACGTTTGGTTGCAAGCAAATTGAGGTGCGGCCCAGAGTGTCTACTGTTGCGATTGCGGTGCTTGCTCGACAGTTGCCATGGGCTAGGTCTTGCATTTTATTTGGTGCATCCCAACGCACTCGCCCGCAAGGAAAAGGTATAGTCTTCCCCGCCCATTTTCCTGTACTCCTGCCCTTTTTGGCAAAGAATCCCAAGCCGTTCAAGCAAGGTAGTCGTTGACTATCCCTGGACTATTTGTCATAACAACGCTGTCGTTTTTCTGGCTGAAGTCTATTGCAATCACAGAGGAGGAGAGGATGAACAGAGGAAGTTGGGCCCGGAGGATCATTGGTCTGGGGGGGCTGTGTGTATTGAGTCTGGCAGTGATCACCTCGTCCGCATTTGCGGCGACTATTAAAGTCGGTGCCATTTTGGCAGAGACCGGTCCTGCCGCTTTCCTGGGTGGGCCTGAGTCCCGATCACTTCATATGTTGGTGGATGAGATGAATGCCAAGGGGGGCATCAACGGCAACAAGATTGAGCTCGTCGTCAAGGACTCCGGTGCCAGCACAGAGAAGGCTGTATCCTTTGCCAAGCAGCTGATCGAAGAAGAAAAAGTGTTTGCCATCATTGGGCCATCCACTAGCGGGGAGAGCCTGAATATTAAAAAAATTGCAGAAGACGGCAAAACCATCCTGATCTCCTGTTCTGCGGCAGAACTGATCGTCAACCCATTGGCCAAGCATGTGTTTAAAACTGCGCCGAGTGACAGCTATGCGGCTCAGCAGATCTATATGACCATGCAGAAGAAGGGACTCAGAAAAATAGCTGTTCTCGCCGGAAATGACGGGTTTGGCAAGGCCGGTAAGGAGCAGTTGGCCAAACTGGCACCCCAATATGGAATTACTGTCGTGGCTGAAGAGGTGTATGATAAGCAGGCCACGGATTTGACCGCCATTGTCGCCAAACTCAAATCAAATAGCGAGATTCAGGCTGTGGTCAACTGGTCGATTGTTCCTGCCCAGTCTATATTGGCCAAAAATATCCGCCAGGCCGGTTGGCAGGTTCCGATTTACCAGAGCCATGGTTTTGCCAATATTAAATATGTCGAGGCTGCTGGAGCCGCCGCCGAGGGGATTATTTTCCCTGCCAGCCGATTGCTGGTTGCCGATGCACTGCCCGCAGGTCCGCAAAAAGATGCACTCCTGAAGTATAAGACTTCCTATGAGTCGAAGTTCAAAGAGAAGGTCTCTACCTTTGGCGGCCATACCTACGATGCCATGACCATCCTGGCCAAGGCCATTGAGGTCGGTGGAACCGATCGGGAGAAGGTTCGGGCTGCTATCGAGAATATCAAAGGGCTGATTGGCACTGCCGGAACCTTTAATTATTCAGCCACTAATCATGGTGGCCTGGGGCTCGACGCCTTTGCCATGCTGACGGTGAAAAACGGCCAGTTTGTTCTTTTGGAAGACTGATGGTGTAGGTGAATATACCTGCTCAAAAAGAGGGGATCGGCAGCATGGCCGATCTCCTCTTTTTTTGCCGTGCGTAGAAGCGGCGATGAAAAGATGGCATCTCTTGCCGTTGCCAGTGGTTCATGGTATAGGAGGCGCAATCCAGCACTAACCGCTTTGTGGTTTATCCTTCCACCAAGCGCAACCCCATACATTGAGATATAGCCAAGGAGAAACGTAACTATGGAACGTACATTTGCCATCATCAAGCCCAATGCCTTTGCAGCCGGTAATGCCGGAAAAATACTGGCCCGGATCTACGCTGAAGGATTCACCGTTGTAGGTCTGAAAAAGCTATACATGAGCAAACTGGAAGCGGAAGGTTTCTATTATGTGCACAAAGAACGGCCTTTTTTTGGCGAGCTGACCGATTTTATGTCCAGCGGTCCTTGTGTCGTCATGGTGCTTGAAGCTGAGGGTGCGATCAAAAAATGGCGCGACCTTATGGGAGCGACTAATCCTGCTCAGGCTGCCGAGGGAACCCTGCGCCGTGAATTTGGTGACTCGCTTGAGGCCAATGCTACCCACGGCTCTGATGCACCCGAGACCGCAGCTTTTGAGATGGGCTATTTTTTCTCTGGTCTGGAATTGTTGGTTTGATGACCTGGTAAAAAATCAAAATCATAGAATTGATGAAGTCGTAAAAAGTCTCAGTGCGAAGAGTTGCACTCAATATATTGTAGCCTTATGCGCAAGCCATATCTGCATAGCGTATGTTGGCGTTTAATTTTCGACTTTTTACGAGACCATCAGAATTTACGTGGCGTAAATATAGTGTGTTACGAATTCCATAGCGTCGTTCTTGAGATTTTTTGCGAGAACGACTAATGTCGATTTTTAGCGTAACTGATTAATTTTGTATGTATTGATTGCTTTGGAAAATGGCGGCCCTGGTGGTCGCCATTTTTTTTACGTAGAAGAGGAGCTCTATTTGCAGAAAGGCTCTCCTTCGGAGGTGGCAGTGAGTAGTGGGGCGAGTGCTGGCCAGAGTTTTTTTAAACTGGAAGTGTCGTTGCAACAAATTTTCAGCTCCACACTTTCATCTTCAAAAGAGGCGCTGTGATGCAGCTGGACATGTGCGGGCAGGTTGAGTTCCTGGGGTAAACGTTGAAACTCTTTTTCTGCATCGGTCAGGTTCGGAAAAGACTGTTC
>JAQUEZ010000145.1:12020-15575 GCA_028684915.1 Desulfobulbus sp.
TCAGCTCCACACTTTCATCTTCAAAAGAGGCGCTGTGATGCAGCTGGACATGTGCGGGCAGGTTGAGTTCCTGGGGTAAACGTTGAAACTCTTTTTCTGCATCGGTCAGGTTCGGAAAAGACTGTTCCTGCAGATAGCGCAACAACCCCTGGAGTTGTTGGGGTAGATTAGCATACTCCTGCCCAACCTTCATCCATGGTTTAAGGAGCTCGCTTATCGACAGGTTGTGGCGCAGCGCGAGCTCGAGGAGCATTTCTACTAGCTTTTGCTGTTTGGAACCTCCAGGGCGATATTTTGCAATAAGGTCAACAAGGAAATTTTGGTCGTCACTGGCGAGACGGGAAAGGAGCTTGCCCGTTTTGGGTGCAAGATAACCGTGATGCAAGGCCTGGATTGAGGCTGGCGTCAGCTCCAGCAGGGTGAGGAGTTCCTGAATCTTGTACCGTTGCGGTTTATGGCCCATCAGTGGCAGCAATTGCACCAACTCGTCTTCTGTAAGTGCTTGCGCGGCTGTCTGCAGTAGATTGGCCTGGAGAATAGGGCTTGTTAGCACCGTGGACAGGCCATGGCAAATTTGCAGGGTACAACGTGAAAATCCAGAGAGATCCGTGGTCACCTGACAGACAATCTCCTTGTAGCGCAACTGACGCAGCACCGGAAGATACTGATATCCACCAAGCAACTGAAAGGAATGTTCGGAGACCTGCTCTACGGGCAATGGTTGGAAAATTCCAAACTTTGCGACCTGAGCTAGAAGGCGTTCATCGACTCGCTGAAAGAGTGCGCTGATAAGCGTGTCCGGAAAGGCAATGGCAGCTACGGATAGAGTACGGAACTGTTCTGCTGAGGGCGTAAAAACGTGACTGTGCATGATGGCCTGGAGTCAGTGACGGAAAAGAAAAAAGGGCGCCGATAATGCGGCGCCCCTTGATACCCCTTAGTGAGAAAATGTGCTTAATCGGAATTAATCCGGGTGCGCAAGATTCCCGAAGGCTTGAAGGTGACCACTCGACGGGCGTCGAGGGTCAGTTCGTTACCTGTCTGCGGATTACGCCCACGACGGGATTTTTTGTCCTTGATGTTGAATTTACCAAATCCACTTAAGAGCAAATCCTCCCCGGTTATCAGCGAGGTTTTGGACAGGGTAAGAAAGGTTTCTACCGAGTCGGTGGATTGGGACTTCGTCAAATGGGGATGGGTCTTGTAGACCTGCTGTACTAAATCTGCTTTCGTCAAAGTCATGGTTCACCTCCAGGGGGGTATCACACATTGTGAGAATCGACCTGTAGAAAATTTCCTTAATTATAGGAAGTAATACAGCAGGTTGTCAATATGGTTCATGCAAGAAAAGGAAAGGCGGCTAGGCCTGCATACTGGGCCGCTGCACCTAATTCCTCTTCAATTCTCAATAACTGGTTATATTTGGCTACCCGGTCGCTGCGAGAAGGCGCGCCAGTCTTTATTTGACCGCTGTTCAGAGCAACGGCCAAATCGGCGATGGTTGCATCCTCCGTTTCACCGGAACGGTGGGAAATGACAGCGGTGTACGAGGCGCGATGGGCCATGTCCACGGCGTCAATAGTTTCGGTGAGGGAGCCGATCTGGTTGAGTTTGATAAGAATAGAGTTGGCGATGTTCTTGGCAATGCCCTCTTTGAGAATGCTGGTGTTGGTGACGAAGATATCGTCGCCGACCAGCTGAATTCGTTTGCCCAAGGCCTGTGTCAGCAGTTTCCAGCCGTCCCAGTCAGACTCGTCCAGGCCATCTTCAATGGTGATCAGTGGGTATTTTTTGACCCAATCAGTATAAAATTCGATCATTTGCTCAGCGGTTTTTTTCGGGCTTTTTTCCGCATTGAGGACGTAGAGTTTTTCCTTGGCGGAGTAGAATTCGCTGGAGGCTGCGTCAATACCGATGAAGATGTCCTTACCCGGAGCATAACCGGCCTGAACAATACCTTCGAGTATTACTTCCATGGCTTCTTCGTTGGAGCGGAGGTTGGGGGCAAAACCACCCTCATCGCCACCGGCCGTCTGTAAGCCACGTTTTTTCAATACTGATTTTAGGGCGTGGAAGGTTTCGGCTCCCATCCGCAGGGCATCGCTAAAGGATGCGGCACCGGCGGGGAGAATCATGAATTCCTGAATATCAACGTTGTTGTCGGCATGAGCGCCGCCGTTGAGGATGTTCATCATCGGTACCGGAAGCACCTTGGCATTGACACCGCCAAGGTAGTTGTACAGCGGCAGTTCAAGCTCCATGGCGGTAGCCTTGGCCACAGCCATGGACACTCCGAGGATGGCGTTGGCGCCAAGGTTTTCCTTGTTGGCGGTTCCGTCCAACTCCAACATGGCTTTATCGACGATCACCTGCTGGGAGGATTCAAAACCGAGGATAGCTGGAGTGATCTTGTCGTTGACGTTGGCCACGGCAGTGAGCACGCCCTTGCCACCGTAACGTTTATTTTCCTTGTCCCGTAATTCCAAGGCCTCGCGGGTGCCGGTGGAGGCCCCCGATGGTACAGCAGCCCGGCCAATGGCCCCGGTTTCAAGCTGGATTTCGACCTCAACGGTTGGGTTGCCTCGGGAATCGAGAATTTCTCTGGCGATTACGCCGGTAATTTCGCTCATGGTTTGTTTCTCCAAACTGTATTGTCTTACTAGACAACGCTTGCGATTTTAAATATCGGCAGATACATAGCGACAACTAGACCGCCTATCATGCCGCCAAGAAACACCATCATAAATGGCTCGATCATGGCGGTCAAGTTCTCAACTGCCTGGTCCACCTCCTCATCGTAAAAATCTGCTATTTTTTCGAGCATAGTGTCCAAAGCACCAACAGATTCACCAACATTTATCATTTGTACCACCATATTAGGAAATACGCCCGATTCTTCTAGTGGTTCCGCTATCGGTCGCCCTTCAGCTATACTTTCTGCAACACGAAAAACAGCTCGTTCAATAATTTTATTTCCAGATGTTCTGGCAACAACATGAAGTGAATCTAAAATGGGCACGCCACTTTGAAGTAATGTGCTGAGTGTCCTGGTGAATTTTGCTACAGCAACCTTCCTGATAATTTGACCGAATATCGGGGACCAAAGAAGCATGTTGTCAATTTTCAGCTGCCCTTTTTCAGTTTGGTATATTTTTTTTATAAGCAATCCTAGGAAAATTGCAGATATAATTAAATATATAATTTTTTCTTTAAAAAAATTACTAATATTTACAACTATTTGAGTTGGCACCGGTAGCGTTGATCCGAAATCTTGAAACATTTTTTCGAAGACTGGAACAACAAAGACCAAAATGACAATAAGTATAAGGAATGATATCGCCAGGCAGATCGTCGGATAGGTCATGGCACCTTTAATTTTTTTTTGTAGAGCCATGGCTTTTTCTTTAAAAGTTGCCAGCCGGGTGAGAATGGTGTCGAGGATACCGCCAAGTTCGCCCGCTTCGATCATGTTGCAGTAGAGGCTGTCGAACACCTTGGGATGTTTGCGCATTGAATCGGCCAGAGTGGTCCCGGTTTCGACATCATTTTGGATGG
>JAQUEZ010000146.1 GCA_028684915.1 Desulfobulbus sp.
GGCCTCTTAACCAGGTGTTTCTCAATCTCATCGTCAATGCTGCTCATGCCATTGCCGAACAGGTTGGCGATCATGGGACGAAAGGGCAGATTGTCATCAGCACCAAAGCCAACGCCGATTCGGTGACCATCTCAGTTGCCGACACGGGTTGTGGCATCCCGGCTGACGTAATCCACAAGATCTATGATCCCTTTTTCACAACCAAAGTGGTCGGCAAAGGCACAGGACAGGGGTTAAATATTGCGTACACCATCATCAACGAAAAGCATAAAGGAACCATCGCTGTTGAAAGTGAGGTTGGGGAGGGAACAACCTTTACCATTGTTTTACCGTTCTCAGTAGCCAATGAGTAGCCTGCTCATTAAACGAAAATATTAATATTATCCGCTGAGTGATGGGCAAGATCTCCTGGACAATATGAGAGATTGACTTTGCCATACCTAATTAAACCAACCTACTGCTTGACCATAGTTAGACTTACTATACTACTGTGAACTTTGACCCTCATTTTCCTTGAGGCCTATTTGCTTCCTCTCTTCTTGGTTCCCACATAGACCGCTATTGGGATGCTATACCAAATTTGCCCGTTTTTTCTTTTGGGGGTAATGCCAAAACGATCAACACCGATGTCATCGGTAATCATTGATCGCAATCGCTCGGCGTCTCCCGGCAAGGGGAACGATGCTTCAATCTGCGCTTCCAGTTCTATTTTTACCTCGTATTGAGTCCGCCGGCAGTCCTTCAGTCCGGATTGGCGAATCAGCCGTTCAAATTCAACCGAAGTCAGTGCATGAACATGGGAGGGATCACGAATGACCTCCATTTGATCAAAGGCCTGAGCTTTTTCCGGGGGCAGGGCAATGTCGGCGACCAAAATTCTTCCTCCAGGTCGGCATACGCGGATCATTTCCGTCAATACCTCGGCTGGGTTGAGAAAATGATGGAAACTGTAGCGCGTCACCACCAACGAAAATACCCAATCCGCAAAAGGCAAGGGCAAGCAGGTGTCGATCTGCCAGGTGATATTTGCCGCCCCAAATTCAATTTGCCATTTTCTTGCCTGCTCGATCATCGCCGGGGTGACATCCAGGCCAGTAACGTGGCTGCATTGACCAGCGAAAGCACAGGTGACAATCCCTGGCCCACAGGCCACATCCAAAACCGTATCTTCTTGCGCAGGAGCAACCAAATCGATCAAAACGTCAATGGCATCGTGATGTCCGGCTATGTGGGTAAAGGGGATTGCTTGTTGGGTAAACTGTTCGATTATTTTCTGTTGATGGGAATACATGCGAGGAACCTCCGGGATATTGTTGATTTATGCCTCCTTTATAGCTTGGTTTTTATTGTCTGACTTTCTATGTTGCGACAATGAATACCGAGAAACTGACAAAACTGGATCCGATCACCACTGGCTATTGCCTTGATACCGCCTTACCTGTCATCCCCTTGGCCATGGAGGTGGAACACGCCGGTTGCGCATCGGCGCATGCGCACCCACGCGGACAACTCATCTATGCCAGTAGCGGCACGATGCGGGTTATCTGCAGCCGTGATATCTGGGTGGTGCCGCCTTCGCAGGCCGTGTGGGTACCTTCCATGCAAGAGCATGAAGTCAACTTTCCCGGCAAGGTGCTGCTGCGGAATCTTTTTGTAGACCCTTCCGTAACCATGGGGATGCCTGAGCGATGCACGGTCCTCAAAGTCAATCCCTTGTTGCGGGAGTTACTTGGAAGAGCGGTGGAGATCGGTGACGATTACCTCGCCGACAGCCCCGGTTCGCGGGTAATGCAGGTGATTTTAGATGAACTCCGACACGCCGAGGAAACCCCATTGCATCTGCCCATGGGAAGAGATCCACGTCTCGTGCGCGTCATGGAGGCTTTGCTGCAAATGCCCGGCGAGACCCGCGATCTTGATCAATGGGGACATTTGACGGGCGCAAGCGGTCGCACCTTGGCCCGCCTCTTCTCTGTCGAAACCGGTTTAACCTTTCGCACCTGGCGGACTCGGCTCATCCTTCAGGAGGCGATCACCAGACTCAGCCAGGGCGAGCCGGTAACAAACGTAGCCTTTGATCTGGGGTACAAGAGTCTCAGCGCTTTTATTGAGATGTTTCGTCGGGAAGTAGGTTGCTCGCCGGGTTCTTTCAGGATGAAAGACTGACAGCATACTCGACCATTTTGGTCAATCGCCCCACCGTGGGGATCGTTCGTCACATTATGGAGGAAGGAGAATGGAACTGCAGGAAGCCATACTGAAAAGAAGAAGTATTCGCAGGTTCACAGAAGAGGTCGTCACCGATCAGGAGCTGCAGCAGCTATTTGAAGCCGTGCGCTGGTCACCTTCTTGGGGGAATACGCAAGTTTGGGAATTCGTTGTGATTCGGGATAAAGAACTGAAAGAAAAGGTGACGGCAACCTATCAGATGGAGAAGGGAGCGAATCCCGCAACCAAATGTTCTCTTGCCGCTTTCGCGCTGATTGTTGTTTGCGCCAAGAGCGGAGTTTCCGGCTGCTACGGAGGCAAGGAATCCACCAAGTTTTCTAACTGGTTCATGTTCGATCTAGGTATTGCCACCCAAACACTTTGCTTGAAGGCCCACGAGATAGGGTTGGGCACAGTCGTGGTTGGCATGTTGGATCATGAGGCGTGTAAGAAAATGATTGCCCTGCCTGAAGGGTATGAGGCCGTTGCTGTCATTCCCATAGGGCATCCGGCCGTCGAATTGAAGGCAGGGCCACCACGCAAGGCCGTTGCCGAGATGGTGCATCTGGATGCGTTCGGCAAGAAGATGTTTTGAATAAGTGCTGGGAACCGTGAACGGTTAGGCCGCCACGGGTCTTAACGGTATTTCGCTTGTCCTATTGAGGCGCAACTAGATTAATCAGGGCGAATCTATCACATTGTAATTACGTCGTATTTGTTCTTGAAGAATCTGAAAAAATCAATTTTTTCCTGTAGAAAACCCACAGCAATTACCCCGGATCTCAGGTGGAACCGTTAGGTAATTATTACAATTTCGAAGTGCGATCTTTTACTCGCCTATAAGACGGAACTCGTGCTTTATGGTCCCCGCAACACTGCGAGCTCATATCGATTGCGACTTTCCTGCCAACTAGCACTGATACCCTAGATACCTTAGGAGCCGTTACGAAATAACATGGCCATTTATCACCATGTCGTTACCGCTATTTATGCCGTTTAAAACAATTTCCCGGCCAAGTTATTTTTTGACAACGCCTTACGGTGGCTCAATCCATTATTGCCCCTTAAGCCTTGTTAATGCGCTGCTATTGGGGCATATTTGGACGACATCTGGGGCATCGATTATAGAGACAGCCGCTAGCAGAATGCTACCCGTCTAAAAGGCGGGGGTTAAACCTTTTTTTCGGGACGAATTAATCACTGGGTTTGCAATTGAGCGAGCTCCACGGTGAGGCTCGACATCTCAGTTTCCTTTGCATCTAACGCTTTTTTTGCAGATTCGTTAGTAGTTGCTTTGTTTTCAAGAGATGTTATCTCCTGTTGCAAGTCACTAATCTCTTCCTCAACATCATCTATATCATCATCAGTACTTGTTGTGCTGTCGGTTGATTCAGATCCAGATACTTCTGAGTTGTCGCCTGACACTGTTTCATCGGTAGATGTACTGTCAGTTGTACTGCCATCTTTTTGATTAGATTCACTATTATTTGTTTCGCTACTTGCCTGTGTCGACTGCAAAATACTATATCCTTCATCAGAAATTTGAACTGAATCCTCTGGAGAAATAATGCTCGTTGTGCTTTCTATATTTTTAGGCGGATTCTTTACTGTATCGCTTTTCGATACATCTTGACTCGTGTTAATTATGCTACTATTTATTGATGAAATAGACATGCTCAACCCCATGATTTTAATAAAAATATTTATGAAGTGGATTGGAAATGTCCACTTCTAGTCCTGACATCTTATGAAAATAATATAATTTTTATTTGGCGTATGCAAGTTAATGTAGATACTTTCTTTTATATTTACAAAACTTTACATGAGTAACGTAAAAAATTACAATATATCTTCAAATTTTGAAAATAATTTTACGGATTTTTTAGGAACAGTGAGCTGGTTATTTTTAAACCAACAGATTTAACTAAAACCTCGGTCTTGTCCGCAGAATTTGTGCGTCTTACGCAGAACTTGGGGGGCGCGCCCATAGCCGTCAGGCTAATGTTCACAAAACAAAAAACCACAGAGAACCCACACCAGAAGGTGTGCAGCGCGCTGTGGGCTATGAAACAATCACCAAGTGATTGATATTACTTGGTGACTCCAAGGGGATTCGCCCCCCTGTTACCGGCGTGAGAGGCAGAATGCCTGTGGGAAAAAGTGACGGCTGAGCTGATTGTCCAATTTTCCTGGACCAGGTCTGAAAAAATAGATACAAAATGAAGAGTGGTTCGTCTGTTTCTTTTTCGTCTTAATGGCACAACCTATTGATTGGAGTGGAACGCATCGATGCCGAACGTAATGAATAACGCCGCAATCGTAGGGCTTGGAGTGTACGTACCGGAAAAAATTCTGACCAATGATGATCTGTCGAAGCTCGTCGATACTTCCGATGAATGGATCAGGTCAAGATCGGGAATCAGGGAACGACATATCGCCGGTTCGGAACAAGCCACTTCAGACCTAGGTTCCATTGCGGCCCAACGAGCATTGCACCATGCCGGAATATCACCGGACGAAGTCGATCTCGTCATTGTTGCCACTGCAACCCCCGATATGCAAACCCCTTCCACCGCCTGTCTCATTCAAGCGAACCTTCAGATGAACAAGGCCGCAGCGTTTGACCTAGGCGCTGGCTGCACAGGTTTCATTTATGCGCTAACCGTCGGTAGTCAGTTTATTGCCAGTGGTTTTTATCGTACCGTGCTTGTTATCGGGGCGGATATGTTATCGAGTATGACCGATTGGAGTAACCGTGAAACCTGCGTTTTGCTCGGCGATGGGGCCGGTGCCGTTGTTTTACGGGCGACTTCGCCTGGAAAAGGCATTCTCGCTTCGTGCCTCGGGGCAGATGGGACCGGCGCCAACCATCTGCGAATTCCTGCAGGTGGTGCACGCACACCGTTAACGGCGCAAGGCTTGGCGGACAAAGAGAACAAACTGCAGATGAATGGGCCGGAAATTTTTAAGTTTGCAATGAAAATGCTCCCGGAAGTCACCGAAAAGGCGATAGCCATGGCCCAGATTCGTCGAGAAGACATTGCACTCATCATCCCGCATCAAGCCAACTTACGCATCATTGAAGCGGCGGCACGTTACATGGATATTCCTCTGGAGCGATTTATGATCAACTTGGAGAGATATGGTAATACCTCTGCGGCATCTATTCCGATTGCTTTACAGGAAGCGCTGGAAATCGGCAGAGTAAAAAAAGGTGACATCATCGTGTTGTCAGCCTTTGGGGCTGGTTTAACATGGGGTTCCAGCGTTATTCGCTGGGAAATTTAAAAAAATATCATATCGAAGGCATACATAAGGTATGTCGAGCGTCGGGAAAAATGTTGCGACGCAGTAGATCGAAGTTTTTACGATGCCATCAACCGTGGTTCGTCTGTTTTTTTCCGTCTTAATGGCAACAGCCCCTTGACCTGGGTGGAGCGTATGGATGCCGAACGTAATGAATAATGCTGCAATCGTAGGGCTTGGAGTGTACGTACCGGAAAATATCCTGACCAATGATGATCTCTCGAAGTTCGTCGACGTTTCCGATGAATGGATCAGGGCAAAATCGGGGATCAGGGAACGACACATTGCCGGTTCGGAACAAGCCACTTCAGACCTAGGTTCCATTGCGGCCCAACGAGCATTGCACCATGCCGGAATATCACCGGACGAAGTCGACCTCGTCATTGTTGCCACTGCAACCCCCGATATGCAAACCCCTTCCACCGCCTGTCTCATTCAAGCGAACCTTCAGATGAACAAGGCCGCAGCGTTTGACCTCGTCGCCGGCTGCACAGGGTTCATTTATGCGCTAACCGTCGGCAGTCAGTTTATTACCAGTGGTTTTTATCGTACCGTGCTTGTCATCGGGGCTGAAGTGTTATCGAGCATCCTCGATTGGAGTAACCGCGAAACCTGCATTTTGTTCGGTGATGGGGCAGGCGCCGTTGTTTTACGGGCGACTTCGCCTGGAAAAGGCATCCTTGCTTCGTGTCTTTGCGCCGATGGGACCGGTGCCAACCATCTACGGATTCCTGCAGGTGGTGCACGTACACCGTTAACGGCGCAAGGCTTGGCGGGCAAACAGAACAAACTGCAGATGAATGGGCCGGAAGTGTTTAAGTTTGCAATGAGAAGGCTCCCGGAAGTCACCGAAAAGGCGCTAGCTATGGCCCAGATTCGTCGAGAAGATATTGCGCTCATCATTCCGCATCAGGCCAACTTACGCATCATTGAAGCGGCGGCACGTTACATGGATATTCCTCTGGAGCGATTTATGATCAACTTGGAGAGATATGGTAATACCTCTGCGGCATCTATTCCGATTGCTTTGCAGGAAGCGCTGGAAATTGGCAGAGTTAAAAAAGGTGACATCATCGTGTTGTCAGCCTTTGGAGCTGGTTTAGCCTGTGGAGCCAGCGTTATTCGCTGGGAAATTTGAGCCTTTGCCGGAGGACAAGACACTGACGCCTGAAATGAAATCAACAAAAGCTGCATGCCAGGGAGATTGCGCGGTGCTCAAAGATCATTTTCGTCGAGTACGTGTCGACGAGACTAACGCTGTTCATGTTGGCGAGGTCTTTCGTTCAGCCTATGGCGACGATTTTCCTGTTAAATATGTGTACCAACCGGAATCTGTGGTGCAGGAAATCCATGAAGGCAGGTTGGTGGCAACCCTGGCATTTGATGCCGAAGGTGTTGCCGCCGGTTATATTTCCGTATTCAAAAGTGCTCCCAATCCACGCTTGTGGGAAGCTGGCAATCTGGTGGTGGTTCCTGCGTATAAACATTCGGATTTGGGGTTGTTATTAGCGGAAGGTTATTCAGATGAAAGGCTCTATCCAAAAGCAGAAAGTGATGGCCTGTTTAATGAGGGGGTGTGCTGCCATTATTTTTCCCAGGTCAGCGCTATCAAAACCGGAGGTGTAGACTGCGCCCTGGAACTGGATCAATTGGACGGCGCCAGTTTTCGTGACAACCGGACAGGGAGCGCACGCATTTCCTGCGTATTTAACTTTAGAGAATATTCTGATCCACCACCTCAGGCTTATCTACCTGAGGTGTATGCTGAAATCATACGGGAAGTTGCTCTTCCTTTGCGACCTAGAGTTTATTCTCCCTCTGTTGCGCCCCTTCCTGCTAGCGGCACAACCCGCAAGGAGGATCAATTCTATGCCTCCGCCCAAACCTGGAAGATTGCCGTTTGGGAAATCGGCTCGGACTGGCCGACAGTCGTAACTAAGCTGCTTGGCGAAGCTCAAAGTCGAGGCGTGATCAGTCTGCAAATTACCCTTAACACCGCTTGCCCACATATCGGGGAGGCGGTGCGTGTGCTGCGTGCCGAAGGGTTTTTCCTGGCTGGTCTTGCACCACGTTGGTTTGGTTCCGACGGACTGTTGATGCAACAGGTGTTCGGCGCCGAAACAGAGTATGACCGCACCAAGCTTTATTCAAAAACAGCCAAAAAATTGCTCACGTTTATCAGAAATGATCGCGCCTCGGTTCAGGCCGACATTAAATAACAACTTGTTGTAAATTGACTATTTTCTCTTGAGAAAGGGCAACTGTTACATACAAGCCATGATGACGTCGTAAAAATTTCGATCTCCTGCGTCGCAGCGTTTTTCTCGACACTCAACATACCCGAGGTATGCCTTTGTTCCGAAAAAACACTACTCCTTGTATATCTCTGTTTTTACATAGCCATCTCTTAGAGTGTGATGAAGTTAGTACGAGTCCATCAGCCATAATTATCTCAAAAATACTTACAAAGGCAGGAGCACAACATGACGACCATCGACAAACTGCGTAGACTCATTCTTGATTTGCAAAAGTCTAACATTACTGCAGAAATGCTCACCCCAGAAGCACTCTTCGTTGATACATTGGCACTGGATTCACTTGACATGACTGAACTGATGGTACATGCGGAAGATACCTTCGGTCTCGACGTCGATTTGGATGATGTTACGAATATGCCCACCATTGCTTCTGCCGTGGAATACTTCGACAAGCGTCTTGCTGAATAATTTTCTTTAGGCAAGCCACCGGCTTTATCGGTGGTTCCGCCCTCCCTACCGCCTATCTCACTATCCTGGAGCTTCTTTCGCTTGCAACGCGCGAGGAGCGCTGGGACCTGAGCCTGGTGGAGGCCATGTAAGGGTCGCGGGAAAAAATAATTGTCCAATTCTATTTGTCTTTCGGTCCGGCTACGGCGTTGCTTTAACTGGTGAATATGCTTGATATTCACCAGCTGAAGCGCCTTGTATCCGAACCGAAATCCGGTGCATTATTCGAATACTTGTTTTTTCCCCAGACCCTAACGGCTGTTCAGCCTCACCCCAGACCAAGTCAGGTCTGGCGGCATCATCATCGAAGATACCGTGTTTGTCCTTGTTGATGCAGTGATGAGACTTGCCGTTAATATGCGGCAAGCAGGGAAAAGAGGGAATTGGATTAATGGCCTAATCACAACTTGTTAGATATGTATAGATATTTGATCGAGGAGATGGGTTTTGGAAATTCAAAGCAGAATAGAAAATTTTACGGCAGTGGTAACGGTAACGGGAAAAATGGACGCGCTGACGGCTCCGGCATACCAAGAAAAGCTGAATCAACTGATTGCCGACGGAACGATAGCCTTTGTGGTCGACCTTGAAGGCCTTAACTACATCAGCAGCGCTGGACTACGAGGGATTCTCGCAACAGCCAAGGCTTTGAAGGGAAAAGGGGGGCAGGTTCGTTTCGCCAACGTCAAAGGGACGGTTAAAGAGGTGTTCGAAATGTCCGGGTTTGGCTCAATTTTTCAGACGCACGACTCTGTCACCGCAGCGTTGAACGCAATCGGCTAAGTAACCCCATGAACCCGACCACCAAGACCTCTGCAGCTCGTCTCGAAATGCTTGACGAAGTGATTGCTTTTGCCGAGGAGTGCGCCGACCGTTTCGGGCTCGACATAAAAGAAAAATTCAGGCTGCGACTCTCCGTTGAAGAGGCCTTCGTCAATATTTGTCATTATGCCTATAGCGGCGGTGAAGGAACAGTTGAGTTGTCCTGCGGCGGCAAAGATAACGCCTTTGTGATCGAAATTGCAGATAGTGGAGGGGCGTTCAATATCCTTACGCTCCCGGATCCTGATACGACGGCCGACATCATGGATCGTGACATTGGCGGGCTTGGTGTTTTTTTCATCCGAAAACTGACTGACGACCTCAGCTATCGGCGGGAGAATGGCCGTAACATCCTTCGAATGGTGCTGCATCCAAGTAATGAGGAGACTCGCTCATGATCGGAATGTCTTCAGCGATAGAAAAAATGGTCGTGACCCTGGTCATGATAGTATTTTTTGCAGTTGCATCAACTGCCGCCACCGCTGAAGAGCGAGTGCTCAAAAAAGCTTCTTTTATCCCGCTTTGGAGCCCACAGGCTCAGTTTGCGGGATACTATACGGCGTTGGATAAAGGAATTTATCGAAGACATGGGATCGATTTGTCTCTCCTCAATGGAGGGCCAGACGCCCCTGCTTCCGAATATCTGCGGAGCGATAAAGCCGATTTTGCCGCACTGTGGCTGACGACTGCCATTCAGGAACGAGCTTCTGGAGTCAAACTGGTCAACCTGGCTCAAATTGTCCAGCAATCATCCATGATCCTGGTTGCCAAAAAGACAAGTGGCATCACGACGCCGGCTGACATGAATGGTAAGAAGATCGGCTTGTGGGGTGGTCCTTTTGCTCTCCCCCCTCATGCGTTTTTCAAAAAATATGGTGTTCGGCCTCTGGAAATACCTCAGTCCTACACGGTGAACCTTTTTCTCCGTGGCGGCATCGATGTGACTTCTGCCATGTGGTACAACGAGTACCATACCATTCTGAACTCAGGCCTTGACCCTGAGGATCTGAATATATTTCTGCTTAAGGATTACGGCATCGATCTCCCTGAAGACGGTCTCTATGCCCTCGAAAAAACGATCAAGAATGATCCTGACCTGGCAAGGGAGTTTGTTGTGGCCTCACTGGAAGGATGGGACTATGCCTTTGCTCATCCCGATGAAGCGCTGGATATTGTCATCAAATATATGCAGAGAGCACAAGTACCGGCTAACCGGATACACCAGAAATGGATGCTGGAACGGATGCGCGACCTGATACTGCTCCCGGCAAACCAAACGGGGATCGGTCTGCTGAAGCAGCGCGATTATGACGCAACCGGACAGATTTTACTGAAGGATGGAATAATCAAAACACTGCCGGATTTCACCGCATTCACGGGGGGATCCGATGCTCGCCAATAGAAGCATAGCCTTCAAGTTGATCCTGATCATCACGATTTGCAGCGCCTGTATCTTTACGATCATCTTCGGTTACAACTATTATCGTTCCCGACAACTGCTTCAGAAAGAACTGGAAAGCAACGCCAGTAACCTTGCAATGGCGTCTGTAAATCGTGTGGAAACGATATTGACCGGGGTGGCCAAAGTGAGCGAAGGGCTGGCTCGCGCTCTGGAGAATAGCACCCAGTCACACGAGCAGAGGCTCGCCATGTTCAAGGCAACGCTTGCGGGTAACGCCCAGATTTATGGCTGTGGAGCTGCTTTTGAGCCGCAAGTATCAGGCTTCTTTTCACGTCCGTATGTGCCGTATTTCCGTAGAGGTAAGGACGGGTTTGTTTATGAACCGGAGAACTCGTTCCAATACCTTCGCAAGGATTGGTATCAGATCAGTCGTGAAATGGAGAAGGTCGAGTGGGCCGAACCCTATTATGATGAAAATGGTACTGGCACCCTTATGACAACGTGCTCGGTCCCATTTTACGAAACAAAGGATGGGATCAGGCGCCTGAACGGGATAGTGATTTCAGATGTTTCCTTGGATTGGCTGACGGAATTGGTTGGATCGATCAAAGTGCTTAAAAGCGGCTACGCTTTCCTCCTCTCCCGCAATGGCACCATCGTCACCCATCCCTCCCGGGCGATGATCATGAACGAGACCATCTTCAGCCTGGCAGAAGCGCGCAACGAAAAAGCGTTACGCCACCTTGGCAGGAAAATGATCAACGGCGACTCGGATTTTATCCCCTATATCGATATACAAGGGGTCAAAAGCTGGTTGTACTATGCGCCGATCCCTTCCGTCGGCTGGACTCTGGCCGTCGTTTTTCCCGAAAGTGAGCTGTTTGCTCAGATAAAGTCATTGAGCCTGACCGGGATGCTTATGGGGCTGGCAGGTATTTTTCTGCTTGCGGTCGTGGTGACCTTTATCGCCCGTACCATTACCACGCCGTTGCATCTCCTGGCAGAGGCGACAGCCGAAATCGCAGGGGGCAATTTTGACGTGGAGTTGCCCTCGATTCACACCGATGATGAGGTCGGTACGCTTACCAGTGCATTTATGGTGATGCAAAATTTCCTCAACGAAAAGGGCAATTTTGCAGGTCAACTGCCGCCAGTCGGTTCGCATGATGAAGTGGATAAGCTCGCCTATTCATTTCAGGTGATGAAAATCTCGCTTAAAAATCACATAAATAAACTGAAGGAAACAACAGCAGCCAAGGAACGTATTGAAAGCGAATTAAGCATTGCCCATGATATCCAGATGGCTCTTCTCCCCAAAACATTTCCTCCTTTTCCTGATCGACAGGAATTCGACCTCTATGCAACGATGCAGCCGGCCAAAGAGGTAGGAGGAGATTTTTACGATTTCTTTTTTGTCGATGACACCCATCTCTGTTTTGTGATCGCAGATGTGTCCGGCAAAGGGGTACCGGCCGCACTCTTCATGGCCATGTCCATGACGCTGATCAAGGCAACCGCTCGCTATGGTCTTCCCCCTGAGGAAATTCTTTCCCGGGTAAACAACGAACTTGCCCGGGATAACGATTCCTGCATGTTCGTCACCACCTTCTTCGGTATTCTCGATACGGAAAGTGGCGAATTGACCTACGCCAACGGTGGACACAACCCACCACTGCATCTGAAATGCGGCGGTGCAATTGCAATTTTACCGATATCCGGCAGCCTGATGGTTGGTGTGATGGAAGATGCCCCCTATAAATCCGAGAAGCTGGTGCTGGCCCCTGGAGACAGCTTTTTCCTCTTTACCGACGGGGTGACCGAAGCGATGAACGCGGACGGAAAGCTCTTTACCGATGAGCGGTTGCAGCACGAACTGTTTGCTTTGCAGGGAAACGGAATCAAGGAAGTTGTGCATGGAATCATGTCGAATATCCACAATTTCACAGGTGAGGTTCCACAATCAGATGATATAACCATGATGATGATTCATTATAGTGGAAAGAAAGAGACACTGGGCACCCTGTAAACCCAGGTTTTGACCGCTTAAAAATTAATGGCGTCGTAAAAACATCGATCTACTGCGTCGAGCTTTTTTTCGGTGTCAGTAAAATTTATTCTGATCGTGATTGTAGCCTTGTGTGGATATGATCAAACGTGATAGGGAGCGAAGCCAACGATGAGGGACGAAACAGCCAATGTTACGTGGTAAAATTCAGCAACATAGGGTCCAAATACACCTCCCTTTCAGTGCGCCATTTCTCCCCCTGGCAATGGAATTCGCCGACAAGGGTGCGCGGGGCTTTGGTTACGGAAACCGCGAGACCGGAGGGCTGGTGCTGGCCGTAGAAGAACTCTTTTCCTTTTATATGCAGCAGGCAGCCATTGGGTCCGCAGTGGAAATCGAATTGGTGGACCAAGCCTATCGATTGGCACTCTCCATAGCATTCCGCATGGCCAATCCTGACCTTCGTGCCTTCAACCTGACTTGGAGGGTTAATCCTGACAGCGACGAATCTCTGGAAATGCTTGGGCCGATGATCGCCGCGCGCAGTGTCTCCAGTCTGCGGCTTGATTTCGGTGCCGATGAACAGGTGGTGTTGCGCCTGAGCCGTAACAGAGACTATGCCCCGGCAAGTGTAGTTGCCCTGCCGCCTCCTGAGGCCATGGCAAACCTGCGGCTGGCCGACCCGTCACTGGATGACCTGCGCCACTTTGCGGCCATGGCTGCCACGTCCGGTTGCCCTTTTTTGCCGTCGTTCCTGGCCCAACCTGGTATGGCCGTCGATATGTTTGCGGCAGGCCATCTCCATGCGCTCTTGGTTCAGGGGAAGGCCGACTGGATCATGGGTGGAGTCCTCTGGCGGCCCCTTACCGATACCTGCCTGGAGCTTTACGGACCGTATCTGTTCAACAATGACCCAGATGACCAGGCCTTGACTCTGTTGCTGGATGAAGCGGTCAGCCGCATTTCCCGTTCCCGTTTCCGAGGAATAGTGCGACGGCAGGGGCCACTGGCAGGCCATGAGCGATTTTTTGATTTTTTGGGCGATTTGTGTTTGACCGGGATCGATGGCGCTGCTGCATGCACCACCTACTATTATCGTCAACTCAAAGAAGAGAGCAGCGGCGTGGTGTATTGCACAGGAGGTTTGGCGACGTTCCTTGGCGAGCAGTACAACCGTCTCTGCCTCCCACGGCAGTTACGCGAAACCGGCGGCGAGCAAACCCGACTACGCGATGCCTCGGTATTGTCCGTTGAAATGGATCATTCACGCTCCCTAGCGATTATCCGCCCTTTGTGCGCAGGAAAGGATATGGCGGCCAACCTTACCGCCCATCTTGATCTGCTTCGTGGTGAAGGAATCTGCAACTTCATTGTCGAGATCAACACCGGCAGCAGCGAAGACACTTCTTTTGCCGCTGCGTTGGAGGAAACCGGTTTTGTCCCCCGTTTGCTGATTCCCGACGCAGGCCTTGGCGATGTGGTGATTTATGGCCATTGCGCCCGGACGAGACAATCATGAATCTGGTGGGCCTGATTCCAGAGTATGTCCGTAATTTCCAAGCCTATCTGCCCAGCAAGCCTGATCACCTGTTACAACAGGAGTACGGCGCTCCTTTTCTCCATCGTTTGAACAACAATGAAAACCCTCTCGGCCCACCGCCCGCTGCTGCCCGCGTCATCGCTGCCTTTGCGCCCGAACGGGCCTCGATCTATCCCAGCGGCGATTCCTACGATCTACGCCAAGCCCTAGGCGACCGTTTTGGCATTGCTCGAGACCGTTTTTTGGTCGGCAATGGCTCCTGCGAGGTGATCTCGTCGGTGATCAAGGCTTTCTGCCAGACGGGCGATAACATCATCACCGCTGACAAAACTTTTGCTGTGTACGAATGGGTGGCCGAATTTTCTGGCATCGAGGCGCGCCTGGTACCGCTACGTGATTATGCCTTTGACCCGCAGGGCATGCTGGATCGTCTTAATAGTCGGACCAAGATTCTTTTTGTCTGCAACCCCAACAACCCCACCGGCAGCTACTGGACGCGGCAAGTGCTGGTTGATTTCCTGGAAAAAGTCGGCGACAACCGGATCGTGGTGGTGGACGAGGCATATCGAGAATTCGTCGAAGATCCGGAGTTTCCCAACGCCATCGAGCTGATGGATCGCTTCCCCAATGTGGTGGCCTTCCGCACCTTTTCCAAAATGTATGCCTTGGCCGGGCTTCGATCCGGCTATCTCGTGGGAACCGATGCGGTGGTTGATGTTGTGCGACGAACCAGCGTTGCCTATTCGGTCAACGTGCAGGCGCAGCAGGCCGCATTGGCGGCTCTTTCCGACGACCAGGAGCACATCGCCGCAACCCGGGCACTGGTGCGGGAGGCAAAGGTTTTTTTATGCACAACCTGCAACAATCTAGCCCTTGAAACGGTCGGCGGAGAAGGCAATTATCTGATGATCCGGGTACCGATTAACGACATGCTCATGTATCGGCGCCTGATGAAGCGAGGGATGATGGTCCGTTCGATGACGGGGTTCCGCTATCCGGGCTGGATCCGGGTGACGTTGAAAGAAATGGCGGTGATGGAACAATTCGCTGACGCGTTGCAACAAGAGATCCTGGCGATAAGGGGAACAAGGTAAGGTGATGGAATGACCAAAACACAACCGCTTATGGTAGGAAGTCCGGAAGCTCGCGGCGATGCCCGGGCAAAGGCAACCGGTGAGGAGCGTTTCGCTGCCGACTGCTATCCCGATAACCTGATCTGGGCCGGTGCGGTCCGTGCCGGAATCTCCCACGGCAGACTGCAATCCGTTGATTTTTCGACCGCATTGACTGTGCCCGGGGTGCTCAAGGTGTTGACCTCCAAAGATGTACCTGGCCCCAACCGCCACGGTATTATCCATAAAGACATGCCGGTGCTGGCGGATGATCGCATTCTCTATCCTGGCGATGCGGTGGCCCTGGTACTGGCCGAATCGCGGGACGCATTGCGACTGGCAATGAAACAGGTGCGGGTGACCATCCAACCGTTACCGGGTGTCTTTGAT
>JAQUEZ010000460.1 GCA_028684915.1 Desulfobulbus sp.
AGGAAGTCGATGTGGCGGCGCATGGTTTCCGGGGAAAGTTTACGGTCGTTGACCACACGTAACCAGAAAAGCATCTGCTTGAGGCTGTGCTGTGCCTGCTGCAAGCGCTGTTTTTCCTCTGGCGAAAGCCGACCCGTTTTAATTTGTTCGATATTGAGGCGGCAGAGGCGGCAGAGGGTGCGGAGGTAGATCTTTTGGCGACCGTTTTCAAAGTCATAGTAAATCACCGGCAGGTTGCGTTGGGCCATTTCCGTGGCCACCTGAATACAGAAGGCTGATTTGCCCGCCTTGGGAGTACCGCCAATGACATTGATCCCGTGGATTCCGTTTAATCCCTTATCCAGAAGCGGAAATCCGCTAGTGAGTTTAGTGTAGGCATCACCTGCCTCCTGGAGCAGCCGTTCTTTGAATGACTGATATTCGGCTAAAGGGCTAGGGAAGGGGGAAAAGGCACGGGCATTTTTCATCAGCGAGGCAACCGCAGTTCCGAAGGCTGCCGACTTTGCCGTGGCCAGAGAAAAGATGGTTGCATTGCGGGGCGATTCCTCGGGCCAGCGGATGATGCGGACCTTGAAACCGGCCCGGGTGGCAAAGGCTCGGGCCTTGGCCTCGGATTCGGTAGTATGATTTACCCAGAGATAGATGGTGCGGATCCAGGCCAGTCGGGCGGGATCGATCGCCTCAAGATCTGTAGCCGTTGGAACCGCTATGCCCGGAAATCCCAGTTGTTTGATGGGCAGCAGGTTTTTTTCCTCTTCAACCAGAAAAAGAGCACCGTTTTCACACCGTTCGATTTCTGGGCTATTGAAGAGGCGGAAACGATCTGCAAAAAAACGTTCATCGCCATACCAAAAGGTATCCTCAGGTCGCCCCGGATGGAGGCAACGGGCTGCATAGCAGTTGCCGTCCGGCTGCAGATAGGGGAAGACCAGGTACCTGCCGTTGAACCCGATTCGCATCTCATTGAGCATTTCCGTGCTGACACCAGCCGCGAGAAAGGAGGCAGATTGCTCAACGGTGAGTTTTTCACTGAATCCGATGAGTTCATGGTTGATATTTTTTACCGGGTAATCAACCTGATTACCGTAGTATTCCCGGTCAGGATCAAAACCTGGAACCTGCGACAGGGGGAATTTATCCTGGCGGGCAAAATGGAGCGGAAATCCCCCGGAAACGCAGTGACTCGTGGTGCGGAAATAGCCGTGGAAAAAACTTTCCGCATTGAGCAGCACATGAATGCGGCAGGTTGTTTCCGGGTTCTGTGCACTGCAAAAGGGGCAGGGCGCTTGCAACGTATGGTTGCTGAGCCTGGCTTCGGCAAGGTGCTGGGCATAAAACTGGCTGATAGGATCAGACATGGCGTTTCCTTTCACCTTGAACAGCAATACTGATGGCCTCGGAAAAAGTCAAAATCCGAGAAATGATGGCGTCGAAAAAACTTCGATCTACTGCGTCGCAGCATTTTTCTCGGCCCTCGACATACCTGATGTATGCCTTCGCGCCGAAAAAAACACTACTTCTTGTATATCTGTGTTTTTGCTTAGCCATATCTTGGAGTGCGATGGACTTTTTACGAGTCCATCAGAGGTTATATATTGTAAATACAGTATATTGCAAAGATCGAGAGGACCATCTCGTGGCATTTTGCGACAGGGAAAATTCGGCAACCCGCGATTAAGGCCCTTTTGTCCCCTCGTGTTGGCGTGCGCATCACCCGAGGATACCCTGTAATTCCTGGCTGTCGATGGGGCGGTCAAATTTGAAATGAACGGAAAAATTCCCAAGCAACTGACGGTAAGGCTGCACGCCGATCACCAGGCCTTTGAAGTTGAGATAGTTGGTTTTTCCTCCCACCGGCAGCACAATTTGCATCCGGCGTCCAAGCAATAGGCGGGCATTTTCCTGGCGGGCGATTCGGATGAGGAAAGCCATGCCTCCCATGGAGATATCTGCGGTTTCGGAGCGAAAGCCGCGTCCAATGGGTGCGTCGAGGCTGTTGATCGGCTGGACCTGAATTTTTCGGGAGAGAGTGAAGCGTTGATCCGTGCGGCGATCAAGGCCTTTTTTCTTGAGCATTAAGCCGATGTTGTTATAGGCGCGGTAATACTCGTAGAGTTTCGCCCGCAGGCTGGGAAATTGTTCTTGCCAGGTCGCAAGGGCACTCTGGGGAAGAATGTAGAGCCTCGATGGGGTGAGCGATGTGAGGGTTACTGTCCAAAGTGAGGGGGTGAAAAAATTCTCACCGGCGAGCTGTCCCCGACTGAGGCTGGTGATAAACAGCTCTCGAGTTCCCACCATATGGGAAACCTTGGCACTCCCCTGGGTGATGAAAAACAGGGCCGCGTTTTTATCGCCTTGGCTGACGATGGTTTCTTCAGGTTTGCAGCGGCGCTCGCTGAATGCCTCGTAGATGGTGCGGAATTCACGGGTACCAAGGCGATCGGTCAATTCGGCCCAGATTTCCAGATCCTCCTCGCGAATGCCGCCCTGCTGTTTTTCCTGCTCGATGATTTCTTCGCTGCGAATAATGTCCGACAGGGGCATGGAGTCGATTTCGTAAATCCGCTCCCGCAGTCGTTCCGCTGTGGCAAAGTCGCCAGCCCGGGCAGTGGTGCCGATCAAATCGAGGAGTTGCTGTTTCGCCTGGGATTGCTTCCCCTCACGAACCAGCTTGAAAATGGTCTCTTCAACCGCGCGAATTGATTCCGATGTGGACGAGATCGGTGCTGACTCCGCAGTCTCGTTGCTTTTATGGGCCTGGAAAAATTCAGATTCGCGCTGGTCGTGGTTTGCTTGCCGAATCTGTTCCAGAGCCCGCTCAGCCGCTTCCCGAACCTCGTCCCCATAACCGGTTAAACCGAGCATGTTTTTGCTCTGCACAACCCGATTCAGGGAGGCCGTGCCCCGTTTTGATCCGATTGCACCCAGGGTTTTGCAGATACTGACCTGGAGATCATTTTTGTTTTTGCCCAGAAACGGTTTGGTACTTTCGAGAAGATCAGTCAGCGGGCGGACAAAACGTTCGTCATGAGTGGTGGCCACATGGTTGATCACCCGTATTTTGAGAGAGTCATCGACATTCTGCAGGGCGTGAAGGAGAAAGTCCTTGAGGTAATCCCCGCCAATCTTGACCGCAGTACCGATGACCTCTTGCTGGACTCGAGGGTCACTATGGCCGATGAAAGGGTGTACCCGGGTGAAAAGTGCCGGATTGCCGATTTCCCCAAGCAACCGAATCGCATTGCGGAGCACATACCAGGGGGCATCTTTATGCAACTGTTCCAGAAGCAGGGTGACGGCCGGGTTTCCGGTTTGCTTGATCAGGGCGAGCAACCGTTTGCGTTCAAAGCGACTTTCACTGTCAAAGAGTTGTTGTAACTGGAATTTGGCTGATTCCGGTCCCAATTCGACCAGTATTTTTCCCACAGTTTCCTGATGTTCCTCGGAATGGAGAAAACGATCAAGCAACTGTTTGAGCACCGGTTCGGTAGAGAGCGCTTTCAGCGTTTCCTTTGCCTGCTCCTGCACGTGAAGCGGTAGGCTCGATGCTGTCAGCGCCTGCAAGAAATGGCATGTCTCAAAGGCGGAGACATAGGCTTCTTCGGCGAGATAATGACCGGTCAAGGCCCCAATGGCAGCAAGTGTTTGACCACTGCTGCTCGCCTCGACGCCTTGTCGTTGCAGG
>JAQUEZ010000461.1 GCA_028684915.1 Desulfobulbus sp.
GTCTGGCCATGTAGGTTGCCGCGCGAATGAGTTCTTCCACCTCACGGTCACCGACCTTGCCCGGCGTATGAAAGGGTGTTTTGCCTATCTGGGTCAGGGCCCGACGTATATCGGTCTGAAAGAGAATAACGATCACCACCAGGATGGAGCCGAGAAAAGTCTTGAGCAGCCAGTGTAGGGTTTGGAGTTCGAACTTGCCGGAGAGGTAATAGATGATAATAATGAGCGCAATGCCGACCAGCATCTGAACCGCCCGGGTGCCGCGGATGAGCAGCATGATCCGGTAGATGATGTAAGAGACGATGAGGATATCGAGGATATCCATCAGGCGCATGGAATTGAGCGCGTCGAGCATGGTCGGCCTTAGCGTAGGAAATAAGGATAAGTATTACATTGATATGTAGCATGTCAGGTGGTGATTGAACAAGAGAAAGAACAAAAAGAGCGGATCTGTGCGCTTGGCTTTCTTGTACAGCACTGGTTGGAAAAGTGAACAAATGGGAAAAGGGATACGTATGTTATACGATGTAGTTCGAAAGACGCGAACAGTTCGCCGGTTTCAGGAAGAAAAAGCCATTGACGTAGAGCTGTTGCGGGATTTAATCGATTTGGCCAGGTTAGGTGGATCGGCCCGCAATGCGCAGGCGCTTAAGTACATGCTGATCACCGATAAGCCATTACGGGACCAACTCTTTCCCCTACTTGCTTGGGCGGGCTATCTGCCGCACTGGCCGGGACCAAAGGCTGGTGAGCGGCCATCTGCCTATGTGCTCTGTCTGCTGGATACTTCCCTGCAAAAGGGACCGGATACCGAGGCTCACTTTGATTTGGGTATTGCCAGTCAAAATTTACTGCTTGGCGCTGCTGAACAGGGTGTGTTCGGGTGTAGGATTGGAGCATTTTCGCCGGCAAAGGTGCAAGAACTGCTTAAATTGTCTGCGCGTTATAAAACGTTGCTTGTAGTTGCGCTAGGGTACCCGGCGGAAGAGGTGGTCCTGGAAGAGATGGAAGCGGACGGAGATATTCGCTACTGGCATGACGAACAGGGCGTGCATCATGTGCCTAAACGAAGGCTTGCCGATGTTTTGCTCTCTGCCGCCAATTGTCTTGAATAAGGGATTGGTCGGTTAAAATGTTGCAGCTGCTTGGTCTGTTTTCCTTCGTAACGTTTGTCGGCAGCCTGATCGCCGTCCCCTGGATAATTGGTCGAATGCCCAAAGATTATTTCATCGCCCATTGGCACCAGCTCGAGTCGTCCCGTAAAGCTCATCCGGCACTCGGCCTGATTATGCTGATTCTGCGCAATGTTTTTGGAGTACTTCTCTTGGTGGCTGGTTTTGCCATGCTCTTTTTACCGGGGCAAGGACTCTTGACCATGCTTATCGGCTTATGCTTGATGGATTTTCCAGGAAAACGGCATTTAATGGGTATAATTGTGGGGAAATCTTCCGTACAGAGAGGACTGAATTGGATGCGGAGAAAACGGGGGAAAGAAGAGTTCGCGTTTACGAGATAAACAAAAAAAAGGTCTATCACCTCTTTGCGGCTAACGAAGTGTGAAAAAGGAACAGGCCAAGATTTAACTGCTTTTACTCGGTCTTCCTGCCTTCCCAGGTGTAACCCGTCTGCCTAATACTTGTGATATCTCTTCACTAAACCGTTCTGATCCTAATACAAAGTTGCCGTTGGTGGCCTTTCTGATCGAATCGATTATTCCCGGATCAAGCTCCTGTCGAAACAACTCACGATAGACCTGCTGCCGGTTTTCCTGCGTTGTTCCCAGAGATTGGTAAATTGAGTGTTGCGTTAGCAGCGGATTAGGTTCACCCAGGGCGTTGGCCCTAAAACTTGACCAGCGGTACTCGTGAGGGGCTTTCACCATGCCGGCTCGAACTGGATTCATTTCGATGTATCGTTGGCAAGTGAGAAGATAGGTCTCTTCTTGGGTGAGGCAGGATCGAAATCTACCCTCCCAAAGGGTGCCACTGCGTTGATAGGTTCGATTCACATACTGGACATATCGTTGCCCAAGTCGTTTCATCAGCAGCCCAATACTTGTTGCCTGCTTTGGTGTGAGCAGCAGGTGTACGTGATTGGTCATGAGCACGTAAGCATGGATGGCACACCCAGACTCTTGGCTGTATTCATGCAACCACTCAAGATAGAAGATATAATCTTCATCCGCGTAGAAGCAGGGGTGCCGGTTGTTTCCCCGTTGGATAATGTGGGCAGGAACACCCGGAGTGATGATTCTTGGTCGCCTTGGCATAGTGAATTTATACTGCCAGGGAGGTATAAATGTAAATGAAAAACGTGGTTTGACCCCTATTATTCCTTATTCCTCGTATTCCTCGTGTAGAAGCAGGGGTGTCGTTTGTTTCCCCGTTGGATAATGTGGGCAGGAATACCCGGAGTGATGATTCTTGATCGCCTTGGCATGGTGAATTTATACCGCTAGGGAGGTATTTATGCAAATTTAAACGTGGTCTGACCCCTATTGTTTGTGTTTGAAGCCCCTATAACCAATAGGTCATAGGGGCTTTCATAAACCGAGCAAAATTCTTTAGTTTTTCCCGGGATTCCGCTGAAGCATCATCTCGGCTACTAGCTTAGATAGTTCTTCTCCGACGAGTTATTCCAGCTAATCCCGCAACACCCGTACCGAAAAGCAACATTGTAGCTGGTTCGGGAACCGCTGCTGATGTCGTGCCATCAAAAGAAATCCTGGTCATAGTATCATTTGTAATTTTAGCTATCATTTCAATTGTCCAGACGCCATCAAAATTAATTGAACTGGTGTCGATTAATTTTGTTATTGAAATTCCGATCGGTATTGATTGGAAATCAACAGTAGCAGTGTTAGTTCCGTCGCTTATAAAAACGTCAAAGTCTGAAGACAATGGTGTTCCTGTTGATCCGTTGAGAATGCTAATGAAATTATTGTAATGCGCTGTGCCGCTAAAGCTTTCAAGTACGTCAATCGTAAGTGTTGACGTTGATCCTGAAACTTTTTTAGCGTCAACAGACGTTAAGTTTAATAGTGGTAAATATGATTCAGAAAAAGTAGTTGCTGTTGAAATGGCCCAGCCGTTATAATCAGTTGCGAAGTAGGAGATTGAGCCAAGTGTAGTATAGTCAAGATCCCCTAACCCACTCTCATATACATTGTCATATACTGTCTTTGATGCATATCCGTCAACAGTTAGAGTCATTTGTAACGCCAACGCGCTCCCAGCCATTAAACCAACGCCAGCCACGGCGATCAATGCACTTTTCAATAATTGCTTTTTCATCTTACCCTCCTAAAGGTCATTTGAATGGAAAATCGCAATTCAATTTCTTTTGTTCACTGTATCCAATATTCATGCCCTTTCTTTAAATGTAGGCTTGTTCGTTGAGTGGTTGCTTCGGTAACTCTCGAATATTTAACAATTAATTTATAAATTGTCCTTTAAACGTCATGCCTGAGGCGGTCAAGGAAGGCATAATTTTATCTCCTAGGCGCGGGAACGGCGTAAAAAACAGAAAAAGATACACAGTGGTTTGGTCGATATGCCGGAATTAAGAAGTATTTGATGGTAATTTTATTTAAAAACAAGTAGTTGGCCTATGTTCTTTCTTCCGAGATTTCGGAATTTTGAGCTAAACAGGGGACAAGCTAAATAGGGTAAATAG
>JAQUEZ010000462.1 GCA_028684915.1 Desulfobulbus sp.
TCATCCGTTGCGGGGTCCAGGCGGCAAACTCGCGGTGAGCCTTGGGCATGTGCGCAGCTTCAGTGGTGTGCTTGCCCCGAACAGACGACCGGGGATGGGCGGCGACCCGGTTGTTTTTATAAAAGCATTCTACCGTTGTTTCGGTGCAGCGGAGATCCACCTGCTCTTTCACCAGGCGATGGGGCACGCTGTAGAAATGCCCCTCCAGTTCCACATGGTAATCGATATGCACCCTGGCCTTCTTCCATTGGGCATACTGGTAGGGTGTCGCCGGCAGGGGCAGCATGGCGGGAAGATCCATCTCCTCAAACCGGCTTTGCCGACAGCCCGGAAGTTTCCGGAAAGGGCGGTGGTTGAGCAGGTGCAGGCGTTTGCGCACCGCGACCTTGGCCTCGGCCAGGCTGAAGAAGGTCCGGTGGCGAAGACCAGCCAAGATGAATCGCTGGGCGATCAGCACGGCCCCTTCGACCTTGGCCTTGTCTTTGGGGTGACGGACACGGGCCGGAACGACCGCAGTGCCGTAATGGTCGGCCAGTTCGGCATAGGTGGGGTTGACCTCGGGTTCATAGCGGCAGGTCTTGGTCACCGCGGAAAGCAGGTTGTCGGGAACGAGGCAATGGGGCACGGCGCCGAGAAAGGCAAAGGAGCGGGCATGAGACCCGGTCCAGTCGGCAAGGGACTGCGTCCAGGTGAGCTCGGCATAGGTCTGGTTGCTGTTGCCCATGACCCCAATAAACATCTGGGCCTCTCGCACTTCACCGGTTGACGCGTCCACGATCGGCACGGTTTGGCCGCTGTAGTCGACGAAGAACTTCTCACCGGCACGGTGCTCCTGCCGCATGGACCGATCAAGCTTCTTTCGCCACTGTCGGTAGAGTTCGCAGTATTGGCTGTACTGGTAACCGGAAGGGTTGCCCTCTTTGTACTCCTGCCACAGCAGCATCAGGGTCAGATGCTTGTGCTTGGCAAGTTCATCGTGCAGGGATCGCCAGTCGGGCGGCGACAGCTTGCGATGGGTGGAAGGGACAACGGGGGGATAGAGACGACGCTCAAGGGCATCGTCGTCAAGATCGGAAGGCAAAGGCCAGGAAAACCCGGCAGCGGTTGCCCGAATGATGGTGGCGTCCACGGTGCTTTTGCAGACGCCGCAGGTTCTGGCTGTATCGCGTCTGCTCTGGTTACACAACCAGACAAGACGAAGAATTTCTCGTATTTTTCGCATGGCAACTCGTTCTCTTGGCATCTTGCCCTCCTTCAATGAAATCGAAGATGGCAAGATACCTCATGGAAGTTACCCCGCGACTACACTCTCAATTTGTACTGGCCGTTTTCCCATCGGAATGGTGGCCATTTTCCCGCCGGAACGCTGGCCGTTTTCGTCCGGAATACGCAGCCAAGATCGGCCCCCTGACTACGCAACTCACGGAGAAAATCCTGACCTCCCGTGTGCATCCGCAACAGGCTTATCGCAGCCTGATGGGCATCCTTCGTTTAGGCAAGAGTTATGGCAACGACCGGCTGGAGCAGGCCTGCGGCCGGGCGCTGGTCGTCGGTGCGATCTCCTTCCGCAGCATTGACTCCATCCTCAAAAACGGTCTGGATAAGGCCAGTGAGGTGGAAGATGTGCCCCAGGAACCCGTGGTGCATGATAATATTCGTGGCCCTCACTATTACCACCCCACGTTGCAGTAAGGAGGTGTTACTGACCGCCCCTATGGAGCCATTTGATGATCACCTTAATGGGGCCAGCACCTGATCGGTCTAATGGAGCCAGGATGTGATCGCTCTAATGGAGCCACTTCCATCTCTTTTCCTTCTTGGACTTTTCGACAACCGGGCTACTCTTTCCATTTTTTCGGGAGGAGGAGTCCATGGCCAATCGGAGGTTCGAGATGTTTCAGTATCAACAAATTCTTTTTCACATGCGCTCCGGCGAGTCGGATCGAGACCTTGCCAAGGCAGGTGTCGTCGGGCGACGCAAAGCCGGCGAGGTCCGCAAAGCGGCCAATGCGCAGGGTTGGCTTGATCCGGCCCGTCCTTTGCCTAGCGAGGCGGAACTGGCCAGGGCGTTTGCCCAACGGTCGCAACAAGCGGGCAACGGCTCCTCGGCGGCGCCCTATCGAGCGCAGATCCAGGCTTGGGTTGCCGAAGGGATCGACTGCACAACCATCCACCGCGCCTTGGCGCGCAACCACGGCTTCGCCGGCAGTTACTCCGCAGTGCGGCGGTTTGTCCAGTCCCTGCCCAATGATCAGGCCAAAGCCACGGTTATCCTTGATTTTGCACCGGGCGAGGCCGCACAGGTCGACTTCGGCGCTGGTCCCAAACTGATCGATCTCTATACCGGCGAGGTCCGATCTTCCTGGTTTTTCATCATGACGCTGTGTTACTCCCGGCATCAGTATGCCGAGATCGTCTGGGACCAGAAGGTCGCCACCTGGCTGGCCTGCCACCGGCGGGCCTTCGAGTGGTTTGGCGGCGTTCCGGAAAAACTGATCATCGACAACGCCAAATGCGCCATTACCCGGGCCTGCGCCAAGGATCCCGTGGTGCAGCGCTCCTACGGCGAACTGGCCCTGGGCTATGGCTTCCGCATATCGCCCTGTCCGCCGCATGATCCGCAGAAAAAAGGGCGGGTCGAAGCTGGGGTCAAGTACGTCAAGCGCGCCTTTGTGCCGCTGCGGCAGTTCCGCGATCTTACCGACGCCAATCGCCAGTTGGCCCAATGGGTCATGCGCGAGGCCGGCGTCCGCATCCACGGAACCACGCGCAGGCGGCCGGTGGAGCTTTTTGACGAGACCGAAAAAGCCCTGCTCCAGCCTCTGCCCGATGTACCGGTACAGGAGGCGGTGTAGGCCAAGGTTAAGGTGCACGGCAACGGACATGTCGCCTACGAGAAAAACCTCTACTCCGTACCCTTTCAGCGTATCCGTCAAACCCTCTGGCTCAAGGCCACCGACACCACCATCCAGGTCTTTCACAACCACGAGATGGTGGCTGTGCATCCGCGACTGCAAGGGGCCGGGCGCCACTCTACCCTGGATGACCACATGCCTCCCGATGCCCTGGCCTACAAGCTCCGCGATCCCCAATGGTGTTTGAGTCAGGCGGAAACGATCGGCTCAGCCTGCCTTCAACTCGTTACCCAGCTTTTTGCACATCGGGTCCTTGATCATCTCCGCGCCGCCCAAGGGGTGATCCGGTTGGCGGAGCGATACGGCAACCAACGGCTTGAGGCCGCCTGTGCACGAGCCTTGCTCTTTAACTCGCCCCGTTACCGCACCGTCAAAACCATCCTTGAAAATGGCCAGGAACAGGCCGCAGGGCTGCACGACGCTCCGCTGCCCGCCATCTACAGCGGCAAATCCCGATTCCAACGCAACACCAACGATCTGATCCAGTGAAAGGAGCAATCATGCAGCCCATGCCCGAACTGACCCCCTTGCTCAAGCAGCTCCGACTCTCCGGCATCCTCGAATCCCTGGCGGCCAGAAACCGCCAGGCCATTGAAGGCAAGCTCGCCTATCCCGAGTTCCTTGCTCTGCTCATCCAGGACGAGGTTGCCAGAAGAGACCAGAAAAAGTTCAGCCTCCGGGTCCGACGCGCCGGATTCCGCTCGCAGAAGACCATCGAACAGTTTGATTTCGACTTCAACCCCGGCATCAACC
>JAQUEZ010000463.1 GCA_028684915.1 Desulfobulbus sp.
GCTCCCTGCTTAATAGGTCAGATGAAAACTGAAGCACCCCCGAAGGGTTACCATACTGTTCCTCATGGCTCTTGCCATTTTTATAGGTAAAATTTCTCAAAATGTGGTGATTTGGCACCATGCTTTTGGTGGAGAAATCGTAACGTTCAGTGTCCATTAATCCTTGGTCCAGCCATCGAGCTTGCGCCACTCGAAAGGGTGTGAGCAGTAATATCGCCAGGCATGCTGCTCGTGAGGGGCTCCAAAGGGTGACTTCTTTTGTTGGATTTTCTGGATCCGGAACTTTCACGATGTCGAGACCAGCGTCTTCCGAAATTTGTCGTGCCCATGAATATGTTGGAGTCCCATCTTGATCAGGGGAGAGTAATATCTCAATCATCATTTCATGGATCGTTGGCAGCAAGCTGGATCTCGGCGTTTTGTTTAATCTTGGCTGAGATTTGGAAAATGGATTATTAATTGAAGCAAAAGGATCTTTGATGGGGCCTTGAATTAAACAGGGCGCATCCGGTAGTTGTGCGAGCTGGTATACAATTCTGCACAACGTCGCGCTGTTACTCCAGCGCGATGATTTGTCGATAATGTTTCTGTTCTTTAAAAAGTACTGGAAGGTGCCTTTGAACGAGGGGCGATGAGGATTGCGCAGATCTTCTGGTTTGATATCCCACGGTGACGAAAATGATCGATCTTCCCAGGCCCATTCGAGATAACATCTCAATGTCGCGATTTTACTGCTGTCCGTAACAGCATGCTGCCACCAGAGATAGGCAAAATCATACCATTCCTCATTGCAGTTCGTTTTTATCCATTTTAACGTCCATTTACCTTCATATTGACGGTGTTTCTGATTGAGCAACTGCAGTTTGTCGATCGGGAAGACATGACGTCCTTTTTCAATAGCGGGATGCTTGAGCCATTGAGCCAGGTGATTGTAAAATCCTGACTTGAAATTATTAGCGCCGTAAAGATCGAGTAGGTTTTGAGGAATATCATCAACGCTTTCTGACGTTGACGAAATTATGAAATCGAAAAGGCCTCCTTGAATAGCATTTCGAGCTTCATAACCGTTTAATATCTTGTTCGGCCAAACTGAAAAATCCGTCAACCAGGAATGAACGTTTTCAAAATGGAGGGGGAGGACGAGAATCTGCCGCGTCCGGAACCAGGCAAGGAGCGCCGCAGCCGCATGAATTGAGCACCTAACCCCATGGAAATAGGATTTCTCATCGGATGCGGGGGAAAGAAAAGGTAAGGCCCACTGAACGAGACTGCGTTCTTCAGCGGATAAGTTTGCTAAAAAGAATCGAATTTTTTCTGCAGATTTTAGTTTTGAAGCGTTGGGGGCTGCGGATTGCTCCACTCGGGTACTCAACTGGGACAGTTTGCATATTCGCGCAATAAAATGCTCCTCAGTATTCGTAGCAAGCGAAGACCAGTCCACAAGGAGCACTGAGAGGGTATTCGGTATTCTATGGAGTTTTGATGTGTCAATTCCTTCTTGTGGTTTATTTTTATGGTGTTGCCACCATATCTCAGCAAGATGTTTGCTTGTTTTTCTTTTGTTATATTTTTCGGACTGCAATTTATCTTGAAATTGAGGCCAATTTATGCCTTGTTGGTTGAAAACTGCATCTAATCTAAGAGGGCCGATATAATTTTTCCCTAACCATTTTTGAAAATACGATTGCAGGTGGATCTTCGTGATACTTTCCAAGGCAGCTGAAATCTCGTCAAGTAGATCGGCATTATTTTTTTCCTGCAGGAGAATGATCTGATCATGGGTAAGGTTACAAAAAACTCTTTGCTCGGACCAGTATCCAGTTGCTTGCTTGAGTCTGTTCGTTTCTTTGGAAACGTGGAAGTTCTTCATTGATCAGCTCTCCTGCAACAGCCTTCCCCATTCACTTTCGATTCGTCCTTCAAGTGCAGCCGCTTTAGATATGATTTCACGTACGACTGAACTCTCCAGGGTGTAGTAAACCTGAGTGGAATGTACGCTCGCGTGACGCATAAGCATCTGCGTCGTTTCAATGGGTATACGAAGTATATTCGCACAATAATATCCATACATATGCCTGAGCGAATGCATGCCTAATCCTGAATTTTCCAAACATATCCGTTTCAGGGCTCTTTTCCATGCCTGCTTAACTGCTGGCATGGTTAGCGGCATGCCATAATCCAGGGTATTGGTGCATATCAGCAACCAAGGGTGCCATGGCCATCCTTTTGGATTTTGTCGCCCCGAAAAACGGTTTTTCCACAAATATTCCCTTTGGTATTCCTCGAAAATTGACCAAAAATGTTGGCCAAAATACTTGTTCACCCAGAGGATAGAGTGCTCCTCATACGGTCGATTGTCAGGAGAGAGGATCATTTTCTTCAGGCTGTCTGTGAGGCCGAAAGTCATGCCCTTGAAACCAGAATGGAGTCCAGAGTTGCGCTTTCCATACAAAGTTCTGGGTTGCAGGTTACAGAGTGGGTGTTCGAGCGGGAAATGCGAATTTTTGTAGTTTCGGGCGAAGAACTCTTTTCGCGATGCGTGGCATTGCCTATTATTTTCATCCGTCCAAGTGACGTACCCGTCTTCCGGGTCTGCCAATAAAACCTGGGCATCACCGTCTTTGGGGTCCATTCCAGCGACATCGGAAAGAAATAAATGAAGGGTTTCGCTGCTTCGCAAAGACCCCGCGCCCATTAACAGCCACAGCAGCCTATCGCGGGGATTTTTTGATTCATTTATGAGATCAATAAAACAGTCGACCGGAAAAGCTTTAGGGGCTTTCCTATTGATAAGTTCTGTTTTGAATCGACTGTGCGAGTATTTCCCATAAACCGATGTCTGATAATCTCGCTTCGTATGTTGCCGGGTTGCGTGCAAATGAATAAACGGATCCCAATCTACCCTTTGTTGGAAATCGCGATATATTTCCCAGGCAGTCATGAGGCGTTCGTCATAAGGGTTGAGGGGAGCACTGTTATGAAAGGTAACTTGCCACTCATCGAATTTATTTATTGCATTCAGATACAAAGCTATGGTGTTTGTGCGTTTTGCGAGGGGCTTCCAATATAGCCCGAGGGAGTGGAGCCAGTGGTATCTCTCATCGATTGCTATGCAGTACGAATCAGTACCGAACTTTTTTGCGTTTATGAAATCAGCGAGTAATCCCTCTGTCTGTTTTGGGTCAAGTGGTTGAGGGTAGCGCACCATTACAAAATCATAAAGATGACAGAGGGCACGGACATACATTTCCAGTCTGGATGGTGTGATTTGTTCATCAAGTAAATACACAATCCACTGATTGATAATGTAACCAGGTCGCCCGTCGGCAAGCAAAACAAGAGGGATCGCTCTGCCAGGGAACTCCTTAGTGTATACCCAGATGATGTGATAATTGTGCGATTTTACCATGAGTGAAAAGTAATAAGTAGTAGTATCCTTTTCTATAATTCCACACGGAGAATTACTCTTTACCAAGAATTATTCCACTAAAAAATGGCTAAATAAGCACCTATCGGTAACTAAAGTATACTCTCCCTAAAATGAGACTTTGGCCGGGATCAAAGCGTTCGGTCTGATAACCGCCGCCGTCGATCAGCATATTTTTGCCGTCAGGCAACTGCAACAAGGTCGATGCTCCTTGGCCGACATCGAGAAAGCTGACGACC
>JAQUEZ010000147.1 GCA_028684915.1 Desulfobulbus sp.
ATTACGTTCATCACTTCCGGTGGCAAGCTCCTTTTTCAAGGTCTCCAGGTGCTCCAGCTTTTCGACCAGGGCGGTGCTTTGCGTTTCGATAACCGCATCCAGCCGCTTCACCTCGCTGTCGATGTCGGCAATCTGTTTCTCGATATCCGCCTTTTTCTTTACCTGAGCCTGCCACGCCTTCAGCCGCGCCTTGAGGGTTTCGATCAGTGATGAAATGTCCGTTTCAGGGATGTCCACAATACCAAGCGGTTGGAGCTTGGTAGTAACAGCCTGCCTGCGTTCGGCAAAATCGGCACGGAGTTTCACCAGGCCGTCCTTCACCTCGGCCAGAGCTTTCTCGGCAGCCTTCTTGTCATTGGCTGCTGCTAACTCCAGCTTTTCAGCCTCATTAAGGTTCTTACGGGCGAGGCCTTCAGCTTCTTCAAGTTTCTTGACGGCTGCTTCCTGATCCTCGGCCTTGCCGATCAGCTTGGTCAGCGCGTCTACCCTCTGTTCGGTTTCATCGGGAACAGGGACATTGCCTGCCGCGAAGGGGTGTTCGTTTGCGCCGCAGAGTGGACAGGGTTTGCCGTCTTCCAGTTTTGCCCGGTGATCTTCAAGCTCCGCTATCTTCGCCAAGAAGGCCATTTCACGCAGCAGGGTTTCTTTCTCGGTGCGGTATTCGCGCAACAAGCGGTCCCCCAACACCTGACTAAATGCATCTTTGCCCTGCTGAATCTGTTTTGATGCGTCCTCCAACTCCTGCTTCTTAATGCTTAATTGTTTCTGAAGGTCGTCGAGTAACTTTGTTGCCAGTTCCAAAGCCGTCGTGGCCTTTTCTTGATCAGCCTCTTTTTGAACGATTTCATTTTGCTTCGAGAGCAGACCGCTCAACTGTTCTTCAACACCAGCCAGGCCGCTGATCAGCCATTCATCCTGTGCATGCTCCTTGAGGTAGCCGTCAACAAGTTCCAGAGTCTCGTGAGCTTTGGAGCGTTTTTCCAGCTCTTCGAGCCGGGCTTTTTTATCTGCCTCAATCTTTGCTGTATCCTTCTTGCAGCCCGCATCACCTTCTGAAACAGCCTTTTTCTGATCGGCAAGTGTCTGGTCAAGGGAGCGCACCCTCTGCAAGGTAGGAACGGCAGCTTGCTGTTCTTCTTTGACCCGAGCAGTTTGTTGCTCAGCCGATTGCAGCGTCTCGGCCTGTTCCTTGGCCGAGGATTCCAGACCGGGAAGCGACTCTTCCTCTGCCTTCAATGCGTCTCTGTCATCCGCCTGTTGTTTGCGGGTGGCGGTAAGCGTTGCGTATGAGCCGTCCAACGAGGCGGCACTCAACGCCCGGTTAAGCTTTTCAAGGTCCGGTTTAAACGCCTCGATATCGATTTGCAGCTTGCTCTCTTCATCGGCTAGGCTGGCAATTTCCTTCTTCAGGCCATCGATGGTGCTGAGCCAGGCCATGGCTTTCCCAGCGTCAGCGATCTTGACAGCGAGGTCTGCCTCTTCCTTCTGCTTTGTTTCAAGTGCTTGCCCAATTTCTTGTTCCTGCTCCGGCTCGAGAATCACGATACCTGCCGTTTCAGCCTGGAACAGGCTCAGGTTTTCCCGTTCTTCGCGATGGCGCTCATGGACACGGACGGATATTTGGCTGTAGATTTCCGTGCCTGTTATCTGCTCCAGAATCGGAGCCCGCTCGTCGGGCGCAGCCTGGAGGAAGGCGGCGAAGCCGCCCTGAGCCAGTAACATGGACCGGGTGAAACGATCAAAATCCATGCCGGTGGCCGACTCGATCTGGTCAGCAACACCTCTGATCTTGGATTCGAAGATCTCACCCGAATCGGCGTTGGCAAATTCTTGTTTTGGGGCCTGGAGTTCGCCATCAGGTTTTTTCCGTGCCCGGTGCTGGCTCCAGTGGCAGCGGAAACGTCCGGTTTGCGTCTCGAAGGTCACTTCGGCAAAGCATTCACCGGTTTGGCGGGACATGATCTCGTTGCCACTTTTGGTGACCTTGTTCAGGCGAGGCGTCCGTCCATAGAGGGCTAGACATATGGCATCGAGGATCGTGGTCTTCCCGGCGCCGGTCGGGCCGGTTATGGCGAAGATGCCGTCAGATGCAAAGGCTGGGTGCGTCAGGTCTATTTCCCATTCGCCAACCAAGGAGTTGAGATTCTTGAAACGTACCTTCAGTATTCTCATCGACAGTCTCTCTACTCCGCCTGCAGGTCATCTTCATAGAGAGACGAAAGCGTTTCCCGATAGGCGCGAAGCAGCTCCGGCCTCTGCTCCTCAGGCACGTCATGCACGGCGAGGCATCGTTCGAACACATCGTTCACATTCAGATCGTCGAGTGTTTCCTCCTCATGGATTTGTCCCAGCACACGGTCGATGATGCGGTTATTCTTTATCCGGAGAATTTCCATTTGGGTGCCGGAAATTGCAGCCTCCAGGCGATCACGCAGGTCGCCGATGACTTCATCACCTTCGTAGATAACCTCCAGCCAGTCTTGGGAGCCCGATACCGACAACTCGAGGATGCGGCTTGAGATGCCATCCCAATCACCGTTGACGCGTTCGAGCTTTTGAAACACCGGCACGTCGATGAGCTGAACAAATGCCGCTGAATTGTTGAATTCAACTTGGCACACGCTTTTCTGCTGTTTCGCCTCTCCAAATCCCATGGGGAGTGGAGAGCCGCTGTACCGTATGGTTTCGGAGCCGTTCACCTTTTGCGGGACGTGGAGGTGTCCAAGCGCCAGGTAATCAAAACTCGCAGGGAAAATTCCGGCTGTAACGTGAGCCAGGGAGCCAACATAGAGTTCACGCACGCCATCGTCTTCTACGGTTTGTCCACCAGCGGTGAACAGATGCCCCAGGGCGACGATGGGAATATCAACTCCAAGCTCCTCGCGCTTCTGATCGGCCAAGGCGGCGACAGTGGCGTAATGAGTGCGGATGCCGTCAATCAGCTTTCTCTCCTTGTCCTCGATGCTCTCACCAGCTTCTGCAAGGCGGATATCCCTGTCGCGGAGGTAAGGCACGGCGCAGACAATCAATTCCGGAGTGCCCTGCTCATTACGGAGCACCAGCACTTCGTCTTCCAGGGAGGAGGTAGCACTACCGACCACGTGGACATCGAGAGCCTTGAGCAGCTCCTTGGGAGCATTGAGGAAGGATGGTGAATCATGGTTGCCGGCGATAATGACAACGTGACGACAGAATGAAGCGGCAACACGGCACAGAAACCGGTAATAAAGTTCCTGCGCACGATTACTCGGCGCGCTCGTGTCAAAAATATCGCCTGCTACCAGTAGGGCATCGATTGCATTTTGCTGAATCGTCTCTCCCAACCAGCTTAGAAAGGAAGCGAATTCCTCGTAGCGTTTTCTGCCGTAAAGAGTGCGCCCGATGTGCCAGTCGGAAGTGTGAAGGATTTTCATTACCTATTGTCTGGCATACCTATAATGACCTTTTATTTCGGAATTAAGATATTTTCCTATGGATTCGGCAGCTTTCATTCCTTCATAAACGTGGTTAGGAACATCATAATAGTCATAACGAGTTCCACTATTGAACTCGACCGTAAGCACTTGAGTAGAGTCGTCATAGCAAAATCCAGCCACATTTGACGATTGTGGTGTTGAAATCCATTCACTCATCAGATTCTCCCTGTATTTCTATTGATTTATGGAAGTTATGATCATATTTACCGGATTGAATTCGCCATTGATGAATCATTGGTTTATAATTCTCATCTTCTTTATTCTGATTCCAGCCTCCAGGACTCTCAAAGCCTTCTTCTTTTGAACCATGAGAAGCAACTTTAGGATCAATGCTATCTGGTTTTCTGTCTTGATCAGGTGGATCAATTAGTGCCCTAATTGGTAAGCTTACTGCTTCACCAACAATAATTGCCTCACCGGTTCGCAGAATTGGGAGCATTTCAAAAAGACCTTTAAGATTATCTGACGCTGCTCCGGTAACATGACCTCTGTCGATAGTATTAGCAAGTCGCATGGCAATTATTGTGCCGCATTGGGATAAAATGGTTGAGTCAATCTCAGATGGCCGCTGACTAACAACCATCATCCCAACGCCATACTTTCTCCCTTCCTTTGCTATCCTTTTAACAGCTAAGGATGCAGATCCTGAATTATCTTTTCCAAGGTATGCGTGGGCTTCTTCAAGAATAATAAATAGTGGTCTTTCCCTGGAACCTTCCGGCAAATTCCTTCCCCAAAAAACAGCATCATAAATAATTCTTAAAACTGCACCTATAATATCATTTAGTATCAAGGAAGGGATTCCAGATAAATCCATTATCGTAACTGGTCTTTCGTTGCCAATCCAATCTTTAATTAATAAATCCAAATCACTTTCGATTTTTCCATCAATATCAGGTTTCCATTTACCTGGGTTGCAAATAAAATTATAACGTGGATCTTTTAACTTTGAACCTAAAGTTGATAGTTGTTGTCTTATCCCTATGGGTTCTTTTCCCCACTGCACACGCTCATGCGCTGGACCAGTGGTTTTAACAGTTCTGTAAACAGGCGGAATGACGGCCATTGCATCGCCAAGCAAGTTCTTTCCATGAGAGTCTTGAGCATACGCAGGATCAACCTCATCAGCAGCACCGCCTGGCCTTGGAACAATCGTCATGAAATCTCTTTTATACAGTTCGTACCATAGCTTATGGAGGCAAAAAGGTGTTGGAGTGTCAACTGTAATAGCATCGGAATCAATTCCTGGAATTGGTTGATGCTCCAACGACTCCCTCTTAAGCTTCATCACCCAATCAGTGACTATTGCGTATTTGGAATTATCTATATTTCCAAATGCAAATTTGGCCATTTCTTCAAAATTTAACGCCCAAAAAGGAATTTGAAGCTCTCTTTCATTTTTGCTCGCATCGGCACCAACTCTAATAATACTCGCACGCTCCCCTAACGCTTTAGAGTACTCACCATGTATATCGAGCACTAATATTCTGGCCGAAGGAAATTGCGACTTATCTGATATAGAGTTTAGCAATCCGGCAACTGTAGTTGATTTACCGCATCCGGTAGACCCTACGATTGCAGAATGGCGTGTTACAAGTTTATTGATATCGATATATGCTGGAATACTTTCAGCGCTAGCAAGGTGCCCGATAGATACAAAATCAATCGGATCTGAAGGGCCGTAGATAGCATGTAAATCTTTTTCTGTAACTATATGGACTTTATCCTCTATCGTTGGATGTTGAGATACACCTCTTTGGAATTGCCCATCCCGCATTCGTTCGCCGATAAGCTGAACTTGCAGCCACCGGTTTCCGTATGGAGACGTTTCCAGCTCACTCACAGGAGCAGCTCCCGCGCCGACCTGTGATACAAGCCCATATAAATCCGTGAACCCAACAGGTATTCTTACAAAACTACCAACTTGACCAATGCGGTAACACTCGCCATCAATAAAGCTAATTCCAGTGATCGTTTCATTAGACAAGGCTACCGTCACCGTCGTTCCCATTACATCCTGAACAGTACCAATGAAAGACGGATCAACTTTCATTCTGCCCCTCCGACCTGTTATAGCCTGTTTGCTTAAGCAAAAACCGACTAAAGGAGCCGAAATCACCTATTTTGCAGTGTGTGTTATCGCCATTTTGTTCTGCAAGATAGTCATATGGGTTTATCGTGCCTTCTTTCTTCCAAGCCTTTTGTTCGCCGGCAAAGAATGCAGCATTTTTAGCCAATAGATGCAAATTTGTTGTCTTTCTGGCACAATCTAACGCCTCAGGATATTGTTCAATATGACCATATAACAAGCCAAAACAAACACATCTTGGATTAGCAGACAGTCGTTGAGTGATAACTTCATTAAGATGCTGGTCAACGAAAGAATAACCGTTGGTTACGAGCACTGATTGTCCAGTGGACAGAAATGTCGACAGTCTATCCTGCATTGCCAAATACGGCATTCTGCGGCTCTGAGAATATTTCAAATGAGAAGGGTAGATCATTTGCTTATTTCCATTGCCTTTCTTAGAATCGCCTCTGAATACATTGCCGTTATCATCAATCCACCAATTAACAGAGCCGTGAAGTTTCCAAAGACGAACCCACCGAGGCGGCAGCTCCTCATATTCTATTGAATGCAAGTCAAAAAAAGCATTTCTAGAACCAACAAATCCATCAAAAAATGGAATATTTTTCAGTTCCAAGCATGATTCTAATAGAAGGTCATAGTTAGGCGTGAATATCTCTACAGGATTTTCCCTTGGTATACCTGCAATCCATGAAGTTAAATTATGATATGAAGTAATTTCGCTAGGCAATTCTTTGTTGACTTCATCTGTGATTTTATCACATATATCTTTTTCTATTTCTAGAAGATCATCTTTTTTTAGACCGTCAAACTCGCTACTGCCAATAGCAGCGATTAATAACCTTATTCTGCTTAAAATGTCTTCAATTGTAGGCACTTTTCCTTCTTCTAATAAAATTCCATTTTTTATTTTTCCTATCTTATCCTGATTCAACTTTTCGCAAACTGACTTTGTCAATCCAGAAATATCAGAAATTAGAGGTTTGTCGTCCTGGTCACGTATTGACAAAGGGCATCCAGCACCCAATAAAAATGCAACCCTGTTTTTATCAGAAGTTAAAGCTTGCCTTAAGATATTTATTCTTCCGGAAATGTCGTAATGGTCGCTCATCATCTAATAACTCCTTATTGGCTATCTCAGTTCACGAATTCCCTGCTCAAGCTCCAACAATCTCCATCAGCTTCCCGTAGCTGGTCACCACGTCGTACTTCACGTGTTCAGGATCGATCCTGCGGTTGATCTCCGCGAAGAATTTACGGGCGCATTCTATTTTCCTTTCCTCAATGGCTCGCAGTTGCATGGTGGACATAGAACCTTTGGTTTCGGCAACGAAATAGATATGTTTGACCGAGCCTTCCTTAAAGGAAATGGCCCAGTCCGGGTTGTAGTTGCCGACCGGAGTTGGAATTGCGAATCCCCGGGGGAGCTTTGCATAAACGACTACCTCACTGCTCGTATCCAGCTCTTTCACAAACTCCCGTTCAATCTTGGAGTCGGTGATCACGTAATCGTAGATGTGATTCTTCAGCTTTTCGCTGGCTCTGGTGAAGTCCTGCTTGCTTTGGCCGGTGGTGAAAATATCGATATCGTGGGTTTCGGCAATGCTGTCGTAGCTCAGGCGTTCAATGATGATCGTTGCCTTCTGCTCGTTGATAAGTCGTGAAGCCTCGGCAATGAAATGCTCTGGATTCTGTTTGAATTGCTTGAAGACAACAGGCTGAACACCGCTCAATATCTCGGCGATGGTCTTTCTTGTCAGTTGGGTGTTTTCAGCAATCTTCCCGAGCAGGTCATAGGTGACCATGGAATGAATGGACGCATTATGGGTCTCCACCTTCGTTCCGGTCAGTGAAAATCCGTCACCACTTCTGAGTTGAGTATCAGTTATCTGGTCGGCCTGGACTCCACCTTGGATGGTGTATTGCAAAGGAGTTACCCGCAGATCAACATCAAGGACTCGGATACAGTTCCGGATCAGTTCGCTGGAATCGAATTCAACACGATAAACGGCCTTTTGATTAATACGACTCCAGAGTGCCTTGAACTCTTTCTTTTCAAAGTTGGCGTTCAGTGGATTGATTTTCGGTTTGCGGTCATCACCCACATCGGGTAGCTGCGATTCGCTGAAGACGCTGTCGATCAGGTTGAAAATCTGCTGCGAATGGGGGATAAGTTCAGGAGGTAAAGGGGCCAAGGTCCCGTTGGCTTTTGCTTCGTGGTAAGCCTCAGCTACCTGGTCGACATCATCGGTGTAGTCGTTTTTGAGCAGATACTTGTAAATCTGCTTGGCCATGGCCGGAGTGATTTCAACTTTACCGGTTTCAGTAGTGATCACCTTCCCGGTGAAATAGGCTTCGTCAGCCTTACGCGGACGTGCTGAAAGAGAGTCGCTGATTTCACGCTGAAGGTTGCCAACAAACTCCTTGTAGCTTTCGCTGGCGACAACGGTGAGGATATTCACATCATGAACCGTTGCCGGGTTGTCCATACGGTCGCCATGCTGGTTGACGCTAATCCGCAACCCCCGGCCAACTTCCTGGCGGCGCGATATCGTGTTGTCACTGTGCTTGAGCATACACATAACGAAAACATTGGGGTTGTCCCAGCCTTCACGAAGGGCTGAATGGGAAAAAATAAACCGTACCGGTTCCGCAAAGGAGAGTAGGCGTTCCTTGTTTTTCAGGATCAAATCATAGGCATCGACGTCATCGGAGAGTCCGGCATCCTCTCCCCGTGTCCTGAAGCTCGGGTCGGTGAGCTTCTTTGTTTTTTTGTCGATGGAGAAGTATCCGTCATGCGTGCGGCCCACCTGGATACCAGTAAGGTATTTCTGATATCCACCACCATCCAACGGAAGCTGGCTCAAATACTCTGCCTTGACCTGTTCATACTCCTCCTCAAATATCCGGGCATACTCTCCCCGCTCATCGGCCTGACTGTAGTCTCGATATTTGACCACCTCATCGATGAAGAAGAGAGACAGCACCTTGATACCCTGGGCAAAAAGAACCTGCTCCTTCTCAAGGTGAGCCTTGATCGCCTCCCGGATTTGAATCCGCCGGATGGCCATTTCCGTAACGTCGCCGGTCGCATCGCCCGCACAAAGAACATGCCCATTGGTGAACTCAACCGTATCCTTATTGGCGTCGATCTGGGCGATGACGAAGTCTCGATATTGATCGAGCTCGTTCGATTCAACAAAAAGGCTGTCTCCTCTTCCCAGGCGTTTGACGATTCGCTTGATACCGCCACCCTGGCGCACTTCCATTTCGATTCGTGCTACCGGTGCCTGCTTGGAGATTTCAATGGATTCCAGATAGAGGTAGGCATTGGTGCCGGCCAGGCCTTTGACGACGATGCCGCGCACTGCGATCTTCTTCACCAGCTTCTGGTTATAGGCATCTAGGGCATCGAGGCGATGGATTTTATTATGTGTGGTCCGGTGAGTGGCAGAATAGCGTAGGATCATTAGCGGTTTGAATTTGGCCAGCGCCTCCAGCGTCTTTTTGCCTTCCATCTTCTGAGGCTCATCAAGGATCAGGATGGGGCGGTTGCTGCTGATCACATCGATAGGCTTGCGCGACTGAAAGTCGTCCAGCTCGTCATAGATGCGGCGGTTATCCTTACCCGTGGCATTGAACGCCTGGATATTGATGACCATGACGTTGATGCCCGCATCGGAGGAGAAGCTTTCCAGATGGTGCAACTGCCTGGAGTTGTAAGCAAAGAAGCGGGTCTTCTTGCTGTAGCTCTCAGTGAAATGTTCGGCGGTAATCTCCAGCGATTTGAGCACGCCCTCACGGATGGCAATGCTGGGCACCACCACGATGAATTTGGTCCAGCCGTAACGCTTATTCATCTCGAAGAAGGTTTTGACGTAGCAGTAGGTCTTGCCGGTTCCGGTTTCCATCTCCACGTCAAGATTGATCTTGCATCCAGCGCTGGATGCCAGCCTATCTGACAAAGGTAGGTTCTGTCGCCGTTGTACGGCCTGGATATTGGTCAGCAGTTGGGCATCGGTCAGCTGGAGATCGGTGTTCTTGAAACCGGTCTGTTCCAGGTATGAAGATTGATACTGTCCTTTCGAATCCTTTTTACCAATCCCCGGATCGATCCGGTAGGCAATGCCTGAGCTGTTTACCTGCCCTGCAAAGCAATCGACCACGGATTCAACCGCGCTGGTCTGATATGGCTGGACTTTGAACTTCAGTTTCATGCCCAGCCCTCCTTATATCGACTTCACTTCGGTGCCCGGAGACATCTGTTTGAAGATCTGTTCCACGTTGATCTTGACGGCATCTGAGGCAAAACCGTTGTCACGGAACACAACCCGCAGCGGCTCAAAATGCGCTAGCTCTTTGACCAGATCCTCATTCACACCTGTATCGAAACAGGCGGCTAAATCGTAAGGCGGTTGATTCACAAAAAAGACGGTTTTGCCTTGGATGGACTCCTGACGGATGGGAAGCGAAAGATCCACGCCCCAGTCCAATAATACCTGGAAGAGGAGATCTTCGTGCTCGCGCCCCGGTTTGACATTATTGGTGAGGAGGGAAAGCTGGCCCTGGTCAATGCCATCGGGTGTGTAGTAGACGTCGGCCATGTTGGATGAATCAATCTTGAGGACACGAAAGCCGATGTCCTTGTTCCACCCCTCGTGGCATTCGCCTTCTAGAATCTTCTTGCCAGAACGACGGATACGCTCTCTACCGATTTCTGCGATGGTTTTGAAGCCTGCCCTGAATGCCTCTGATTTTTCATCACATGTCTCGGGAAGCTGCACCATTATGAATCGGCGATTTTGCCCATCCAACGCATTTTGGAGGAAAGCTGCATGCGCAGTTGTTGCACTGCCAGCGAAGAAGTCCATGATAATATTATTTTCAGAATCTGTCCCCACTGCCATATCAACAAATTTTTGGACAATGGTCTCGTCCTTCGGGTAGTCAAAATATCCGCCCCCGAGAAGTTTTGAAAGGCGCTCAGATGCAGATCGAGCCGGTTGATAGAAGACACTTTGCGGCGTCTGAGAATCGGTTTCGTGTAGGTACCGTCTAACCATAATACTCGTTGAAGATATGAAGGAAATTCTCCCTTCCTCTACCATTTCGTTGAACTTTTCTTGAGAGAAACCCCATCCACGATTTGGGCGCAATGGTATAAGCTCTCCTGTCTTTGGGTTCCTCAGTTCAAATTTTCGGCCACCAGGTGCGGTGGGATCGTCTTCCTTGTAAGCGCCACGCTCATCGATGTATCGAAACCGTCTGTGGCCAAACGATGGAGTGGCTTTCATTGCCCGATACCAACCTGCGAGCTCCTCAGATGCGGTTTCAAAATCGCTACCATGTGTTTTCTTTAACCTCTCCACTTCCTTTAATACAGGTTCGACACCCTCTTTTGTGACAGACCAGGATATTGGTGTGGCATGTTTCTCCTTGACGTAACAGAGAACATATTCGTGACAGACGCCAATCTGCCTGGCATCATTTTTATTCGCTCCCTCCCATACAATTTCTGTAATAAAGTTTTCTGCACCGAAAATCTCGTCTAGAAGTTGCCGCAATCCCGCGACTTCGGTGTCGTCGATACTGACAAATAAAGCGCCATCATTGCAAAGAAGATTTTTGGCCACTTTAAGCCGTGGGTACATCATCGAAAGCCAATCCGAGTGAAACCTCCCATTGGCCTCCGTATTTGCCACCAGCCGATTACCTTTTTCATCCTTCTGATTAGATCTTTTCAAGAATCCTTCTGTGTTCTCTGCAAAATCGTCTTCATAGATAAAGTCGTTACCCGTGTTGTACGGTGGGTCGATGTAAATCATTTTGACTTTACCGAGGTAGGTTTCCTGAAGCAGCTTCAAGGCTTCTAGGTTGTCGCCTTCAATAAACAGGTTCTTGGTGGTGTCGAAATTCACGCTCTCTTCACGACAGGGGCGCAGGGTTTTGGCGATGGGAGCGTTGGCGGTGAGCAATGCTTCTCGTTTTCCTGGCCAGTTGAGGTGGTAGCGCTCCTGCGGTCCTTCCACGATGGACTCGGACAACTCCTGCCGCAACTGATCAAAATCAACCGCCAGCTTCAACCGGCCGCTTTCACCTTTAGCCTCGGTCACACACCCGGGAAACAGCTCGCGGATACGAGCGATGTTGTCCTGGGTCAGGTTCGGGGAGTGCATTTTCATCTTTTCCATTTCAGTATTCCATGTTGAGACCGTTGCTTCCATTACGCTATCTGATCACGCCAAATTGGCCTATCCCGCCAGCTATCCGGAAAGCCCATGTGACACTCCGTTACTTCCGGGTGTTTGGCAAACAATTTCCCCAACCGCTTTTTCCAGCTGTGAGGATTGATTTGATCCATCAAATACGCCAGCATGACCAAGGTGTTATAAAGCTTCTTGCCATCTGCGGTATTAAAATTTACAAGGAGTTCAAGCGGGTTCCGGCGTGGTAGCTTCCAGGCAAAAATAAATTCCCGGTTCCAGAGCCGTGCATGGTGGGCACAAAGATTACGGACAATACTCAGGTGATGAAGAAAGGAGGTGAGATTTACCTCGTCAAGACCGTACACCTTGGCAATGGCATTTCGATCCTTGCCATGACACAGGTTGGCATACCATTTGGAAAGTTGCCCCAGGGTCATGACTTCGCAAATAACCCATAATGGCGGCAAGGCCTCATCGTACGCATCAAAATGACGGAGAAAGACCTCGGAACTGGAGCGAACCACTTCCTTCAGGTTTCGGACGTTCTCCTCATGCGACCAGCGTCCTGTTTTAAAAATGCGGCTCTCAAGATGGGCATGCGGGCCATAGGTATGGGAAAGATGATAGGCCCAGCGAGTGCGCAAGGACACTTCAAGACGTTCAATGGCATCCATGATCAGGAGACGTAGTTCCCGGTCAAAGATGTAATGTTCAAGAACGGTGTCGAAACGGGTGTTGGGTTTAAAACGATGGGTGGGATGATCTTGCTCGAAGGGAAGCCAATAGGCGGCAAGACGATAATAGTTCAGGTGGGAGAGATACCTCCTGGCTCGCTCAGGATCACCAATCTCCATCCCTCTTGAACGAAGGATATCAACTTGCTCTTCGAATGTCTTTGGGGGCTTAGAAAAGCGCATTGCTCCCCCGAGACATAAAAAGTAACCCCCCATGGTGCGCAGAGCTTACGAGATGCGTGGGGGGTGTTGTTCGATATTCAGATGATGATGAATTCATAAACTTTACTGCCTATTTTAGCAAGATTATTTTTCCAATTCCGACAACACGATTTTTATTTCGCGCAATTCGGCATTGATCGCCACCTTGCGGTTGAATTGTTTCTCTTTGCGCATTCGAGCCTCACAACGAACGAGTTCACGTTGCTTGATTCGAATGCGCTCCATCCTCTCCACCCGCGCTTGCAAGCCTTCGCCTGGTCGTGCCGGGTACGGCATCAGAGGCGCCAGTAAGTGGCCATAGAGCGCTTCGAGGTCGAAAACCATCGGCAGCGGCATGCGTAACGTATCTCCGAGTGTCCAGTCACCGTCGAAATACTCACTAACGACCCATTTGGTAGCATCGGCTTCATTGGGCCGCTTAAAGGCAGCGGTGGGTTTCACTTTGCCGTCGTGCTTGAGTTCAAAGATGATCGGGAAAGGGATAGCCTGATCAATGCAACGCAGCACCTCAGTTTTGAGTTCGTCACCTCTCAAAGCAATACTGAAAACCTGAATTTCGGGAACAGCCACCGTTCCCTTGATATTAATGGTTTCCGGAGCAAGTTTGTATTGCCAGGAGATCTGCTCTACCTGCCGGACAAAAAGCTCTTTTATGGCCGAGGTTGGGCGGGCATGCTCATAGATTTTGCTTTTGGGCAGCACACGGCCGAAAGCGGCTTTCTTTGGATAGTCGAAAAGCACGGTTGTCATCCTTCCTTCTGTACCACGAGAAAGGCGACAAGTTCGAAATCGTCAAGCCCGGCGATGGTGTTCACTAGGGCCGTGGTTTTACCGCCAGTAAAAAGGCTATCGAGATCCTTCTCCTCTTTCACGTCAATCATCGTACGGATGGCGGTACTGAGCAGGTCGGAATAGCGAATCATGTCACGACCTTCGTCCGTCTGCTGATTAAAAAGGCGGCAGACTTCGACGATGGGTTTCGATTGCCCTTTGCAACTGGAGCGAACCAGATCGAGAAGTGGCTTGACTTCGGTGTGATTGGCTATGACCTCACCGTCGTTGGCGATATAGATCAAGTAGTAAGGATGTAGCCGGTTCTGTTGATTGATGTTGACGGCATGATTGCGGTTTCGCAGGGCGAAGATGACACCAGGGTGTAAACCCAAATCGGGCCTGGAGGGGACAACGGCATGCATGCCATTGGGCACATTGGCGAGATCGCCATTGGTTTTGACATAGTTCAGCAGATCCATCCGAAAGTCGTTCAGGCCAAGGTCGGTAATAGATACCCCAGTCTTCAAGTCTTCCAGTTCGATAACCTCTTCCTGCAGTCGTCGGAGTTGCTCTTTCCGATAGGAAATCTCACTACTTTTAGCCGTAAGGACGTTGTCGTCGCCGGTGGCTGTCACGTCGGCAATGATCATCCGGTTTTCGACCCGTTCCTTGAGATTGATGTATTCGTCCAGGGAGATATCGGGCCAGTAGTTCACCAACTGGATAGCCTTGTTAATGGAGCCAATACGGTCGATCCGGCCGAATCGTTGAATGATGCGGACCGGGTTCCAATGGATGTCATAGTTGATCAGGTAATCGCAGTCCTGGAGGTTCTGCCCTTCGGAGATACAGTCGGTGCCGATCAGAATATCCAGCTCGGCCGGTTCCTTTGGCAGGACCTGGGCCTTTTCCTTGGCGCGAGGCGAGAAAAGCGTCAACAGTGATTGGAAATCATAGATCTTTTTGAGGGTTGATTTCGGCGTATCCTTGCCAGTTACTTTTCCAGTGTGCAGTCCTTTTGTTGCCAGTATGGCATCTGCCAGGTTGTTATAGAGGTAATTGGCTGTATCGGCAAAGGCAGTGAAAATGAGGACTTTTCTATTGCCGTCGTTAATAGGGCTCTCAATCTTACTCAGAATCAGGGATTTCAGGTGTTGCAGCTTGGCATCGTCCTTGGGTGTGACTTTTGCCATGGAGTTCAGCAGAACGTTAATGACTTTCAGATCCGCCTTCAGGTCATCTTCCCATGAAGGAAGATCCATGTCGGCAAGGTTGATTTTAACCTTACTGCCAATTTCAGCCTCATCTGTTGGAAGATCATCTTCTTCGGGCTCGAGGTCTGCCAGGCTATTGGTCCAGTCGGAAACGCTATCAGCACTACCTGTGACCTTAAACGAATGGATTTTGCTCAGGGTGCGGCTGTGGTTGTCATGCAGGCTTTGCAAGGTGAGGCGAAAGGCCTCGACTGAACTTTCCAGGCGCTTGAGCAGGTTGGTCGTCATCAACGCTTGTAGGCTTCGTTCACGGTCAGCCTGCTTCAGTTTTCCTTTGCCGCCTTCTACCAGGGTGTCGTAGAGGTCTTCATATTTCTTGAGGCGACTGGGCAGGATGTAGCTAATCGGAGCGTAGACAGCGAGCTTGAGCATCGAGAGGTGCTCAAAGATCTCGTTAAAGCTCATGACATCCGTGCGTCCGGTCAATGGCGAATGGAACGACAGGGGCTTGCGGCGTTCGGGAAATTGGCCAATATCGCTGGTGTCGTAGAAGGTTTGAATGTGCTTGCGTGAACGGGCAATGGTGACGCTGTCCAGCAGTTCAAAAAAATCAAAATCAAGGGAATCCAGGATAGCTCGTGCCGTACGATCCTCCGGAGCCAATTTTGACCACTGGTTGAAGACCGTCTGGGCATTGCGGAAAAT
>JAQUEZ010000019.1 GCA_028684915.1 Desulfobulbus sp.
TCAGCAGCAACAACAACAGTTGCAGCGGCAACAACAAAACGACCAGCGACGTCAGCAGCAACAGGAGATGCAGCGTCGGCAGCAAGATGACCAGCGACGTCAGCAGCAACAGGAGATGCAGCGTCGGCAGCAGGATGATCAACGGCGTCAACAACAGCAGCAGTTGCAGCGGCAACAAAATGACCAGCGTCGTCAACACCAGCCGCAAGCGCAACAGGGGAATCGCAACCAAAATCAACAGCCTCAGCAGCGACATAAACGGCCAACTCCTGAAGAAGAGTTGCAAAAGCAGCAGAATTAAGCAAATGGCCAACCTGATTTGTCCGGGGCAGAGCCGATGATAAACAACGCTTTTTCACCGGCTCTGCTTACCTCCTGCACCCTTTGTCCCCGGCAGTGTGGGGGAGATCGCCGTCAAGGCACCAAAGGCTATTGCCGTATCGGTGAAGATTTGGCGATTGCCTCCATTACCCTGCACCGTGGAGAGGAGCCAGTTTTAAGTGGTACCAGGGGGATCTGTAATGTCTTCTTCGCCCATTGCAATCTACGCTGTCTCTACTGTCAGAATGTACAGATTTCACGTAACGAGACTGCGCTCCAACACGGCGATTGGTCGCTGCCCCAGGTGGTCGACCGGATCGCATCCATCCTTGATACCGGTGTCAATCGGCTTGGTTTTGTTTCGCCTTCGCACATGGCCCAGCAGATGGTGAGCATTGTCCAGGCGCTGCATCAGCGGGGTTACCATCCGGTGGTGGTGTACAACTCCAACGGGTATGATCGGGTGAAAACGTTGCGGGCACTGGAGCCGTGGGTTGATGTTTATCTTCCGGACTATAAATACAGTGATCCGTTCCTGGCCGGTCAGTGGTCAGGGGCGGTAGAGTATCCCGAAGTTGCCGCCGCAGCCCTGAAGGAGATGTACCGGCAGAAGGGTAATCTGCTCCATCTTGACGATGAGGGGTTGGCGCTACGCGGACTCATTGTCCGGCACCTGGTCTTGCCGGGTGCGGTGGGTAATAGTCTTGGGGTGCTCCGTTTTCTTGCTGAGGAGCTCTCCAGTCGCATAACCCTTTCCCTGATGTCCCAATACCAGCCCATCGCCGAGGTGGCTGCTATGGAACTTCTGGGGCGTACTCTTCTTCCCGAAGAGTACGCACTGGTAGTGGCTGAGATGGATCAGCTTGGGTTTGAAAACGGGTGGGTGCAGGAATTTGCCAGTGCTGCGTATTACAACCCTGATTTTAGTCGAGCTACACCCTTTGGTGAATAAGTTCCCTCGGAGGAACGCTCTTTTTTGGGCTGGCATCCCATTTGACGCCGTCATTCTCGGCGCGTATACTAATTTCTAATCGTCGTCCTTGCACAAACACGCGAAAACAACGCCGTATGTTTGATGACGTCGTAAAAACTTCGATCTACGGCGTCGCAGCCTTTTTTCCAACGCTCGACATGCCGTATGTATGCCTTCGAGCCGGTAAAAACACCGCTCCTTCTGTATCTGTGTTTTTACCTAGCCATCCCTTAGGCTGTGATGGACTTTTTACGAGTCCATCATGATTTGGAGTTCTCTGTTTTCGTGTTTCTGCCCCAGGTTTCCTCTATGTGGTTTAGGAGGTCCCATGAGCAAGCTCTCGGACAACAAAGCGTTGCCCGCTTCAGGCGATCAAGATGTGCAATCTCTGATCAAAGCAGCTGATCTCGGCTTGCAGCCTGGATATACTTCACCAGCTGCAGTAGCCCCCAATTTCCAGATCATAGTGGATGCCATGGAGGCGCCTTTTTTCCTCGTTGATGGATCTGGAGCCCTTCTCTTTGCCAATCGTCAAGCACGGGATGGAGTCTTGTTGGAATACGCTCAGTCCGAATCCTGTGCCCCTTCTCTTGCAAGTATTTTTTCTTACCAACAAGGCAAAGATCTGCTGCATCTTGTGCAAGAGGTCTTAGCTACCAATGTTTCGGCCGCGTATGCGTTGGAACTGCCCAGCCCGATTCATGGTAAGCGCTGGTTTGAGCTCAGGATTGTTCCAGTCAGTCTTGAGCCGCAAGCCCAGGTAGGGCTATTTTTTAAGGATGTAACCGAAAATAAGTGCCATCAGGAGGGGCGTAAGGCCCAGTTGTATCTGCTGGAAAACAGTAAATGTTGGTCTATGCCCCAATTGCTACAAGCCACATTGGATAAGGTGGGCGAACTGACTGGCAGCCCGATTGGCTTTTATCATTTTGTCAATGAGGCGGAGGGGACCCTGTCCCTGCAGATGTGGTCCACCGCCACCTTGGCAAATTTTTGTCGTATCGGTGGCAAGAGTGGTGCGGCCTACCCGATTGAAGAGGGCGGAGTCTGGCTTGATTGTCTGCGCCAGCGACAGACGGTGATCCACAATAACTATGCCGAGCTTCCCCATAAACGAGGGGTTCCCGAGGGGCATGTGCCTGTTATCCGTGAGCTGGTTACGCCCATTTTTCGCGATCAGGAAATTGTCGCCATATTAGGCGTCGGTAACAAAAACTGTGCGTATACCGAAGACGATGCCGCCTTGGTTCAACACTTTGCCGATATGGCCTGGGACTTGGTGGCGCATAAGCGAATAGCGGAGGAGCAAAACGAGGCTCGTCGCAAGCTCAACGACCTGATCAGTAATCTGCCCGGAATGGCTTTTAGCAGTGAGACAAACGATGAGCGCACGCTGCATTTCGTCAGCGAGGGGTGCTTCAAATTGACCGGTTATTCGGCAGAGGAATTACTTTCCGCTGACCATGGTGTGTTCGCCGAGTTGATTCATCCACTGGACTTGGCCAAAGTCCACGAAATCGTGCGCGTGGCCATGGGAAGTCGACAGCCCTATGAGGTGGAATACCGTCTGCGTGCAGCCGATGGCCAGGAGCGGATCGTGCTTGAACGAGGGGTCACTGTTACTTGTGAAGGGTGCGATCCAGGGCTGATCGAAGGGTTTGCCATTGATGTTACCGACCAGAAAAACACTGCCGAGCGAATTGCCGATTCCCAGAAGCAGTTGCTGACTATTCTCGACAGCATCGAAGCGCAGATATTTGTCGCCGATATGGCCAGTCATGAGGTGCTCTTCGTTAATCAGAAGAAGAAAGAGGCCTTTGGCGGCAACTGGCAGAGCGAACCCTGTTACCGGGTTTTCCAGAACAAGGAGGCTCCCTGCGAGTTCTGCACCCATAAGCAGTTGCTGGATAGCCAGGGGGAGCCAGGTCCGGTCTGCCAATGGGAGAGTTGCAACCCGGTGAACGGTCGCTGGTATGTCAATTATGACAAGGCGGTGCGCTGGCTCGACGGGCGGATGGTGCACATGCAAGTGGCCTTTGATAACACCGACCGCAAGGAGTCGGAGTTAAAGCTGCGGCGAATGCAGAAGATGGAAGCCATGGGCCTTTTGGCCAGCGGCGTGGCCCATGACTTCAATAATATCCTCTCAGTGATTCTTGGCTATGCCACCATGGCGCTTGACGAGATCGGCGAAAGCGGTTCACGCATCCGCCGCGATGTGCTGCAGATCCAGAAGGCGGGCCTGCGCGCTCGTGATCTAGTGAAACAGATCCTCTCCTTTTGTCATCAGTCCGAGGAACATTATAAGCCGCTCAAGCTACATCTGATCGTCAAAGAGGTGATCAAGATGTTGCGTTCTTCTCTGCCTTCGACCATCCATGTCACCGCCCAACTCACCGGGGTGGAAAACCTGGTGCTGGCCAATCCCTCGCAGATTCACCAGGTGCTGATGAATCTCTGCACCAATGCCCATCATGCGATGAAAGAGGGCGGAGAGCTGGTGATCGGTCTGGATCAGGTGATGATTGACGAACGACAGACACAGCAGGAACTGCACGACCTCACCGAGGGCAGCTACCTCCGTCTCAGTGTCAAAGATACGGGGAGCGGTATTCCGCAGGAGATTTTGGATAAGATTTTTGATCCTTTCTTCACTACCAAAGACGAAGGCGAGGGGACCGGGTTGGGGCTCGCGGTAGTGCAGGGGATTATTGCTGCGCACAAAGGGGCGATTACGGTCAAGAGTCGCCCCGGTGAGGGGACCACCGTTGCCGTTTATTTGCCCGAAGTGCTCCATCGGCGGGTGGAGGAAGATGGGGACGCGTTGGCGGAGATTCCAGGAGGGAAAGAAAAAATCCTGATCGTGGATGACGAGTCGGCTGTGGCCCTGGTGATTGGGCGGATGCTGAGCTCGCTGGGTTACGCCACCGAGATCTTTACCGACAGTGCCAAGGCCCTGGAGGCCTATGCACGTAACTCGAAAAAAATTGATCTTGTTATCACCGATATGACCATGCCCAAGTTCACCGGCATGGCCCTTGCCCAAGCCATGCGTGCCCTGCGGCCCGACCAACCGATCATTATTTGTACCGGCTACAGCGAGCATCTTACCGCGGTCGAGGCCAAAGCCAAGGGAATCCGAGCCTTTCTCGATAAACCTGTTTCCCAGGTAACGCTCGCTCTTGCCGTCCGGCGTGCTCTGGACGAGGCCGAAGAACAGCCTGGAGATGCCTTGGCTACCGCAGGCTGAGTAGGTAGGTACGCAGGTTAACGCTTCTTTTGCTCAGGCCAAGTTTCCGCCGTAGTTTTTTACGATGAAAACTGATCGTGGCGACTGCAACCCCAAGAACATCGGCGATATCCTGGCTACTTTTGCCTTGGCGGACCAGGGTGGCGACCTCGATCTCCTGGGGGGTGAGGAGGAGATTGACGGTGGAGAGGCGGTTGAGAAAGGGTGACACCACCTCGTTTAAGTGGTTGTGAATGATATCCACCAGGGTCAGTTGGCGCTCGCTCAGCGAACTTTGTTGCAGCTTTTCTAGCGCAGGAACGGCTAGTTCACGGATATTGGCAACAATTCTCTCCTCCATCTGTTCCCGGTCCCGTTGGCGCTGCTCCAGTAGCACCTTGAGGGCAATGTTGGTTTCCTCCAGTTTTTCCGTTTTGTGGTGCAGTTCCTCTTCCTGCTGCCGTAATTTCTCCTGGGCGAGCATAATCGGGGTGATGTTTTCATGGGTAACGATCACCCGTCTGGCGAGGCTGTCGCGATAAGGAACGACTCGCAAGCTGTACCAGCGTTTTTCCTGGGGTGAGTGGCAAGGATACTGGGTAAGGAATTCCTCGATCTCCCCGGTGATGACCTGGCGGATTGCGCGGCTGATCAGGTGGCTTTCCCCTTCGTCGCAGGTGCCGACCTCGCAGGTGGCCAGGTAATTCAGACCAACGCAGTCCACTGGTTCGGGCATGCCGTTATTGCGGGCAAATTCTTGCCAGGCACGATTGGTTTCCACAATCACCCCGTTTTCATCAAGAACGGCAACATGGGTGGAGAGCGAGTCGACGATTACCCGGTGCATTGTATCAACAGCCATGCGTACTCCGATGTGGTTGTTTCCCTTAGTCACATTGATCGATCGTAAGATCGAGATCCGTTCGCCCACTGCATTTTGCCCTTGCCAAAATTGGGCAAATAATGGCATGTTGTCACATTATGCATATCTCGCACAAAAAGAAAGATAGTGTCAACCTGCCTGAGCTGGTGATCCTGGGCTGCGGCAACGCCCTGCTCGGCGACGATGGTTTTGGTCCGGCAGTGATTGAGCGGCTGGAGCAGACCGGGCTGCCGCAGCAGGTACAGGCAATTGATGTCGGCACCTCGGTCCGTGAACACTTGCTTGACTATTTAATGGCGCCCAATCTTCGTCCGTCATCGCTGATTATTGTTGATGCGACCTACCTCGATGGGCAGCAACCAGGGACGGTGTCGCAATGCCGACCTGCGGATCTGGCGAGCTGCAAGGTACACGATTTTTCTCTGCATCAGTTTCCCACGGTCAACCTGCTGAGCGAGTTGCAGCTGGAAACCGGAATCGATGTGGTGTTGCTGTTGGCCCAGGCGGCCACCGTGCCTGAGGAGATCGCACCGGGACTGACCCCGGCCATGGCGCAGGCAGTGGAGAGGGCAACCGAGATGATACTGCATCGAATCTCCCCATATGTCACCCCTTTTTCCAGCGGCACCCCTGTTGCCGCTGCGGAGAGTATTTCATGATTTACGAGGCCAAGGTCAATGATTTGGCCGATGAGTTCGGCGTCCACCGCAATACCATCCGTAACTGGATCAACTCCGGCGTGCTTCCGGCCCAGGAGGGCCCAGGTCGTCGCTACCTGATTCAGTGGGAGGATTACAAGCGCCTTTGCGACAAGTACGGGCGGGAGCCGCGCATCTCTCCGGACCCAGGCGTTGCCGGTGAGACTGCCCAGCCGATAAACGGCAATGTGCCCATGGCGGTACGTCTGGAGTCCAAGTCCAACCCGCTGTATTCCGCACCGCTGTTGGCCGATGTCTGCCTGACCTGCGGTTCCTGCGCCGGAGCCTGCCCTATTTCCGGGGTTGATGATCTGGATCCGCGCAAGATCATTCGCATGGCCTTTTTCGGTATGGAAGAGGAACTGGTGGAGAGCGACTGGCCGTGGAAGTGTACCATGTGCGGCAAGTGCGAGGTGGTCTGCCCGATGAACGTGGAGATTTTGCAGCTGATGCGCCGTATCCGTGCCCGCCGTGATCGGGACAAGGTGCCGGTGGCGATCCAGAAGGGGGTGGTCACCTGTCTGGAGAAGGGCAATAATCTTGGCATTCCCAAGGATGATTTTTTAGGGTTGATGAAAGACCTTGGCCAAGAACTGGCTGAGGACAGCTGCCCTGGATTTGTCACCCCCATTGATGTCCGTGGTGCCCGGCTGCTGGTGACTGTTAACTCCAAACTGCCCTTTGCCGAACCCGAGACCTTGACCTGGTGGTGGAAAATTTTTCATGCTGCCGGTGAATCCTGGACCATCTCCTCGGAGTATTGGGAGGGGGTCAACTGGGCGTTGCACTCCGGCGATTACAGCGCCATGCGTACCATTGTCAAGCGCATCATCGATAACATCGAGCGACTCAACTGCAAGGCCTTGCTCCTGCCTGAGTGCGGCCACGCCTACTATGCCACCCGCTACGCCCTGGAGCGATGGTTTCCGGAATCCCTGCAGCAGTTCAAGGTTTACACCGTTTTTGATCTGTTGCTTGAGTATGTCAATCAGCGGCGGATCATTCTTGAACCCTCACTGAATACCAAGCTGACGACCTTCCACGACTCCTGCAATTACGGGCGTAAGTCGCTGAGGACCTTTGGTCACGGCTATTTCGACGAGGCCCGGACCCTGACCCGCGCCTGTTGCCCTAACTATGTCGACCTGATCCCGGACCGAGAGGAAAATTTCTGCTGTGGTGCCGGCGGCGGTGCCTGGGCCAGCCCTTTTGGTGCCGAACGGGTGTTCCACGGGCGGATGAAGGCTCGTCAGATCAGTGAATCCGGGGCAAAAGTCGTGGTTACTGCCTGTCAGAACTGCCGCGATCAGCTGCAGGTGTCACTCAATCGTGAATTTAACCTCAATATTGAGGTCTGCTTTTTATGGGAGCTGGTGGCGAAATCACTGATTATGCCCAAGCGAATCGTAGGAGAGGTGCAGCATGGCTGATCAGTCCATGAACGGCTCGGTCTTGGTGGTCGGCGGTGGAATATCGGGTATGCAGGCCGCGCTCGACCTGGCCGACTCGGGATTTTTTGTTTATCTGGTGGAGAAATCAGGGGCCATCGGCGGTGCTATGCCCCAGTATAACAAGGTCTTTCCCACCAACGACTGCTCGATGTGCATCATCGCGCCCAAGCTGGTCGAGTGTGGTCGTCATCCTAATATCCGCATCATGACCCTGTCCACGGTCCAGGACGTCACCGGCAAGGCTGGCAACTTCACCGTACGAGTCATTGAGCATCCCCGCTATGTGGATATGAATAAGTGTATCGCCTGCGGACAGTGCACCGGTGTCTGTCCCAAAAGCGTGGACGACTCGTTCAACTCCAACATCGCCAAGCGCAAGGCTATCTACATCAAGTATCCGCAGGCGGTGCCGCTCAAGTATCAGATCGATCCCCAGGCCTGTATCCGGCTGAAACATCCCGGGAAATGCGGGGCCTGTGCCGAAATCTGTCCGCCTGGGGCAATTGACTTCAACGACCGGGAGCGCGAGCACATCATCCAGGTGGGTTCGGTGGTCATGGCGCTTGGTTTTCAGACCTTTGATCCTTCCAAGTCCAAGGTCTGGGGCTATGGGGTCTATCCCAATGTGATCACCTCGCTTCAGTTCGAGCGCTACCTCTCTCCGGATGGCCCCACCGACGGCCAGCTTACTCGACCCTCGGACCGCAAACCGGTGCGGCGGGTGGCCTTTTTGCAGTGCATCGGCAGTCGCGATAAGAATCGCTGTAACAACGAGTACTGTTCCACCGTCTGCTGCATGTATGCCATCAAGGAGGCGATGACGATCAAGGAGACCAACCCGGAGTTGGAAGTGACCATTTTCTACATGGACATGCGTACTCCGGGCAAGGAATTCGATCGTTATTTTGAGCGGGCAAAAAATGAATACGGGGTCCGGTTCATCCGTTCCCGCATCCATGGAGTCGAGCCTAAGGGGCCTAAGGGCGATCTGCGCCTGCATTATATCAACGGGCAGGGGAAGCAGGTCGAGGAGATCGTTGATCTGGTGGTGTTGTCGGTCGGTCTGGAAACCCCGGAATCCATGGTGCGTCTGGCCGAGCGGATCGGCATCCATATGACTCCGGATCGTTTTGCCTCGATTTCGGCCTTTATGCCGGTGCACACCTCTAAACGGGGCGTTTTCACCTGCGGCGCCTTTAACGGGCCGCGAGACATCCCGCAGTCGGTTACCGGGGGATCGGCTGCGGCGGCCAGTGTTGCCGCTCTATTGACCTCGGTGCGTCACACCCAGACCCGCACGCTGTTGCCGCCGGTGGAACAGAATATCAGCGGCGAGGAGCCCCGGATCGGCGTTTTTGTCTGCCACTGCGGCACCAACATTGCCGGAGTGGTGGATGTAGAAGAGGTGGCGACCTATGCCGCGAGTCTGCCCCAGGTGGTGCACGTGGCCCGAAACCTGTTCACCTGTTCCCAGGATACCCAGGATCGAATCGTCCAGGAAATCCAGGATAAGAGGCTCAACCGCATTGTCGTTGCCGCGTGTACCCCACGAACCCACGAACCGCTCTTTCGTAAAACCCTTAAATCGGCCGGGATCAACGAGTACCTGATCGAAATGGCCAATATTCGTAACCAGAATTCCTGGGTGCACCATCAGGAACCCGAAGTGGCCACGGAAAAAGCCAAGGATCTGGTGCGGATGGCTGTGGTCAAGGTCAGTACCCAGGCTGCACGCAAACCGATCAGGATTCAAATCTCCCCTTCGGTTCTAGTTATCGGTGGCGGGGTGGCGGGAATGACCGCTGCGCTCAATCTGGCCGACCAGGGCTTTCAGGTGCATCTGGTCGAAAAAACCACCCAATTGGGCGGCAATGCGCTCCATCTTTTTCAGACATGGAACGGTGAACACGTGCCCCGGTTTCTCAAGGATCTCAAGGAAAAGGTGCAGCAGAACCCGTTGATCGATGTCGCCTATACCAGCACCGTGCTTTCGGTCGATGGCCATGTGGGTAACTTTTCCACTACCATCCGTACCGGGTCCAGCCGTAAGCGGGTCATTAACCACGGGGCGGTGATTATTACCACCGGGGCCAAGCGCTATATCCCGGAGGAATTCGAGTACGGCAAAATCCCCAAGGTTGTAGCCTCGATCGAGTTTGACAAGTTGCACATGCACAACGAGACCCGGGTGGCTAACGGTAAATCTTTTGTCTTTATCCAGTGCGTGGGCTCGCGTAACCAGGAGCGTCCCTATTGTTCCAAATCCTGCTGCACCCATTCGATCCAAAGCGCGATCAAGCTAAAGAAAGAGGCACCCTCACGCCAGATTTACATTCTCTATCGCGAGATTCGCACCTATGGCCAACGGGAGCGTATCTACAACCAGGCTCGGGAGTTGGGCATTGTCTTTATCAACTACGAGATGCATGGGCCGCCGCAGATAAAAAAGGCGGACAACGGGGTTCTGGTCGAGGTTTGGGATCATGTGCTCCATCGGCCCTTGGAGATCAAGGCGGATGTGGTCATCCTCGCTGCCGCCACCCTGGCCAGCCCGGATGCGATGAATCTGGCCAATCTCTTTAAGATTCCGCTTAACGCCGACGGTTTTTTTCAGGAGGCCCACGTCAAGCTGCGGCCAGTGGAGTTTAACGTTGACGGCGTCTTTGTTGCCGGGCTGGCCCACTATCCCAAGCCTTTGGAAGAATCGATTTCCCAGGCCCTGGCCGCCGCAGCCAAAGCCGGCCGGTTGCTGGCGCGCAAAGAGATTAATCTGGAGCCCAATACCGCCTTGGTCGATCCAGTCCACTGCGACGGTTGCGGTCTGTGTATCGAGGTTTGTCCGTATCGGGCGATCACTTTGGTTGAATATCAGGGTGAGGACGGTAGTCTGCTGAAGACAGTGCATATCGATCCGGTGCTCTGTAAAGGCTGTGGTATCTGTCAGGGGACCTGCCCTAAACGGGGCGTGGATGTGGACGGTTTTACCTATGCCCAGCTTGAGGCCCAGATCGATGCTGCGCTTGAAGAAAGCAAGCCGGTGGAGGTGAAATTATGAGCAGTACCCCAAAAGTCATAGCGTTTTGCTGCAATTGGTGCTCATACGCCGCTGCCGATCTTGCCGGAATTTCCAGGCTGCAGTACCCAGGATCTGTGCGTATTATCCGGGTAATGTGTTCGGGTATGGTTCACCCGGAGATGGTGCTGCATGCGCTGAACAAGGGCGCAGAAGGGGTGATGATCATCGGCTGTCACCTGGGGGAATGCCATTATATTAACGGGAACGAGATGGCTCTGGCCCGGGCGGAGGTGATTTCCGAAACCCTGGAAGATATGGGCTATGAGAGCGAACGATTCCAAATTACCTGGGTCTCCTCTGCTGAGCCGGAGCGATTGGCCGAAGCCTTTCGTGCTTTTTGCGGACGTTTGGCCATTCTTCGCGGCGAGGGCGCAGATGCGACCGCTGCCGAGGGCACAGCCTCTTGATCCTGCCCAGGCTCAGTTGTGAGTGGCTGCACGCCTGCTGCGGTTGTGAGGTTTCTCTGTTGGATGCAGGGCCGAAATTGATTGCCCTGCTTTCGCGGGTGGAAGTGGTTCATTTCCCTCTGTTGATGGATCATAAATACCAGGAGGTGCACGACGTAACCGGGTCACCTCTGCCCGAGGCAGAGATCGGGGTGGTTTCCGGAGGTGTGGCCTCGGAAGAACAGTTGGCGTTGGTCCAGGCGATGCGGGCCAGCTGTCGCATCCTGGTGGCCCTTGGAACCTGCGCCACTCATGGCGGCATTCCGGCCATGCGCAACCAGTGGACCGCCCAGGAAACGCTGCAGACGGTCTATGCCTACGGTACAGACGAACTGGTCTTAATACCGGCGGAGATTTCCAAGCCGCTAGATCGGGTCTACAGTGTGGACGAAAAGGTCAAGGTCGACTGTTTGCTCCCGGGTTGTCCACCGGCTGCAGAGGCCATTGTCGATGTGTTGATTGGTCTGGTTGAAGATCGCACGGTGGTGACCACCGGTAAAAGTGTCTGCGAGACCTGTCCTACCCGGCGAAGTGGCAAAGGGCAGGGCGGGGTACGGCGTTTTCTCGAAAATGCCGAAGGTGATCCCGAGGCGCCGCTTGCGGAAATGGTCTGCCTGCTCGAGCAGGGCCTTCTCTGCCAGGGGCCGGTCACCGCCGGTGGATGTGGCGGCAAGGGGACGCCGCTTTGTCTACGGGCACGGGTTCCCTGCCGCGGCTGTTACGGGCCGGTACGGGCGGGGAGTAATCCGCTTTTGGATATGTTGGGTGCCCTGGCTAGCAACGGCATTGATTACCGCTCCATGCTTGACCGCAAATCCCTGCTCAGGTTCAGCGGTGCCCACGGCCTGCTAAAACCGCTGCGCAAGCGAGCCTGAACGTGTTTAAAGAAGTTTGCTAAAGGAAGGCATATGTCCCAGGTTCTATCGATTCATCCGGTCACCCGTATTGAGGGGCATGCCCGTATAGATCTTCACTTGGACGAATCCGGCCGGGTGCGTGATGCCCGGGTGGCCATTTCGGCGCTGCGGGGCTTTGAGCAGTTTGTCATTGGTCGTCCGGCAGAGGAAATTCCGCGGATCGTTACTCGGATTTGCGGTATCTGTCCCTGGATGCACCATTTGGCGGCGGTCAAGGCGATTGACGGCTGTTTTGGCACGCAACCGACTGCCAGCGGTCATCTCCTGCGCGAGCTCTGTCAAATTCTGGCCCATATCCACGACAAGATCCTTCATTTTTTCTTTCTCGCAGCGCCTGATTTTGTTCTTGATCCCAAAGCGGATCTTTCGGTACGCAATATTATGGGGCTGGTGCGCCAGGAGCCGGAGTTGGCGGCGCGGGTGGTCGAAATGCGCCAGTTGGCCCAGCTGATGCTGGCCCGTTTTGCCGGTAAGGCCATTCATCCGGTGGCTGCGGTGGTGGGTGGTTTTTCCAAGCCCATGCTTGAGGAAGAGCGCACGTCCCTGCTGGTCGATGCCCATCGGCTGCTCGATTTTGCCGCTTATGCCCTGGAGTTTGCCAAGAAGCGGGTTTTTGGTCGTCTGGTGAATGAGTTTGCCGATTTAGGCACGATCACCACCGGTTTTTTGGGCACTGTGGACGACAAAGGGCGTCTGCGTCTCTATGACGGACGGTTGCGGCTGATGGAGGCAAGCGGCGACTATGTGGATTTTGCGGCAAAGGAATACGAACAGTATCTGGGCGAGCACGTGGAGCCTTGGTCTTCGGCCAAAATGGTTTATGCCAAGTGCTGGGAGGAGGGTTTTTCCCTCAATCCCGAGCATCCCAGTGGTGTGTACCGGGTCAATACCCTAGCCCGCTTGAATGTCTGTGAATCCATGGCCACTCCCAGGGCTCAGGTGGAACTCGAAGAATTCCGTCACCATTTTGGACGCCCGGCCCAGGCAACCCTGCTCTATCACTGGGCCCGGCTCATCGAGTTGGTCTATGCCTGTGAGCGCAGTGTGGAGTTGCTCAGTGATCCCGGCATCACCGATCCCCTGGTACGCAATGCGGCCAAGCCGGGTGCCGGTCGCGGTATCGGCCATGTCGAGGCCCCGCGCGGAACCCTTATCCACGATTACACGACCGATGATAACGGCTGTATCACCCGGGCTAATCTTATTGTCGGTACCACCCACAATATCGCGCCAATGAACCTGAGTGTGCACCGGGCGGCGGCCTCGCTGATCAGCGAAGGGGAGGTCGATGATGAAATCCTTAACCGTATTGAGATGGCGGTTCGCGCCTATGACCCGTGAATTTCCTGTGCTACGCACCGCCTGGATGGCGGGCTCCCCTTGGCCCTGAACCTGATCGACCATCTTGGTCAACCGATTCGTACCCTGCGTCGCTAAGACAAGGAATTGATGACGTCGTAAAAACTTCGATCTCCTGCGTCGTAGCGTTTTCCCCGACGCTCAACATACCTTCTGTATGCCTTCGAGCCGGGAAAAACACTGTTTCTTGTATATCTGTGTTTTTACCTAGTCATCTTTTGGAGTGTGATGGACATTTTACGAGTCCATCTGAATTGATTTCCTCATATTGATTTATGCCCATGAAGAGTAACAGTGAAGAACAGCATCGTAAAATAGTCCGGGTGGAAGCGCCCAACTGCGCCTGTGGGTTTGTCGGGCACATGACCGCGGATGAGCTTAAGCAGCGGGCCGCCCATGACGACATGGATCTTTCCTGTCCGGTCTGCGGTCTGATTCACCTCAGTCGCGAAGAGATAGAGGATCTGGAGAAGCAAAAAGTGGTGAATTCAAAACGATATCGGGAAATTTTGCGTCAGGCTGAGGCCGATGTGTAGGTATCGGTTTTAATTGATTACCCTTTTGCGCTTCGCTGTGCCAATTGGTCCAGTTGGTCGTGTGTTGAAAAATATGGTGCAAATGGTCACTTGCTGCTAGAGTGGCGGACACCTGTGATGATACTTCCGCCTACCCTAGTACTCTTGACTCTAACCTATATGAGGACTGCATGAGTTTGGCCATGCACCCAGCCCCCATCAAAACTATTGCTCTGTGCATACATGTGCGTGGCATTGTGCAAGGGGTGGGCTTTCGCCCCTTTGTTTATCGTCTGGCCCATGAGTGGAATCTGGCTGGCACGGTGATCAATGACGGCGATGGCGTGGAAATCTATCTGGCCGGTGCGGAAGCAGAGTTGCAGTCCTTTGTCAACCGGCTGCGTCTTGAGGCTCCGCCTGCAGCCCGTATTGTCCATTTAGATGTGCAGCCAACCGAGGTTGCTCCTGAAATCGATTCTTTTAGCATTCTTCCCAGCCGCTCCAGTCAGCGCGCCTCCACCCAGATCGCCCCGGACATGGCCTGCTGTAGCGACTGTCTGGCCGAGATTGGTGATCCTGCCGACCGCCGATACCGCTATCCCTTTACCAACTGCACCAATTGCGGCCCTCGTTTCTCCATTGTTGAACACATCCCCTACGACCGTCCCAACACCTCGATGCGGGCCTTTGTCTTGTGCGAGTCCTGCAACCGCGAGTACAACGATCCGCTGGATCGACGTTTTCATGCCCAGCCCAATGCCTGTTCGATCTGCGGTCCGCAGTTGAGCTGGCATGATGGTTCAGGTGCGGTGATCGATGGAGACTGTTTGCAGCATTGTGCCCAGGCTTTGTCTACGGGCAGGGTGGTGGCGATCAAGGGCTTGGGTGGCTTTCACCTGGCTGTAAACGGTGCCGATGAAGCAGCGGTTGGGTTGCTTAGAGAGCGTAAGCATCGTCCGGCCAAGCCGCTTGCTATCATGGTCAGGGACCTGGAACGCGCAAAGCGTTTTTGCCGCATTTCAGAAGCTGAGGCCAAGCTGCTTCAGTCGCCTGAACATCCGATTGTCTTGGTTGATCGCTCTCGCGGAGGGGTAATCGCTGATTCCGTGGCTCCGGGTCTGGATGTGATCGGCCTGATGCTGCCCTACACGCCGCTGCACCATCTGCTGCTCAGTGAAACCGATGCTCCGGAAATTCTGGTGATGACCAGCGGCAACCGTGGCGGCGAGCCGATCTGTACCGGTAACGAAGAGGCCCTGCGTCGTTTGCACGGATTGGCCGATTTTTTTCTTCTCCATAATCGCGATATCGTCACTCGGGTCGATGATTCGGTGGCCCGGATAATGGATGGCAAGGTGCGGCTCCTGCGAAGGGCACGTGGTTACTCGCCGGTGCCGATTTTGTTGAACCAACCCACCGACGATATCCTTGCCTGCGGTGGCGAGATGAAAAATTCCTTCTGCATCGTCCGTGGGCAGGAGGCCTATCTGAGCCAGCATATCGGCGAGTTGGTCAATACCGAGAGTTTCGTTTTTTATCGGGAGAGCATCCACCATCTGCAAGCGGTGCTTGAATTGGTGCCCGAGCGCGTTGCCTGCGATCTTCATCCCGATTACCTGAGCACCCGTTACGCCCGTGGACGCAGTCAGGATTGCCGCATGGTGCAGCACCATCATGCCCATGTAGGAGCGGTACTGGCGGAACAGCAGCTCAAAGGCCCTGTCTTGGGTGTGATTTTAGACGGCACCGGCTACGGGATAGATGGTTCAATTTTTGGTGGAGAGATCTATCAGGCCGACAGAAGCATGTTCACCCGCCGTGGCCATTTGGCTGGCCTTGATTTGCCTGGTGGTGACCGCGCGACCCAGGAGCCCTGGCGTATGGCGCTCTCTCTGCTCTACAGTCATCTCGGTGCAGAAGCTCTGAAAGCGGAAAATCAACCGCCGGCACTGCACGGGGTTGCGGAGGCCAAAAAACAGCTTCTCGGCCAGATGTTGGTGAAAAAAGTGAACTGCCCATCCACCTCGAGTTGTGGTCGGCTCTTTGACGGGATATCTGCCCTGGTTGGGCTTTGCTTGGTCAGCCAGTATGAAGGGCAGGCAGCCATGCTTCTGGAGCAGCAGGCCATGCAGGCCGAGGATGCCCCCGCTATCGGGCGGTATCCGGTCGACTGCAGATCCATGGACAACCAGATGGTGATTCACTCAAGAGGCCTTGTTGCCGAACTGCTTGCCGATATCGGTAAAGGCACACCCATTCCGGTGATGGCCCGAGCCTTTCATCTGTGGCTGGTGGATGCGTTTGTGCACAGCCTGGTGCAGCTTCGCGATACGACCTGTCTTGATCAGGTGGTTCTTGCCGGTGGTTGCATGCAGAATAGATTGTTGTTTGAACGGCTTTCCCGTTCCCTGCGTGAGCACGGCTTTGCCGTCCATGGTGGAGAGATGGTGCCAATGAATGATGGTGGCCTCGCCTTGGGGCAGGCCTATATAGGAGGTTTTTCATGTGTTTAGCTATACCCATGCAGGTGGTCGAACTTCGCGGCGGCAGTGACGAGCTGCTTGATCCCCAGGTCGCGATGGTCGAGAGCGATGGTATCCGCAAAGAGATTCGCCTAGAGATGGCCGATCGGGTTCCGGAAGTCGGGGAATATGTGATCATCCATGCCGGGTTTGCCATCCGCACCCTCAGCGAGGAGGAGGCGGAGATCAATCTGGGCCTGATGCGGCAGATGGCCGAGGCCCTGGAACGGGAAGGCCGTTTGCCTGGAGCCCCGGAATGAAATGTGCGGATGAGTTCCGTTCCAAGGCGGTGACCTCGCCGCTGGTGGAGGAGATCGGCCGCAGCCTGGAAAAACCTCTCCGGATCATGGAGGTCTGCGGCACCCACACCATGTCGATTTTTCGCCATGGGATTCGCTCCTTGCTGCCCGCTGGTATCACCTTGCTCTCCGGTCCCGGCTGTCCGGTCTGTGTTACTCCGGCCGGGCATATCGATGCCTTTCTTGCCGCAGCCGAACGGTCGGAGGTGACCATTGCCACCTTTGGCGATCTCATTCGGGTTCCGGGTAGTCATGGTTCGCTGGCTGCCGCCCGGGCCCAGGGGGCACGGGTGGAGATTGTCTACTCGCCTATTGATGCCCTCATGATGGCCCAAAAGGAGCCGGAGCGGATTGTCCTCTTTCCGGCTATCGGTTTTGAGACCACGGCGCCGACCATCGCTGCCACAATTCTCCAGGCCGAACGTCTCGGGATTGAGAATTTTGTCATTATCGCGGCCTGTAAGACCATGCCCCATGCCTTGGAAACCCTCATGGTCGATCCGGATCTGCATATCGACGGTTTGCTCTGTCCCGGTCATGTCAGTGCCATTATCGGCAGCGATGCCTATCTGCCCTTTGCCGAGCGTCATCATCTGGCCTGTGCCGTGGCCGGCTTTGAACCGGCCGATATTCTCGCCGGTCTGTTGAGTTTGATGCGCCAGATCAATAGAGGTGAGCCGAGGGTGGAGAACTGTTACACCCGAGCGGTCACCTCCGAAGGCAACAAAAATGCGCAAAAATTGATGAATCAGGTATTCCAAGCGGCGGACAGCCCTTGGCGTGGCCTGGGGACCATTCCTGGCAGCGGCCTGGTGCTGCGGCCGCAGTATCAGCGTTTTGATGCCATGATCCGCTTGGGGCTCACCGTGCAGCCGACCCTGGAGCCCAAAGGGTGTCGCTGCGGCGAGATCCTCAAGGGCCGGTTGTTGCCGCCGGACTGCCCGCTCTACGGTACAGCCTGCACGCCGTTGAATCCGGTCGGCCCTTGTATGGTCTCCAATGAAGGTACCTGCGCCGCCTATTACCGCTACAGCGGCCAGAAACGACGAACAGAACAAGCCGTATCATTGTAAAAACCCCACGTAAGGATCCCATGAAAGCAGACTCGATTATCAGTCTTGACCACGGCAGTGGCGGTTTAGCCAGCCAGAACCTGATCAGTGGCCTGTTCCTCAGGTATTTGCGCTCTCCCCAGCTGCATGATTTGGAAGACTGTGCGATGCTTGGCGAATATGCCGGTCGTATCGCCTTTTCCACCGACAGTTATGTGGTGGACCCGCTCTTTTTCCCGGGCGGCGATATCGGCAAGTTGGCAGTTCACGGCACCATCAACGACTTGGCCATGCGCGGTGCCCGGCCCATTGCCCTGAGTCTTGCCCTGATCATCGAAGAGGGCTTTCCCTATGCCGATCTGGAGCGGGTGATCGCCTCGGTTGCCGAGTGTTCCGAGGAGGCAGGCGTGGCCATTGTCACCGGTGACACCAAGGTGGTGCCTCGGGGTAAGGTGGATAAAATTTTCGTCAATACCAGCGGTATCGGTATTGCCTCGCACCGCCATGATATCTCCGGTAAGAAGGCGGCGCCCGGTGATGCGGTGATCATTTCCGGCACCTTGGCAGATCATGGGATCACCATCATGAGCGCCCAGGCGGGCATGGCTATTGACGGTGATATCAAAAGCGACACCCAACCCCTGCATCGCTTGGTCGGTGCCATTCTGGAGGAGGGGAGCGGTTTAGTCCATGTGCTGCGCGATCCCACTCGGGGCGGTTTGGCGACCACTTTATGCGAGATTGCCCGTTCTTCCGGGGTGGATATTGTGCTGGAGGAAGAGCGGTTGCCCATCCGTGCTGCGGTGAACACCGCCTGCGAGATGATCGGCCTGGATCCGCTTTACCTGGCCAACGAGGGCAAGATGCTCATCATCTGTGACCGTGACGGAGCCGAGGAAATGCTGCAGTTGATTCGGCGCATGCCAGAGGGCCGCGAGGCCGCTCTCATCGGTTGGGTTGGGGAGCGAAGCGAGGGGCGGCTTAGCCTGATCACGCGTATCGGCGGATCTCGGCAACTGGAACCTCTTACTGGCCACCCTTTGCCGCGCATCTGTTAAGTAGCTTTTTTAAGGAGATAATTTTAACATGCATGAACTATCGCTTGCGCAAAGTCTGCTCGATCAGTTGCTGAGCCTGGCCCGGGAACACCAGGCAGAGCGCATTCATCGGGTCTCGGTGACCATCGGCCCCTTTTCCGGCATTGTCCGCGACAGCTTTGAGTTCGGCTTCAATATTCTCAAAGAATCCCTGCCGCAAACCAAGGACGCTGTTTTAGCGGTGGAAACGCCAGATCCGATATACGTCTGCCTGGACTGCAACAAGGTTTCGGTGATACCCTTTGCTCAACCCGGCGAATCCTCTGAAATGATCCTTGGCGGTGCCTACCCGAAAAAATGTCCCTGGTGCTGCTTAAACCGGCTTTCCCCCAAAGGGGGAACCGAACTCATCCTGAATCAAGTAGAAATGGAGTAGACACATGTGTGATACCTGCGGCTGTCAATTGCACGAACATCATCAGCACGACACCAAGGTGGTCGAGGTGAACCGGAGCCTGCTGGAAGCCAATCAAAAACAGGCCCATTCCAATCGCCACCACATTGAATCGATGGGTGCCCTGGCCATCAACATGATTTCAAGCCCCGGCTCAGGCAAGACCACTCTTCTTGAGCGAACCATCGAGGTGCTCAAAGATACGGTCAAGATTGGGGTGATTGAAGGGGATATCGAAACCGAGCGCGATGCCGACCGCATCCGCGCCAAGGGCATTCCAGCGGTGCAGCTGACCACCGGCGGGGCCTGTCATCTCGATGCCCCCATGGTCCACGGCGGACTGCATGTGCTTGAGCATTTAGGCAAAGGCGAGGGGTTTGACCTGATTTTTATTGAGAACGTGGGCAACCTGGTTTGTCCGTCCACCTTTGACCTGGGCGAGCACCGGCGGATAATTTTGCTCTCCGTGCCCGAGGGATCCGATAAGCCGGCCAAGTATCCGGCCACCTTTCGCGGGGCTGATCTGGTGCTGATCACCAAGGTGGACCTGTTGCCTCATTTTGATTTTTCCATGGCAGAGGCGAGGAAGGAAACCCAGACTCTCAAACCCGACGTGCCGATCATTGAGCTGTCCTCCACCACCGGCGAGGGTTTTGATCAATGGATCGAGTACCTGAAACAGATGCTGCGCAAATAAGCTGTTTTTAGAGGCTGTAGATAACAACGGAACCATTGCGCTTGGCGATGGTTCCGTTGTTGTTTGGGTAGGGTTTCTTGCTCCTTTTGCAGGAAGAGCAAAGGTGAGGCTGAGGTGCGTGTTCTTTATTGGGGGGTATTCTCCGGTAAGCCTGGGGCCAGTTGCTGTTCGGTCGGCAATCGGTCGTAGATCTCGCCGTTGGGGCCGATCCAGCGGTGACCATTGCGTTTAAGCACCACCGGAACCGCCCTGTTTGCTCCCCGGTGAGCCTGTATGGTCACCATGTCCGGGAGATCAAAGAGAGGTCTTGGTGGTGGAGGTGGCGGCATGGGCATTGGGTTGACAGGCGAGGGGACAACCTCATAACCCGAGTGTTCGTTTGTTTGCCGCCGATAAAAGACCTCTTCAAAGACAAAGAACGTCTCTGCGCCAACGGTTATGGTGGTGAAGCCCTCCGGTAAGGTGGCAATGAGCGCTCCTAACGGAGGAGGGACCACCTCGTACCGATCATCAATCCATGTATAAAAAAGGCCCTTGCTGAAGTAATAGCGCGGGGTTTGTAACGTTACTTCCTTGGCATCTTCCGGCAATATCAGGACGCTTCGCAGCGGATTGGTTGAGCATTTTCCTGCGGCAAAATGTTTTCCCGGTGGTGGTGGCATTGGCCCTGTATCGGGTTCCGGCATGTAACTCAAGTCCTGTTCCGGTCCGAGTTCTCGACCCAGTGGATGGGCTGCGGTAATTGCAGGCCCGTTTAAAAGCAACGCCAGCCCCAGGCTGAGTACGCAGGCGGTCTGCGGTCGTCTGTGCTTCATAAATATCCTGCCTCCTTGCAGTCCTAAAGTTCACCCTCCCTTTTCCATCCCTGGAGAGAAAGGAATAGAGCGTATACTAAGGTTTTGTGGTGGTCGTCTTCAAGGGGGTATTTGTTCTAATATGCTTAAATAACGTAAAATTTTGTTATCCCCTTCGGGGGGAATCTCCAGTTTTCCCGGTCACAGGAGAGACGCTAGTAAAAAACGGCAGGGACAACAGGGGCTTCTGCTTGGCCCCACATCTTCCCTGTGGTATAGACAGCGCGTACGCATTTGCAGTCTTTGCACGAGAACTAGGTCCAGAAAAGGAGTAGGGAGATGGAGATTCATAAAATTGTCGTCACCGATCTCATCATGAGCGGACGACTGTTTACGGAAGAAGGCTACGATTTGGAACAGAGCGCGGATAATCTTGCCGATATCAAGGGGCAGATTATCATGAATTTTATGCAGGAACATTACCCCAAGGTTGAGGTCTATGCCGATATTGCAATCCAGAAGGAAGACCAGGGAAATCGTCCTTTAGAGGTTATGGCCTACAATGAGGGAGGGGAGATTATTCGTGCGGCCTCTGAGGCGATTGCACAGCAACTTTCTACCCTGATTGCCGATGGGATTGCCGATGGTGCCTGGGTGGTGAGAGTGCAGTAATACGCGAAAAACAGGAGTTTTATCGGTTCTTCGAAACGTCGTTTTCGTGAAACAGCCGCGATAACGGCGTTTTGAACTTTGGCAATATGGTCCTTAGGGCTGTTAGAACTGAAAACCGATTTTTGTGGTGATGCTGTAGGCTTGGTCATCATCAAGGCCGTTACCCGTAGAATAGGTCCTGTCTTGATAGTATTCCAGGGAGAAGATGGTGCGGTTGCGAAGCAGAATTGAGGCTCTGGTGGTGTAGCGTTCCTCGGGTAGAAAATGACAGAGGGTTTCGGAGGATCTCAAGTATCCCACCGCAAAGGTTGCGGGACGGCTGAGAAACTCGGTGCTGTAGGCCAGTTGGCTACTCCAGGCTGTCGGGTCGTTGTCCAGGCCGTTTTGTGAAAAATTTGCCATGCTGTCCCGACCTTCGATGGCATGGATATAGCCGCCGGTAAGGGTAAGTGCGTGGAAGTTGTAGCCCAGGGTCAGATTGACCGCGCCGACCTTCTCTGAGGTATCGTATCCGGCCTGGGCAAAGGCTTGGGACATGCCGGTGGTATCGGCAATATCGTAAATCCAGCCCACGCCGGCGATGAAGCCCGTCTCCCGGTCCATGTCGTAGCGGTAGGAGAAGGGAGTTGACTCAAGTCCTGAATCGGTGGCAAGTAATTGCTCAAAGGCCGAGCCGGTTTTCCCCCCATCCAACCAATTCTGTTCGCTCAGCCAGGATGCGGTGCCTTGGGGCACTTCACCCACGCTAAGGTAAGAAGTCCGGCCCAAAGGGGTGAAAAATTGTTTGAACAACGGTGTGTAACCGCCTAAATACAGTTGAATCGGCTGAATAACGAGTTGCAAGCCGAACTCATCTTCCACATCGGTAAAGGGATGTTCGGTGAATCCGACTGGCACTTCCTCGCCGTCCCCAAAGGCCCATTGCAGCTGTTGATCACTGGCCAGGCAGCCATTGCGGCTGGGATCAATCGCCGAGCCGGTGAATTCGAATTCGTCGCGACAAATTAAAGTATCATCGACGATTCGTCGACTGAGCTGGACAAATCGGCTGAAAGGACCTTTTTTGCGCCGAATATGTTTGCGGGATATTTTGGTGCGTGCGGGGGGGGGCGATGGACGATTGAAGCCAGGTGGGGCAGCCATAGGTGCATCTTGAGCAATACGTGCCTCAATTTGCTTTGGCGGACCATTTTTCGCCCATCCCGCGAAAGGAAACGCGAAGGACAACACCAGCCAACTCAGAGCAAGCGTTACAGACAACCGGAAAGTTCGTTTTGCCATCAGAATGTTTATTCCTAAACCTCGCAACCTGCGAATGAGGCAGGAAAATGTTTCATTTGCAACTCATTGCATGGTGATGGATTCGTAAAAAGCCAAAAACCACGAAGTGGCAGAGCGTAAAGACAGTACTTTACAAAGATCGAAACCTTATTTACGAGGCGTTTTACGAAAACGACCAATGCAGGATAGATATTTTTTCTCCAGAATGCAAGCTCTGCCCTTGGAAAAGCGTTGCCCCCTCGTTCCACGGCCCCTCTTTTTTTGCAAAAAGGCGTTGCTTCAAGATTGATTTTTTTTTTTGAACAAGACCCTGCGGGCGGAGAATGCGCATTCAAGGTAGCTAAAAGCTCCAAGTTGCGGTAAGGATAGCAGGTGCGATGTGATGGCGGCGTAAAAACTTTGATCGATTGCGTTGCCGCGTTTTTTCCGACGCTTGCTTGCCTCATGTGTGCCTTCGCGCCTGGCAAAATCTACTCCTGTATATCTGTGTTTTTACCTCGCCATATCTTAGAGTGTGATAGACTCGTAAAAGGGTGAAATCCGTGAAGTCCCGTATGATGGACAGGTAAAAAGCCTATCGCCATGCTGTGCTCATGACTAAGAACGCTCATTAAAGCGCCAGCCAGGGAGATTATCTGGAGGCGGCTTTTACCCTATTGACCGCGATGAGAAAGTGGCTCGGGTCAAAGAGATTGCCAAGCGGCGCGATAGGCGTGCATCGTCGATGCCCAAGAGTCGAGTGACTCGTTTGATCCAGTATGCCGCCTATATTGCCCACTGCCCTCGGGGCGGGATAACCTGGGATGCAGGATTCGGGTATGACTGTACGACCGCCTGCGCACCCCTAACCGTGCGAGCGGCATCGGCCACCACCGGATTCGCAATTGGCTGAGAATAACAGCTCAATCTTCGTAATATACTGTATTTGCAATATATATCACCTCGGATAGTGACTTTTTACGAGGCCATTCTAATTCATTACCCCCACATTTAGAACATTACTTCCATGGATCGTCCTGAAATTACCCAACTCCTTTTCCACCCTGTCAAAGTTGCACAAAACACACCTCCTGAAGGGGTGATTGATTTTTCCGTCCCCATCGAAGATGAGGTGAATATCGCCTGTAGGTTGCACCACCACTCTCTGGAGCGTCCGACCCTAATTTTTTTTCATGGGAACGGTGAAATTATCCCCGACTACGACGAGGTCGGGCCTTGTTATGTCCAGGAAGGGATGAACTTTCTCGTGGCCGAGTACCGTGGCTACGGCTGGAGTACCGGCACTCCTCTGACCAGCACCTTCCTTCCGGACAGTAATGCAATTTTTCTCTTTGCCGCCAACTGGCTCAAAGAGCAGGGATACACCGGGGCAATTTTTGTCATGGGCCGTTCTCTGGGCAGTGCCTGCGCCATTGATGTGGCCGTTAATCACATCGACATGCTCTGCGGCCTGATCATTGATTCCGGTTTTGCCCGTACCTTGCCGCTTGCCAAAATGCTTGGGGTTGATCTTGAGGCCATGGGGATCTCGGAAGAAGAGAGCTTCAACAACGGCGGGAAGATCGGTGCGTTCACCAAACCCACCTTCATTTTTCACGGTCAGTACGACCAGTTGATTCCGTTGTGGCAGGCGGAAACCCTGCAGGCCGAGTGTGGCGCCAGGAGCAAGGAGTTCCAGATCATACCCGGGGCGGATCACAATTCGCTCATTGCCATGATCGGACAGCTGTATTTCCAGGCAATCAAGAAATTTGTCGAACAGGCAGCCGGGCTTGCTCCCGACTGGCGACAACGTCGGCGTCAATTCAAGGCCGAGCAGGCCGCGAAAAACGAGGAACTCAATGGTCGGTAAACGGGAAGGCTACCTCTCCTGGGACGAATACTTCATGTCGGTTGCCATTCTCTCCGGCAAACGCTCGAAAGATCCCAACACCCAGGTCGGTGCCTGCGTGGCCAATAGTCAGAATAAAATTGTTGGGGTGGGCTACAATGGCTTTCCCTGGGGGTGTTCGGATGATGAACTCCCCTGGGCACGCGAAGGCGAGTATCTCGATACCAAATATCCCTACGTCTGCCATGCCGAACTGAATGCAGTCTTGAATTCGATTACCTATGATCTGCGCGATTGCCGACTTTATGTGGCCCTGTTTCCATGCAATGAATGCACCAAGGTCATCATCCAGGCCGGTATTCGCGAAATCATTTACCTCTCGGACAAATACAAGGAGAGCGATTCTGTCCGGGCCTCTAAAATAATGCTCGAAAAGTCCAAGACCATCTATCGCCAATTTACCCCCTCTCGGGAATCAATCGTCCTCCACTTTACTGTGGAATGATCCCAACGACTTTGCCGAGTACCGTTTATTGGTGAGACCTCTCAACTCATCTTCTTGGAGAAGCTGTTTTGTGTAACCGACTACTGGATCAATGCTCGATACCGATCCAACACTTCCAGCCTCTCCATGCAGAGAAAACAAGGAAACTGAATGCGATTTGAAGAACTGGCATTGCCAGAACCCCTCGGCAAGGGTATTGCCGAAGCAGGCTTTATTGAATGCACCCCCATCCAGGAAATGTCCCTTCCTATTACCCTCACCGGCCGCGATATTGCCGGTAAGGGCCAGACAGGTACCGGCAAGACTGCCGCGTTTCTCATCACCCTCTTTCAAAAACTCCTACGCAATCCCGAAGGCAACGATAAGCAACAACCGCGGGCCCTGATTCTCGCGCCTACCCGCGAATTGGTCGTGCAAATCGAGCAGGATGCCCGACAACTGGGCAGCCACTGTAATTTTACCATTCAGGCCGTATACGGTGGGGTCGATTACGAGAAACAGCGGAACGGACTCAAGCAAGGGGTGGATATCCTGATCGGCACGCCGGGACGGCTGATCGACTACCTCAAGCAAAAGGTCTACAGCCTTTCTCAGGTGGAGATGCTGGTGATCGATGAGGCAGACCGGATGTTTGATCTCGGCTTTATCGCTGATCTCCGTTTCCTCCTGCGCCGCTTGCCACCCTATGACCAGCGTCAGAATCTGATGTTTTCCGCTACTCTTAATCATCGGGTAATGGAACTGGCCTACGAGTTTATGAATATGCCGGAGAAGGTCAGTGTTGGTGGCGATACAGTGACCGTAGATAGGGTGGAGGAGGTCCTCTATCATGTCGGCAGTGGGGAAAAATTTTCCCTGCTCCTCGGCCTGCTTAAACGGGAACAGATGAAGCGGATCATGATCTTCATCAACACCAAGCGCCAAGGGGAGCGGCTCCAGGAACTAATGGAGGCCAATGGTTTTGCCAGCCGGATCATTTCCGGGGATGTGGCCCAGATGAAACGGCTTAAAATAATGCGTGACTTCAAAGAGGGCAATCTTCCCTGCCTGATAGCCACAGATGTTGCGTCCCGAGGGTTGCACATTGAAGGCGTCAGCCATGTGGTCAATTATGATCTTCCTGAGGATCCCGAGGATTACGTACACCGGATCGGCCGAACTGCCCGCGCCGGGGCCGAGGGGAGGGCGATCTCTTTTGCCGATGAGCAAGGCGCACTGAACCTGGAGGGCATTGAGACCTATATCTGTCATGCCATTCCCACTGAGTGGGCCAACGACGATCTGTTTGTGAACGAGTATGTACGGCCGAGCCGAAGCAAGCACAGTAAACGGAAGAGTAGCCGACCGGCAAGAAAAACGCAGTCATCGAGTGGAGAAGCAACGGCAGGATCGGCTGAAACAGGTGGGGGAGAAACGAAAAGCGGTCCGTCCAAGCCGAGGCCAAGGCGGAGAAACAGCAATAAAAAAATCCCCAACTAAGGACTGAAACTTCTACACCCAATAGCTTCCAATTCCCGCAAAAATTGCGTTATTGAACTACCAAGTTACCGAGCGAGGAATGTCGTTTTCGCGATCTTTGAGAGAACGACAACCTAGAGACAAACTTCAGTCTTTAACCGGGGATATCCAATCAGGCTGAGCCTGCATTGAAAAACTGTGAGCTCAGTGCATAGGTACTGACATCTGCATCGGGCTCGCAGGAACATTTTTCCGGGCAGTCGCAGGCGCTTTCTGCTCAAAGCTGATACCGTACCAAGGTTGTTGGTTCATCAGGCCGACTGCATGCCGCTCCGCCTTACCTTGACCGGTTCTCTTCTCAATGAAATCCATCCATTCGACCGCCTGCAGACGGGTGGGGAAAGGTCCAGCAACCATGATGTCATGGTGCTCGATACCTTTAGATTCAAGATACTTGTTGATCTGCTCCTGCTCCTGAAAAATTCCCAGTTGTAATTTCACGCTGTGTACCTGTTGTTTCAATGATTTGATCTGATTGATATTTTTATTGCATCAGTAAATCGGACTCAACAACTCATGCTGGCCCGGGATCGACGCTTGCTTTGACGGTTTGCATACACGGCCTGCGGCGTTTGGATGTCATCCTTGACTGCATTTCTTGGTACGGATTCGGAACCGGTAAGCGCGGAACAGGAGAAAAAACAGTACCAGTCGCTGCGGTGCCCCGGCTGACGTGCCTGATCATCAAGAACACTTTTTGCCGAAAAAGTGCCTACCGAGCGACCAACCACGCCGGCCAGATGGATTGCGCAGACCAAAACCACTAATTCCGTAAATAACTGACTCAGTTCCATGCGATCCTCCCTGTGGTTTAAGGAAAAGTGAAAGGTTGTTGCTTTTTGGTTTGTGCAGATGTTTTTATCGTCATCAAGATCGAGCAATGGTTGACGCTTTTTAAACAGGAATCCGTGCCGGATGAATGGTCACGGATATCCGGGCTTAAACCAAATCTCGTACGCCGTTTTTCCCCAGACGTTTGACGACCAGGGTCGGCCGTGCCGAAATCATGGCCACACGCTCGACAACACTGCCAAGCAGGATTTTGGCCATGGCAGAACGACCATAGGTGCCGAGAACAATGAGATCGATATCGTGTTTCTCGCTGTACTGGACAATGATTTCAGAGGGTGATCCGTGGACAATATCCTTGGTCACCTTGATTCCGAAACGTTCCCCTTGGCCGATTAAGGTTTCCAGCGGCGGAAAACTGTCCTGTCGAGCCGATTCAAGCACCCCATAGAGAAAACTGCGTTCCATGGGGATATCTAAAACTGTCAGGGCATGCACCTCGCCACCGAAGGCCAGGGCCAGCTCGAGTGCTCGCTGTCCGGCCTCCATGCTGTAGCGAGATCCATCTATGCCCACCATGATCCGAGAAAACCCAATCTCTGCCCCTTCGGGGATCATGAGTACATCACAGGGGCTGTAGCCAATTACCTTTGTGGTGGTTTGCCCGAGAATTGCCCGCTCGATCCGGGATCGTTTGGGGTAGCCCATGATGAGCAGCCCCACATTTTCATCTTCCGCTGCGCGGATAATTTCTTCGACCGGATCGCCTATAACATGGATGGTGCGGACCTTCTGTCCCTGCTCTTCCCCGTATTGTTTCAGCTCTGCCAGGCATTGCTCAAAGGGCTGGCTAAGTTTTTCATCGGCGTTGCTGATCTTCCACCGGTTCATGTTGCCCTCGTAGCGGGGCGTAACCGAGATGGCGATCAATTCGGCCTTAACGAACTGGGCCATGCGCAGGGCCTGTTGAAAGGCCCCCTTGCTTGCATCGCTCGGATCAACAGCAACTAGGATGGTAGAAACAGTCTCGGGCATACCGTACCTCACTCAAGGTTAATCAGACGTTGCTAGCGGCAGTTTTTTCCATGCTGCGCGCTTTGAACAGGTTGGTGAGGATGATTGTCGCGCCGATCAAGAGCGCACAGACCATGATGATAAAACTGACCTGGGTCAGGATTTTTACCAAGTCATCACTCAAGGAAAGAACTTGCAGTTGGGTCAAATACTTAGGCATGGCGAAGAAGCGGCTGACGGCGACGATCAGCATGATGGTGGCCATGACATATTTGATCATGTATTCCTTAACATAGGTGGTACCGATGGCGCCAAGCTGTACGCCGAAGAGCGAACCGGCCAGGATGAGCATAACCAGGCGAATATCAACCATGCCGTAGTAGGCCCAGATCAAGGTGCCGCCAAGGCCCATGACAAAGGCGATAACCAGCTCGGTGGCCGAGGCAACGATGGCGGAGGCACCAATGACATACATCAGGCCGGGTACGCCGATAAACCCGCCAACGGCGATAGTGGCAGCCAGCATACCGGTGGCAATAGATACCGGAATCAAAAACCACATGCTGATCCGCAGATTGGCTGTTTTTAACGTAATCATCGGCCAGAGTTCGATCTTCTGCAGCCGTTTGGCCAAAGTGGGACCGGCACTAGGTTGGTCATCGGGCGCATTTTTCATTTTCATGGCGTCACGCATAACAAAAGAACCTACGATGACGAGTACACAGACAAAGACAAAGCTGACGTAGAGGTTAGAGCCGGCCGGGCCCCATTCGTCGAGAATGTATTTTTGTACCTGGATACCAATTTGGACACCAATTTCGGCAAAAAGCCCCATGATAACACCGAGTTTGATGTCAACCTGGCCGTATTTAAACCGTTTGATGGATCCGACCAGGGCTTTGGGGAATTTGTGGCACATGTTACTGGCAACGGCCACGGTACCGGGAACGCCGAGGCTCATCATGCCCGGTGTGAGCACGAACGCGCCACCAGAACCGATGAAACCGGAAACCAGACCGCCGATGAAGCCGACGATGAAAAGAAAGACAATAGTATAAGTGTTGAGGTCGATGAAGTTGATTGCCTCAGTAATTGGTCCGTGCATTGTAAACTCCTTTGTTCAGTCTCTTTGAAGAAGGATTTCAACCGGGCCGCCCGACTATGACGGCCATACTGGCATTTGCCTGATCAGGCGTTAACCTGGGCTCGGGGACGGGTGTCGGGACGTGGGGCAACCACTTTTCGATCGGTCTCGACTGCTTTTTTGCCGGCTGTCTTGGAGGCTTCAATGCCGAGCATGGACCAGAAGGAGCTGGTGAAATTGCCGTGGAGATAGGAAACCGCAAAAACGGTCGCAACCGGCAGCAGCGCATAGACGCCACCCTTTGTCCAATACTTCATGACAACATCCGAGTGGGTGAACACTGCCGCATAGAGGCCGGCGGTGAGAGCGCCAAAGACGATACAGTTTTTAACGTGGTGTGCTTTGCTGATAGTGGACATAGCGAATACTCCTTTTCCTTTGGTGATATGAAAAATGGTCTTGCTACTTTGACCTGCTTTGGTCGTAATGACCGGAAAGACGGGCACCGGAGAACCTTTGGCCACTGAGGCCAAGCGAATTCCCTTATCGATTACCACGAACTCGATACGTTTTTTGGCATGGCACAATCTGTCGATCACGCTGGAGATTTTTCCCAGTTCGGCAACATGTTCGACAATGACACCCTGAGACTGGGCCTTGCCCTGAAAGATCTGCTCGCTTTCTTGCATACCCGAGGCAAAAAGTTTGCTCCGTTTTCCTCGGTCGCTGAAAAAAGGCAGAGTGTCGACATGGACGGCAAGAATGTTGTACTGCAGACGGTGGGCAACGTTGAGAGCGTAGTCCATTACATGTTCGGACATGTGACCATTACGGGTAACAGCCAGAATAAACGGTCGCTCCTTTTGTCGTTTTCCCTGAACTGCTGTACCGTTTTCTCGGCATTCAGCGGAATAGAGTGATGAAGGGGCTGTTGGGGTTTGCATAGAGTGTTGTGTTCCGTTTATTGTTTTTGATGCTTGTGTCCCCTTGGTTACAACATCTGTGCCAGTCACCCATTTTGGTGGTAAATAATTGAAATCATAAGATTTGTAATAGTTTTATGATTGAACATTCATTTATTTTGACGTTGCATATCGCAACGATCGAACAGCAATCGTGTGGCTAAGTGGCATTTAGCGTTGCATTATGCAACTTGACCGATGGGCGGTGTTGCACCGAGCAACAACGCTCGTGTGAAAAAGGAGGGTGGGGCGAAGAACTCAGGGGGAGGGGTGGGCGAACCGGGATAAAAAGAGGGGGAAGCCAGCGGATATGTTTGGGAAAGAAGGTATTGTTTTTGCAAAAGTTATTTGTTTAGATTCCCACAGAGAGCCCTTTGGTATGACTGATGGCGCTGGGAAAAACATTGCGCCTTGTATATCTGTGTTTTTACCTCGCCCTTCTTTTAGAGTGTGACGGACTCTGTACGAGTCCATCCTCTTTATGCACACCAATACCGATGGGTGCCTTCAACTGTAAGCATCGACGTACCTCGGAGAGAAAGGATACCATCATGTTCTTTAAGCGAAAATACGAACCGGTCGAAGAACGTCCCCCGCAGCAGGAGACCTCCCACTCCCCTTTACAAATGCTTCGCCAAAAGATCGACGAGGCCCAGTTGCCGCCACAAGTTCTGAAGACTCTAAATAATGAGCTGGAAAAACTTGATAAAACTGATTCGTCCGTTGCGGAATACTCGGTGGGGTTCAACTACATCGAACTCGTCCTGGCCCTGCCGTGGAATACATCGACCTCGTGCAAGCTCGATATTATCCGAGCCCAGGCCGTGCTCAACGCTCGCCATTACGGTTTGCAACAGGTTAAGGAACGCATCCTTGAGTTTCTTGCCGCAAAAACGCTGTGCAGTAAGGCTCAGCAGACGATTCTCTTGGTTGACGACGAGGAGATTGCCCGGTCCAATATGGACCATGTCCTGCGTAAGGAGGGCTACACCTGCCACTGTGCCGCCAACGGAGCAGAGGCCCTGGAGGTCATGGCGCGGGAAGATGTCGACCTGGTGGTTACCGACCTGAAGATGGAACAGATGGACGGCATTGAACTGCTGCAGCAAATCAACCGGACCAATCCGGAGATTCCGGTGATCATGGTCACCGGCTTTGCAACGGTCAGCTCCGCAGTGGATGCGCTCAAGCAGGGGGCTGCCCACTATCTGGGCAAACCAGTCAATCTTGATGAACTGCGTAAAACCGTACGTGAAGTGCTGGAGAAAAAGCTCTTTGTGCAGATGGGCAAGGGACCTATCCTCTGCTTCACCGGTCCTCCAGGAACCGGAAAAACCTCGGTGGGCAAGGCTATTGCCGAGGCCCTGCAGCGTAAATTTATTCGGGTGTCGCTCGCTGGCCTTCGCGACGAGGCCGAACTTCGCGGCCACCGGCGGACCTATGTCGGTGCTCTACCTGGCCGAATCATCAACGAACTCAAACGGGCCGAAGTGAACAACCCGGTGTTTATGCTCGATGAGATCGATAAAATCGGCCAGGATTTTCGCGGCGATCCAGCCTCTGCCCTGCTCGAGATTCTCGATCCGGAGCAGAATGTCCATTTCACCGATCATTATTTAGAGCTTCCCTTTGATCTCTCTCGGATCATGTTTATTGCCACGGCCAACGACTTGAGCAAACTGCCGGGCCCTCTTTTGGATCGCATGGAATGCATTGAATTTTCCGGATACACCGAGAAGGAAAAGTTGGAAATCGGGCAGCAGTATATCGTTCCCCGCCAGTTGAAGGTCGCAGGGTTGTTGCGCTCAGCAGTCAACTTCTCCGATGAGGCCCTGATGCGAGTGATCAGCGATTATACCCGCGAGTCGGGGCTGCGGAACCTCGAACGGCAGGTTGCCGATGTCTGTCGTAAAATTGCGATGATGTATCTCCAGTCTGGGAGCAGCCGTGACGAACAGGTGTTGATCGACGGACCTTCGGTGCGCAAATTGCTTGGACCGCGCAAGTTTTACCGGGATGCTGCCGAGGCCGATCCTCAAATCGGCATTGCCACCGGCATGGTCTGGGCGGAAACCGGCGGGGAGATCATCAGTGTTGAGTCTGCGGTGATGACTGGTTCCGGCACGCTGTTGCTCACCGGGTCTCTTGGGGAGGTCCTGCGCGAATCAGCGCAGACGGTGCTGAGCTTTTTACGCAGTAATGCTGAACTGTTCGATATAGCAGATAATTTTTTTTGCAACACCGATATTCACATCCACTTTCCCTCGGGCGCGGTTTCCAAGGATGGGCCTTCAGCAGGGGTCACTATCTTTGCATCCTTGCTTTCCCTGCTCACGAAACGGCCTGCCAGGCGAGATGTGGCCCTGACCGGCGAGATGACCCTGACCGGGCGGATTTTACCGGTAAGTGGAATTCGCGAAAAGGTGCTGGCCGCCAAACGGGCAGGAGTGCAGACCGTGGTTTTACCCTATGCCAATCGGGAGGTGGTCGAAGCCCTGGATGGTGATGTCAGCGAAGGGCTCCAAATAGTGTTGGTATCCAATGTCCATGAGATCATAGAACATCTTTTCGTGACCTCTTGAGTGACCGGTGGGCTGGTCAGGGACAGCTTACACCACCTTGCCGAGCCGAAATTTGGTCGGAGCCCCATGGGGTGCACTGCCCTGTGAATTCTGGGGATTATGTTCTCTCTGGAAGTGGTGTGGCGCTCTCAGGCGTCTGGATTTTCCAGACCGTAGCGTTTGATTTTTCGCCACAGGGAAACCCGGTCGATGCCGAGAATTTTGACCGCGGCGGATTTGTTGCCCTCAACCTCGTCGAGCACATCTAAGATGTACTGCTTTTCGTGTTCGGCTAAGGTCGGCCATTCCTGGCGGTTGTCGCGGATGCTGAGCCATTCGGTGTCGCCAAAGACCGCAGCAATGTGCTGCGGTTCGACCACATCCCCATCACAGGCGATGAGTATACGTTGGGCGATGTTTTCGAGCTCCCTGATATTCCCAGGATATTCATAGGACATCAGACGTCGTTCCGCATCAGGGGAGAGTCGGGGGAGGGTTCGGCCGGTATGGGCGTATTTGGCAAGAAAATGGTGGGTGAGGAGGGAGATGTCTTCTCGGCGTTCAGCCAGGGAGGGGGCATTGATGGTGAGCACATCAAGGCGGTAAAAAAGGTCGGAGCGAAAGGCCCCGGTTTCGGTTTCCCGCTTGAGGTCCTTGTTGGTGGCTGCCAACACCCGGAAATCGACTGAAATTTCCTGGGTACCCCCGACCCGCATCACGGTTCGTTCCTGAAGCACCCGCAGCAGTTTGACCTGCATCGAGAGCGGCAACTCGCCAACCTCGTCAAAGAAGACCGTGCCGCCTTCGGCCATTTCCAGGAGTCCTTTTTTCGCCTTATTGGCCCCAGTAAAGGCACCCCGTTCATACCCGAAGAGTTCGCTGGCGATCAACTCTTCGGTAAAAACCCCGCAGTTGAAGGCCACAAAGCGCTTTTTGCAGCGCGGACTCAATTCGTGGATGGTGCGGGCAATCAATTCTTTGCCGGTGCCGGTCTCGCCCTGGATGAGTACGTTGCAGTCGAGCTGGGAAACCTGGTGGATCGTTTCGCGCAGAGCCTGGATCTTGGGGCTTTGGCCGACAATGCGCCGCGTATCGCTCTGGGTGTCGACCTGCTCGCGTAATTCCTTGATCTGTCGACGGAGCTGGTTTTTCTCCAGCGCCTTTTCCACGATCATCCGCAGTTCATTGATCTTGAACGGCTTGGCCACGTAGTCATAGGCTCCGCGACGCATGGCCTCAACCGCCGTATCCACCGTGGCATGGCCCGTGATGACCACCACCTCGATATCCGGCCACAACTGCTTGGCCTCGTCCAACACCGCCATGCCGTCCTTGCCTTTCATGCACAGGTCGGTCAGAATCAGGTTGATCTCTTCCTGCCTGAGGATACTGACGGCCTCTTCGCCATCTGCGGCCACCCACGTTTGGTAGCCGTCCTTGCTGATGATATGGTCCAGGTTGTCGCGGGCGATGGGTTCATCGTCCACGATGAGAATTTTTAAGTTATTCATGCCCTTGCTCTAGGAGTGATCCTTCTCGCCGGGAAAGGGAAGGCGAATAAAGAAGGATGTACCCTGACCGAGTTCGCTTTGCACGGTAATTGTGCCCTGATGACTTTGAATAATGCCGTAAACCACCGAAAGTCCTAGCCCCGTTCCCTGGCCTTCTTCTTTGGTCGTGAAGAAAGGATCAAAGATTTTCACCTGATTTTCCTCAGGGATTCCCGATCCTGTATCTCTTACCTCAATCACCACATCCTTGGTGGTAAAGTCGAGGGTCGCAGTAATGGCAATTTCTCCCTGGCGTTCGATTGCCTGAGCCGCGTTAATGATCAGATTGATGAACACCTCCTGCATCCGTTGCACATCAATATAAAAAATCAAATCCTCCGGGATATCGATGGTCATGGCGATGTTGGGCGGGACTTGGCTTTTGGCCAACAAGACCGCTTTTTTCACCACATCGGAGAGCTGAATTTCTCTTAGGCAGAAATCCTGGGAGCGGGAGAATTCAAGCAGACTTTTGACAACATCTCGTGCTCGTAGGGTTTCCTGATCGATATTGTTGAGCATTTTTTTCATGAAAAGGACATCGCCACCGTCAAATTCATCAATCGCTATCTGGCAAGAGGTGGAGATGTTGTTGAGCGGATTATTGAGCTGGTGGGCCACACCCGCGGTCAGGGTTCCCAGGGAGGAAAGTTTTTCTGCCTGGATGAGTTGATCTTGGCGCCGTTCAAGTTCGGAGACCATGATGTTGAAGGCCTCCATCACCTGTTGGATCTCGTCGCGGGTGTTGATGACCTCAATTTTGCGGAATTTCCCTTGGGCAATATCCACGGTGGCCTTTTTGATGACCGACAGCGGTTTGAAAATAAAATAAACGATCAAGATAGAGAGAACAATGCCGATACAAATCGCCACCGACGACCAGGAAATGAGCTGGCCGCGCAGGAGCGAGATCATGAGATGGATCTGATTTTTTTCGAAAATAACAATTTCTTCACTGATTTCCGAGATGACCTTGCCCTGATGGCGGATGGTGTCGGCAATCTCGGTGTTGCTCAGGTCGTTGGTGTTGCTAATTGCCTGCAATTCACCAATGGTTTGGAGATAGGTACTAATCTCCCGTTCGAGTTCCTTGAGCTTGGGATTGACCGCCAGATTTTTATCGGTGCTGAAAATGCGTTTCCCCAGATCCAGCGCATCACTGAGCATACGCTTGTTTTCTTCCAGGGCCTCTTTATGGCCGTAAAGGAAGTAATTTTTTTCAAATCGGCGGGCCTCGAGCACGATGTTGTGAATGCCGTAGGAAAACTCGAGGATACCGATTTTCTTCTCCGTGGTCACCAAGTCGTCATAGCTGACATAGGCCATCATGGAAATGGCACTAATATAAAAAATCAGCACGGTGAGAATTTTGGAACTCAGGCCAAAGGAAAATTGTTTTAACATAAAAGCTCCTTAGGATCAGGGGGGGCACAGGTCCGTTCTGTTCTGGGGTGGGCAAGCTTGCTCGATGCAGTTTTCAAGCAAAATCCACACCGATTTTGGCGGTCAAAGCCTTGGGGGAGGGGGCTGTGGCGAAGCAACAGCGTTCCGGTGTGGACCACATGGGGATCAGTACATTCGGTGGCGGAAAAGCCAGGTGGCTAGGCTGAGGGTGACCAGGGCGATGATCGACATCGGCCAGAGGTCATTGATAAAGTATTCGATTCCCGCGCCTTCCAGGAACACCCGGCGGACAATGGTGAGGAAGTAGCGCATCGGATCGAGGTAGGTCAGGGTCTGCATGAAATCCGGCATATTGGCGATAGGGGTGGAAAAGCCGGAAAGGATAACCGCCGGGACGATAAACAAAAAGGCGCCGAGCAGGGCCTGCTGCAGGGTGGTGGAAAAGGAGGAAATCATCAGGCCGACTCCGATAATGGAAAGCACGTAGATGATGAGGGCTGGGTAGAGGACGCTCAGCTTGCCTACCAACGGGATCTTGAACCAGAACACCGCCACTGCAATGATGAGGGTGGCCTCACCCACCCCGACAATCAACCCCGGCATGGCCTTGCCGATCAGGATTTCCCAGGGGCGCAGTGGGGTCACCAGCAGTTGATCAAAGGTGCCCGCCTCGCGCTCACGAGCCACGGACAGGGCGGTCACGATTAGGGTGACGATCATGGCGAGGAGCGCAATAATCCCCGGAACGATAAACCAGCGGCTTTCCAGGTTGGGGTTAAACCAGGCGCGCATGGTCAGCTGTGCGGGAAGGCCCGATCCTTTGAGTGCGGCCTTTTCCTGGTTGAATTCGGTGACAATGGTACGCACATAATTCAGCGCCAGCATGGCGGTGTTGGAGTTGCGACCATCAATCAGCACCTGAACGGGGCAGCTTTCGCCCTGGGCCACCTGTTGGGAACATTGCTCGCCGATGCGCAGCACCAGTAGGGCCTTCTGGCTATCGATCAGCGGCGAGATTTGCGTTTCCGAGTGAAGGTACCCAACCACGTCAAAGCCCGAGGAATGTTCAAATCGGGCGGCCAATTCGCGGGAGAAGTTGTCGTTGTCCTCGTTGAAGATGGCCAAAGGGGCGTGTTCCAGATCAAAGGTGGCCGCATAGCCGAAAATAAGCAGTTGTAGGATCGGTGGCACAATGACCGCCATTCGGCTTTTTTTGTCTCGAAACAGCGCGAGGAATTCCTTGATGATCAGCGCCAGCAGTCGTCCGCCCATGGAGTGTACACCCTATTGATAAAAGAAAATGATCAGTACGTTAAGACGTTCGTGTCTGTTCGTGCCCGCGCTTCAGCGTCCCTCTTTACTCCAGCTTTTTGCGGGTTTTTCGATAGACAATGCCATGGAAGAACAGCCCCATAATGATCAGGGCCGCACCGTTGGGTAGAAGTACACTCCATACATCGCCCACGAGAAAAAGCGTCTGCAGGATGGATACATAATAACGGGCCGCGATAAGGTGGGTCAGCCACTGAATAACGGCTGGCATGGAGCGGATATCAAAGATAAAACCCGAGAGAATAAAGGCCGGAAGGAAGGTGGACACCATGGCCACCAGCGCGGCCACGAACTGCGACTTAAACACCGTGGAAATAAAAAAGCCCATGCCCAGGGCCACCCAAAGAAACAGGGCAGAGGCGCCAAGCAGCAGCCAGAGCGAGCCCCGCATCGGCACATGAAACTGGTACCGGGCCATGGCCAAAGAGAGCAGCAGGCCGCCCATGCCGAGCACGAAATAAGGTATCAGCTTGCCCAGTAAAATTTCCGGGGCGGAGATGCGTGAGACCAACAAGGCCTCCATTGTGCCGCGTTCCCACTCGCGAGCAATGACCAGCGCAGTGAGCAGGGCGCCGATCAGAGTCATGATCACCGCCAAGACCCCGGGGACAAGAAAGTCGGTGGAACGGACCTCCGGATTATACCAAATGCGTTGTTCCAACTGCACCGGCGAGCGGAACTTGGTGCCTGATCGCTCCGCCTGTTGCTCCAGCCAGGAAACCCAGATTCCCTGTACATACCCCTCGATCAGTCGGGCGGTATTGGCATCGACCCCGTTGACGATCAGTCCGATGGGCGGCGACTCCTTGCTGTGGTAATCGCGGCCAAAGTTGTGGCGCAGCCAAACAATGCCGTCTATTTTGGCTGCGCGCATGGCATCTTCGGCCTCCTGGATCGAATGAAAGGTGGTGGGGCGAAAATACGGCGTCTGCTCAAAGCCGCCGACAAAACTTTGTGAGGGGCCATCGGCTTGTTCCGCCACCAGGCCGACCCGCACATCCTTGGCATCCAGGCTGACCCCGTACCCAAAAATAAGTAGCAACAGGACCGGCAGAAAAAAGGCAATGGCAATACTGGAGGGATCGCGAATCACCTGCAGCCACTCCTTGCGCATCATGCCCTTGAGGCGCATCATTCGTCCCGGTTTCATTGCTTGCCTCCATGGTCTTGTTTGTTTGCCTCCAACAGGCCGATAAAGGCATCCTCCATGGTGGTCTCCCGACCATCGGCTCCGTCAAATCCTTCCTTCATCGATTCGGGTGTGCCTTCGGCCAAAACTCGGCCATCGGCCATGATGACCAAGCGATCGCAGTATTCGGCCTCCTCCATGAAATGGGTGGTGACCAGCACTGTTACTCCCTGGTCGGCCAGGGAGTTGATCTGCACCCAGAATTCGCGTCGCGCCAGGGGATCGACACCGGAGGTGGGTTCGTCGAGAAACAGGACCTCCGGCTCGTGCATCAGGGCCACGGCCAAGGCCAAGCGTTGCTTGAACCCGAGTGGCAGTGATTGACTCTCCGAACTGGAAAATTCGCTCAGATCAAAGGTATCCAGGGCCCAGTCGATCTGGTGCTGTCGCTTGGAGCCACGCAGTCCATAAGCGCTGCTAAAGAATTTGAGGTTCTGCATCACGCTCAAGTTGCCGTAGAGGGAAAATTTTTGCGCCATGTAGCCGATACGGGCCCGGGCGGCCGCAGCAGCGGTGTGCAGGTTCATGCCGGCCACGGTACATGTACCGCTGGAGAAGGGTAACAGGCCGCAGAGCATGCGAAAGGTGGTGGTTTTACCGGCACCGTTGGCTCCGAGTAGACCGAAGATCTCCCCGTGGCGAACGTGGAAGCTGACCTGATCGACCGCGTAAAAGTCGCCGAACCGCCGGACTAAGTTATCCACTGTGATTACTTTTTCCCCGGCATTACGATCGTTGGTCTGGGCCAGGGTGATGTGGCCGTTGCCGTTGGTTACAGCGTGGTCTTCTTTGAGCGTGGCGACAAAATAGTCTTCAAATCGGGGGGGCACCTGGGTTATGGAAACTTCTGTTTCCTGGGACAATTGAGGAAGCTGCAAGGGGGTGGCCTCGCGGCTGACCACCCGGATCGCCTTGCCGAGGATCAGGGCATCGAGTACGGCCGGATCTTGGCTCAGCCTTCGTTGTAGGGTGCGTTTAGGCAGGGCCGGAGCACGAACCATCCAGGTGCGGTCCGCGACCTGATCACTGAAAAGCTGCGGTTTCTGATGGCCTAGGATGCGTCCTTGGTGGATCAGTACAACCTCGGCGCAACGCTCGGCCTCGTCGAGATAGGCCGTGCTGAGCAAAACGGTCATCCCCTCTGCCTCGACCAGATGATAGACGATCTGCCAGAGTTCGCGCCGCGAAACCGGATCGACCCCGACCGTGGGTTCATCGAGCAGCAGCAGGCGGGGAGGGCGCACCAGGGTGCAGACCAGGCCGAGTTTTTGTTTCATTCCCCCCGACAGCCGCCCTGTCAGACGAGTGCGGAAATGTTCCAAACCGGCCATGGCCAACAACTGGTTGTAGCGTTCCGACCGTGCTGCAACCTCCACGCCCTGAAGATCTGCATAGAGATCGAGATTTTCCTGGACCGAAAGATCCTCATAGAGGCCAAATCTTTGCGGCATATAGCCCACACTGGCCTGTACCAGAAGTGGCTCGCGGACGACATCGATATCAAGGGCCCTAAGGCTGCCGCTGTCCGGAGAGAGTAGGCCGCTGCAGAGCCGCATTAGGGTGGTTTTGCCCGCACCGTCCGGCCCGATTAGGCCGGTTACCATTTTGGGCCGGATAGCGCAGCTCACCTCGCGCAAGGCCTTAATACGCTGTTTTTCAATGGTAAAAGATTTGCTAACCCCTTTCAGGATCAGGGCAGGCTTAGGGGTGTCGGCGGGCGGTGGTGGCGGGAATGGAGAAATCTCTGTCATGGGTAGCCAAGCCGGCGGGCCACCGGACAGCGTAAAAAGGGGAGACTACCCGGAGGATGAGAACATGATTTGATGGAATCGAAACGAACCATGGAAGCTCCTGGATGATCGGCTAAGAACAATAAAATTACGCGTCATCATACCACAGATGTTTGTAATTGCTCAATCTCTCTGCGGAAAAATAGAAAGGGAGGGGGATGATAGCGATGTTGTGCCTGCAAGGGCAAGGAGTTGTTTTTTCCGTCATACGCCATGACATTCCCTCGTTCCTACGCTCCAGCGTGGGAACGCCCCTTTGACGTTCCTGCGTCAGAATGTTGCATCGCAACCGAACTGGCAGAAGTCGCACCGTCGTAACCAAACGCTGTTCAACCCGCACGTGCAGCGGCCGAATCCGAGAGCATGAAATAAATGAAAGAGACGCTGGAGCGTCAGGTGCACCAATCCAACGCAGAGCGTGGGAACGAGATCCAAATAGACGTGCAGGGCAGATGTTGTCGGTATCGCCTGCTACTACAGCAGGTTGTTGTTGCTACCAGCGTTTGCCCTCGTTCCTACGCTCCAGCGTGGGAACGCCCCTTTGACGTTCCTGCGTCAGAATGTTGCAGCACAATCGAACTGGCAGAAGTCGCACCGTCGTAACCAAACGCTGTTCAACCCGCGCGTGCAGCGGCCGAATCCGAGAGCATGAAATAAATGAAAGAGACGCTGGAGCGTCAGGTGCACCAATCCAACGCAGAGCGTGGGAACGAGACCCAAATAGACGGGCTGGGTAGATGTTGTCGGTATCGCCTGCTGCTACAGCAGGTTGTTGTTGCTACCAGCGTTTGAAAAAATTTTGTTGCTGCGGATTGTTTTCCGGTGATGGTGGTGGTGGCGGAGGCTGCGGATTGTGCTGCTGCGATGCCTCCAGCTCCTGTTTCAATTGATCATTTTTCGCTCGTTCCCGAGCCAACTTGTCGGTCAGGTCCTGGATCTCAACCTGGGAAGGTGCAAGGGCGGTTGTCGTTGTCGGGGGCGTGCTCTGGTCGGCATAGGCGGAAGCCGGAGCAAAAAGGTTCAAGGCCTGTGGCGGTTTGGATGGAGCCCCAGCCGTCGCATCTGCGGCCAGATTGGCGGTGCCGAAGCCGACCACAAAGATCACCAGTGAGTTAAGCACCCAGTAAATCCCTTTCTGCACCATCGGTGCCCGGCCCTCCAACTCGGAAAACCAGACCACCGATCCAATTAGAAAACTAAGAAACAAGGCAGCATAACGCATGGGCAGTTCTGGAAACTGGCAGCCGATACCGTTGACCAGAAACATCATCAGGGAGCCGGCCACCCCCGGAGTGAGCATGGATTTCGGGTTGAGAAATTCATTCATCGGTCACCTCCTGTGCTGGTCGCGGGGTCGGGTTCCTGCCATCGGTTCAAATCATGATGGCGTTGTAAAAACTTCGATCTCTTGCGTCGCGACGTTTTTTCCGACGCTCGATATACCTTATCTATGCCTTCGAGCCGGTAAAACTGATCCTTGTATATCTGTGTTTTTACCTAGCCATCTCTTAGAGTGTGATGGACTTTTTACGAATCCATCAAATCATAATAACTCCATATTTTTACAATTAAAAAAAGATGGCAAGAAAGGCAAGGAATATAAAATGGGGGAAAAAAGCATAGGAAATGTATCCATTGTGAGAACGGAACGTGCACTGAGCCTGCAAACGGTTCGCATTGATCCTTCCGATACTTTATGTGGAAACGGAGAACAGGCCTGCCTGCGAGGTTGCGTGCTGTTCATGCATATCCCTTGGGGCGGCCAATTCCGGAAACGTAAGCATGTGCCTCTGTAGATATTGAGATGTGTGTCTAACTATTTGATATTCAATTGAATGTAATATTTATTGATGTGGCATTTTTACTGCAAATACATTGAGTGTGTCCCAATGTCGTGGCTTCGTGAAACGTCAAAAAAACTGAACCTCAGGGATGGTGAAATCAGTACGTTACGATGCTTGAAACGTCGTTCACGTGGTTCTCTACGAAGAGGGCATGAGCACAATCAATTACGTTGAATACATTCAGGAGGCATAAAATGAAGAAAATGTTGCTGGGTAGTGTAACTGGCTTGGCTTTACTTGGTATATCGGTTGGCGCACAGGCTTCTACCATATTGGTCGATCAGGGGGCCTCATGGTCGTACACCGTTTTGCAAACAGACCTGTGGAGTAACTGGGGGAGCGTCACCCATGATTCTGTTGTTTGGGAGGCTGCCTCATGGCAATCCGGGGACGCGGCATTCGGTAATCTTTATAGCCTAAAGTATAATACCGATTGGACGGCAAACACTGATTTGGCTCTTGAGAAAACCTTCGATATTACAGGACTCCTGTCGTCTCCTGTTACACTCAATGTTGCCGTGGACAATGGCTTCATTGTGTTTATCAACGGCGTTCAGGTGGCCAAGGAGAATGCTGAAGGGTATACCAACTATTGGGAGTATACCCTGCAGATAGATCAGAAATGGTTTACAACTGGGGAAAATACGATCCAGGTCTTGGCCGAGGATCATGGTGGCGCAACCTTTTTTGACCTGAAGATGACTGCAGACGTCACCCCGATCCCGGAACCGGCCTCCCTGCTTCTTTTGGGTGCAGGATTGGTAAGCCTTGCTGGAATGGCCCGGAGAAAAATGATTGTCTGATTGTGGGAGATCTACATCGATAGCTCCTGAAAAACGTGTCGTCCTTTCGGTTTATTCTCCAACTCTAAACGCCGTTCTCGATCCCCTTCAACGAGAACGGCGTTTGTGCTTCCCGTGCAGCACCCAGTATGAGGCCTGCCGCTTCTAATCACCGCGCTACCTGAACGGAAATCTCCCCATTTCTCTGTACTCAGCAGGGCTTTCCTGCTGCGGGTATTGCCCGTTCCCATGTGTCGAGTGGAACAGCCCGCTGTCGCCCCGGCGAGAAAGTCCATCGCACTCTGGAATAGAGAGCTGAGTAAAAACAAAGATATACAGTGAGTAGTGTTGTTTCGGCGCGAAAGCTTACATCAGGTATACCAAGTGCCGAGAAAAACGCTACGACGCAGTAGATCAAAGTTTTTCGACGCCATCATTTTTACGAGAAGTGCATTTCCTCTGTAAAAAAGTGTTTAAAAGGAGTTGGCAAGAAAGGCAAGAGAAAGAAAGTGGAGTGAAAAGGGATAGGTACTCTATACAGCGTTCTGAAAATGATATACGGCGGGACCGACCCGGAAGCTCCAGCAGAAGAACCGGTCGCGCCGATGCTCACATCCGCTCTGAACCCTGTATAGCAAGATATAATGAAAAAACTGATCTATAGGGGGGCTTGACAAAGAGATTCCTCACATTCGTTGGGATGATATCGTATTGCGGGGCAATCAGAAGAGTTTGGCACCACCTGGGTGTCACCTCGACCGAAGGGAGAGATCTCCTTTGGTAGTAATCATTAAATAAATGAAGAACACCAACCTCTGATGGACTCGTAAAAAGTCCACACACTCTAAGAGATGGCTAAGGAAAGACACAGATATACAAGGAATAGTATTTTTCCCGGCGTGGTGCACCGTAACCAGCCTGGAGGGCTTGCAGTTCCACAGTTCTATGTTCCCTGGAAATGTAATCTAAAATCACAATGTGGTTGTTAGGGGGCGATATATTGCCTAACACTTTGAAAAATAACGATTATCCGGTTGTTTGGGGCTGTAATCTGTGGTAGGGCCAAAAAGATTCTCCGCAAAGCGTGTGGCTCTCGCTTGGCCTTTTCCGTATTTTTTTCGGCTGGTTATTCTCTAACCTCATCCCGCCGGGGTGGACTCAATGGCTCAGATTGACCGAATACACGAACTCCTTTCCATCTTTTATGCTCGGCGTTACCCTATCAAATTCAACGACCTCCTTGCCCTGGTCGATTATTCCGAACCAACCCTAAAGCGATATATCCGTAAATTGCGGGAACACGGCGCGCCACTCCGCTATGATTTCCCTACTCAAGGCTACATACTCGACACGTCCGACGATGACGCCTTCCAACTTCCCGGCCTCTGGTTCAATGTTTCCGAACTCCATTCCCTGCTGACCATCCATGAGTTGATTGATCAGCTCGATCCGGACCTGCTCAAGCTCGAACTTTTGCCGCTGCGGCAGCGCATCGAACAACGGTTATCGGCCCGTGGCATCAAGACCGGCGAACTTAGCCGACGTATTCAACTGGTTGGGGTCGGCATTCGTCTGTGCTGCCCGCTCGCCTTTCGCACCACCGCCACTGCGTTGATAGAGCGCAAACGGCTTAAACTCAGTTATCACAGCCGCTCGGAAGACAAAATCAGCACTCGCCAGGTTTCCCCGCAACGGCTGCTCTATTACCGGGGCAACTGGTATCTGGCAGCCTATTGCCATACCCGGCGCGCTTTGCGCATCCTCGCCCTGGAGCGGATGAGCGAGATCGTGCCCCAGGAGGGCGAGTGTCTGGAAATCGACGAGGAGCAGCTGCGCGACTTTTGCACAGGTTCTTTCGGTATTTTTGCCGGAAGCCCAAAGCAGGAGGCGGTGCTGGTGTTTACCAAGGAGAGCGCTCGCTGGGTGGCTGAGGAACGATGGCACCCCAACCAGCAGAACCGCTGGCTTGCCGATGGTACCTTTGAATTGCGCCTGCCCTATGCCGACCAACGCGAACTGGTGATGGAGATCCTTCGATATGGCCCCGATGTTCGGGTTATTGCCCCGCCCGAGTTGCAACAGGCGGTGCGGGAGAGACTGCGGTCGGCGCTTGTGCAGTATGAAGAAAAAATGCAGATCGAGAAAAAATAATTGGCTCAGGATCAATATTTGACCCTGCGGGGTGGTAGGGTGATGGCGATGGGGAACCCCCTTTAACAGTACGACCATTTTTCAGGAGGTGGAACAGAGATGTCTTTTGCTGATTTTTTTCAAGCTGCTACCGGCGGCAACGTTCCTTTCAGCTATCAATGCCGAATTGCCTGCGGCGACCAAGCCGACCCCGCTAAGCCCGATACATTGACAGGCGGAACCGACTGCGCTTCTCGCCTGATTTCCATTCCCACAGGACTCGGCAAAACTGCTGCAGTCGTCCTTGCTTGGCTGTGGAATCGTGTTGTGCTTGGCAAAGAAGACTGGCCGCGCCGCCTGGTCTATTGTTTGCCGATGCGCACCCTTGTGGAACAAACACGAGATGAAGTTGCACGGTGGATCAATGCCCTCTTAAAGGAATATCCTGGCAATTCAGACCTTGAATGGCTTGCAAAGTATTCTCCGGTCATCCTCATGGGCGGAGAAGAAAACGACCCTGCCCGTCGCGAATGGGACATCCACCCTGAAAAGCCCGCGATCCTTATCGGTACGCAGGACATGCTCCTCTCCCGTGCTCTCAATCGAGGCTATGGCATGTCCCGCGCCCGTTGGCCCATGCACTTTGGGTTGTTGAACAACGATGCCTTGTGGGTGATGGATGAAACGCAATTGATGGATGTTGGCCTTGCGACTTCTGCACAACTCCAGGCGTTTCGCAACGATGACCAGCAAAGAATTTTTCACCCCGCATACACTTGGTGGATGAGCGCAACACTGCAACCTGATTGGTTAAAAACTCCTGAGACTGCTTCATATATTCCAGCATTAAAAGACAAGATCCTCGAAACAGCCGCGACTGATCGCTTTGGCCGTCTCTGGGAGGGCGTAAACAAAATCCTGCAACTTGAAAATGTACGGGAAGAAAAACAACTTGCAGGATTTGCGATTGAAAAAACGAATGACGCTCAAACAACCCTCATTATTGTCAATACCGTCAAGCGTGCTATCGCGGTTTATGATGCTCTTGTCAAAAACAAGCAGGTGCAGGCGAGTCGAGATATCCATCTGGTGCATTCTCGCTTCCGCCCTTGCGACAGGACAAAGTGGCGTGATTCTTTTTTGCGTAAGGATGCTCCAGTCAATAAACCCCGTATCATTGTTGCCACACAAGTTGTCGAAGCGGGCGTTGATATTTCAGCGGATGTGTTGATCACCGACCTTGCCCCCTGGACGAGTCTTGTTCAACGCTTTGGCCGGGCTGCCCGATATGGCGGCCAAGCCCATGTTTATGTAATCGATATTGAGGAAGAAAAGAAAGCCGCTCCTTATAACTACGCCGAACTAGAGGCCGCGCGCATCGAGCTGAAAGATTTGCCGGACGTTTCCATTCAATCGCTGGAAAATTTTGAAAAGTCGCTTGCACCCGAACGGAAACGTGAGCTGTATCCCTATGCGCCAGCTTTTCTGCTGTTGCGGCGGGAAATAGAGGAACTCTTTGATACTTCCGCCGACCTCACCGGCGCGGATTTGGATGTTTCCCGTTTTATCCGAAGTGGCGAGGATAACGATTGTCAAATTGCCTGGATACAGTTGGGCAAAGACGAAACACCCTCTGTGGATTACCAACCCTCCCGTGAAGAACTGTGCGCAATTCCCATCGGTGATACCCGAAAATTCACCAAAGACAAAAGAGGGATGGTCTGGAAGTGGGACTATCTCGACAAAACTTGGACACAAGCAAACGAGCGAGACATATATCCAGGTATGACTCTTTTGGCCGATGCCGAGGCGGGCGGATATGACCCCAAACGAGGCCTAGATCTTTCAATAAAAAAATCAGTGCCTTGCTTGGTCGCACGGGTTCCCGTCTCGTCTGCTTCGGCTGCTGATGGGGCTGAAGACGATGAATCTTTATCGGAAGTGAACGATTGGCAAACTATTGCCGAACATGGGCAACAGGCGGCGGCAATTCTGCAAGCCATGAATCTTGCGGCCAAACCACTTACGCCTCTTCTTGATGCCGCTGCCCGCTGGCATGACCTTGGCAAAGCACATCCTGCCTTTGTCTCGATTCTCAAACCTGATGCTTCGGGCCACCCCGGTGGAGATATAGCCAAAGCGCCCCGAGGTGCATGGCTGAAACCTCCGCGGTATAAAGTAACCGATATCGACCCTCGCCCTGGTTTTCGCCATGAACTTGCGTCATCCCTTGCGCTCATTGATCTCCTGAAACAGTGTGCGCCGCACCATCAAGCTCTGCTTGGGCCTTGGGCGAATTATTTGAATCATGGGCAAGCTGCAACAGTACAACCAACCAACGACGCCACACCCATTCAAAACCATCTTGTTCAGTTTTCGGCGGACGAGTTCAACTTGCTCCTCTATTTGATCGCCGCACATCACGGCAAAGTCCGCTTTAGTATGCAGGCATCTCCAGCCGATCAAAAGCATCCGGTGGCGAAAACAGGCGATGCCATGCCAATTCGGGGTGTTGTTGAAGGCGATACCATCCCAGCAATACAGCTCACCATGCCGGGTGGTGCCTCTGCACCCATACCCGCAACACACATGACGCTTGAACCCGCGAAGATTGGCCTGTCTGAGCAGACCGGAGCAAGCTGGGCGGAACGCTGCGCCACGCTGCTTGAACAATATGGCCCATTTAGTCTTGCTTGGCTTGAAACGCTTATCCGTGCCGCAGACGCCCAGGCTTCAAGGGAGGGGAACAAACAATGAATATTCATTTTCACACATTAACAGGCTGTTCTCCGACGCCGCTTGCCCATTACTTGAAAGCTCTTGGTATCCTGCGGCTTGTTTCCGAACAGGCTGATCCGCTTGCCAGAGGTGCTTGGCGAGACGAAGCTTTTACCCTGGCTACCAAACTTTCAGCCGATGAGCTTGCAGAGTTTTTTTTGACGAAATACCAACCCACGCCTTTGGTTTCGCCGTGGAATCGAGGCTCAGGTTTCCTTTCAGACAAAGACAAATCCGCTACATTTCTTGGCAGCATGGAAAAATCACCTCTGCCACGGTTAAAACGGTATCAGGATGGTGTAAGGGCCGCGCGCACTGGTCAGCTTTTGGGAGCATTAAAAAACAACGCCGATACCAAGAAGGAATTTGACACGCTCAAGCCACGTTATATCGCAGAATGTCGCCTAAACTGGCGAGGACCGCATCTTGAATGGTTGGAGGCCGCCGTCATTTTACAATCCGATGGTTCCATGTCGTGGCCCTCATTGCTTGGAACTGGTGGGAATGATGGGCGCCTCGATTTCACCGATAATTTTCGCCAACGCTTTGCCGAATTGTTCAACCTGGAAGATGCAAACGCACCTGTATCAGAGAAAACCCGTGCACTTCTTGACCATGCCTTGTTTGCGGTCCCGGCTCTTGGCACTGGCAACTCAGCCATCGGGCAGTATTCACCAGGTGTGGCAGGTGGCGCGAATAGCTCAAACGGACTTGAAGGCAAAGGGAACGTCAACCCTTGGGATTTTATCCTTTTCTTTGAAGGGACAATTCTTTTTTCCGCTGCTGCCTCACGTCGGATGAACACAAAACAAGCCGGTTCAAGTTCTGCGCCCTTTGTCCTGAAGTCACAGGCTGTTGGACACCTTTCGACCAGCTCAGATGATAAAGCAACACGAGGGGAACAATGGATGCCCCTTTGGCCGCAATTTGCAACTCTTCGTGAAATTAGCACCTTACTTGGCGAGGGCCGTGCCCAGCTGGGGCGCACAGGCACCCGTGAACCAGTTGAGATGGCTCGTGCAGTTGCCCGCCTCGGTGTTGCTCGTGGCATCAGCGCGTTTGAACGCTTTGGCTATCTTGAGCGCAACGGGCAGGCAAATTTTGCCGTTCCGCTCGGACGCTGGCAGGTGGCAGCTCAACCGAAACAAGAATTGCTGAACGATTTAGACGAGTGGCTTGTTCGTTTGCATCAGGCATCGCGAGGCGACCGGGTCGCCAAATCTCTTGTCGCCGCTGTCAAACGCCTTGACAATGCCATTCTTGCTGTCGCCTCAAATGGATCGATCCCCTTACGCTGGCAAAATATCCTCTTTGCCATTGCCGAGATTGATTTGCTCGCCGCTAAAGGCGTGCTCGATGGCAAAGATCCCAGTGGCAACAAGAGAAAAGGACAGATTCTTAGCTCATTGCAGCCAGGCTGGATTACTGCGGCTGATGACGGCTCGCCGGAGTTTCGCCTGGCGCTTGCCCTCGCAACACAATACGGCATTCGCCGCCACTGGCTCCCGTTGAACGGATATGGTCGCCTGGATGATACCTGTTCCTCTTCAGTCGTTTGTTTTGGCCGTGATCTGATCGCCGATGCCATAGCCTGTATTGAGCGGCGGCTTGTGGAATCCAGTGGCAATGTCACTCGTTCCTTCGAGCAAAATCCTATCCGTCAAACCTTGTGCGCCGATTTGCGAGATATTGCAGCCTTTTTGCAAGGCGGCCTCGATCATAATCGTATCTTACGCCTTTCCCGCGCCTTTATGGCGCTCAATGCTAACGCACTCAAAGAACAAGAGAAAATTCCCGTCATGCGTCCTAAAGGCCAAGTCGTGCTTGATGATGCCTTTGCCCTGTTTCGCCTCTGTCTGGCACCGAAATATTGGCAAGAGGGAAATACAGGGCAAGGCGTAATACCTGTGCGTGCCAATATTTTCCGCAGGCTTGCTTCGGGCGATATGGCAAACGCCACGCGCCTCGCCGCTGGTCACCTGAAAACGCATGGTATCGTTTCGCCCATTCAACTGGCCACCGGTGATGCTCGCCTCCTGGCGGCCAGTTTGATCTTCCCCTTATCGCGATCTTCCCGTGATCGCTTGATCCAGGATTTCACAATTAATTCAACCGATAGCCAAGGAGCACAAAACCATGAGCATTGATCTGAGCAAACTCGACAACACTCACCGCATTCTTTTCAACATCCCTCTGCGTCCCATCCAGGGTGATCGGTTTCAACCCACAGGATTCCCCAGCCTGGGAGCAGCAGAATATCAAACAAAAGACGGAAAAAAACTTTTGGTTGAATCTGCGCAAAGCATGGCGAACCGCCTGGAGGCAACCATTTGGGACGAAGCCGCACAGAAACCGGTCGAAGATGCAAACGGCATTTCCTATATCCGGGTGGAGAGAAACGGGCAGTTCTTGACCTCTTCCATTCTTGAAGCCCATCGGATCAATAGCCCCTATCTGCTTGAAGGAAGTGACAAAACATTTTTCGAGGAACTCAAGGCATCTTTAGGGGGGCTGGCAGAAGGCCCTATCAATCGAAAACTGCTCGCGGAAACACTCTTCAAATATGACAGCAATGCGCTGTTGCATGGTGTCTTTCTTGCCAAGAAAGAGTTGGCAGGTGGGCGTCTGCGTATCGCCCGCGCCCTTTCCGCCTTTGTCGAAGCCGAAGGTGTGGAACTTGCCGCGTCCGGTGGCGTAAAAAATGACCACGTTAATCCTTCTGGCGATACCAGCCAAGGCTTTGGCAACGTGCCCTTTTCCCGCGATGAATATACCGCCCAAAAGATTGTCCTGTACGTCAATCTCGATCTTGACCAGATTCGTGGCTATGGCTTGGGGCCGGATGCCACCCGGTTGCTCATCGTGCTGGCCTTGTACAAAGTTCGGGCACTTCTTTCCGGTTCCCTGCGTTTTCGGACGGCCTGTGATCTTGAACCGGAAGAAGACACCGTTTCCGCAGTTCGCCCATCAGATTTTGTTTTGCCCTCATTGCCAGAGCTATCTGTGGCGCTCAAGGAAGCCGTTCAACTCAATACACCTGTATTCAAACAAACGGTTGTCCAATTCAACGATAAACTCGCGAAAGGTAAGGACGAAAAATCTGCCAGCCAGCAATAAGGAGCCAGTATGCCCACGCTTTCCATCCGTTTTACCGGCGGGCACTACCACGCCACACCGTGGAATAAGGCTCAAAACGAAGGAGCCGTCGAATGGCCGCCGTCGCCCTGGCGTATTTTGCGCGCACTGATTGCCACAGGCTATGCCAAAATGGCCGAGTGGCAAAATGGTCTTGTCCCTGAGAGAGCGAAAATGCTCATCGAAAAACTGGCTTCGGTGGTTCCCTCATACCGTTTACCTGAGGCCACAGGTACCCATTCACGGCACTATATGCCCATCAAAGGAAAAACAACCCTTGTCCTTGATGCACGGGCGGTTGTTGGTGTCAATCATGAGCAGCTCCTTGTGCATTGGGATATCGAACTGGCGCCGGAAGAAGAAAATCTTCTCTCCGAACTTGCGGCCCGTCTCGGCTACCTTGGCCGCGCCGAATCCTGGACAGAATGCGCGTTGGTAGAAGATGTGCCCATAACTGGTGACTGGGTTCGGCCCTGCGAGAATGTCCCCCCGGAAAAAATTGGCCATGGTTGGGAACAAATTCCGCTTATGGCTCCTGTTTCTTCACCAGCCTACCAAACATGGCGGCAGGCGGCCTTTGACAAGGAGTTTGGCGACAAGAAACCAAAAGCGAGCGAGTTGAAAAAATTCAATGCGCTGTACCCCACCGACCTGCTGGCCTGTCTTCAGGTAGAAACTGGCTGGCTGCAAAGCAAGGGATGGAGCCAACCTCCGGGGGCGCACCTGGTATTGTATTGGCGTCCGGCGCGAAACGCGCTTGGCGTTGCTCCGCCGGTTCTGGTGCAGCGGCAACCTCGCAAACCTGTGCCCTTTGCCTTGCTGGCGCTTGCCACAAATGCCCGCAGCCGTTCCCCTATGCCGCTTGCCAAGCGAACCCTGCCACAGGCGGAATTGCTCCACCGCACCATTGCAAGTTTTGTCGGTAAAACAGGAAGTGCGCAAGCTGCCGCTGAACTGCTGGGTTTTGATGAGCAACGCAAGCCACTTACCGGGCACCGCCACGGCCATGCCCATATTCTGCCACTTTGTTTGCTCAAAGATGACCACCATCTGGACCATATTCTGATATGGGCTCCTGGTGGATTAAGTGACATTTCGCAGGATATTTTGCGCCGCATCCGTGAAACCTACATGAAAGGCGGCGTGGGCACACTTGCTGTTCGTTTCGCTGGGGCAGGGACGGCGGAAGACTTCGCCGCAATACCGGCGCTGCGTCCGATGATAAGTGCCTCCAGCGTTTGGCAATCACTCTCGCCGCTTGTCTTGCCTCGCCATCGTAAAGCCAAGGGTAAAGATACGCCAGATGGTCAAATCGTTGCCGAACTTGCATCGCGTGGCCTTCCGGCACCGGAAATAATTGAATGGCTTCGAGTTGAAAGCATTGCGATGCGCCATCATGTACGTTCCCGCCGTAATGGAGCCTCACCGCCCGAAGACTACGGTTATGCACTGCGTCTTACCTTTGCCGAACCAATAACCGGTCCAATCTGCTTGGGGTATGCCTCCCACTTCGGCCTCGGCTTATTCGCACCAGTACCTGCCGGATCACCAACCCAAAGAAACGAAACATGAACACATTATTCCCACCCAGCGAAGGCATCGCTCTCGAATACAAGGAAGCGGCGGACAGCCTGCCGAAGAACTTCTTTGAAACCGTGTGCGCCTTTCTCAATCGCGATGGCGGCCTTATCGTCCTTGGTGTTGCCGATGACGGCACGATTACCGGCATCAACCCCGGTGCCGTCGGGCGCATCAGGGCCGACATCGCCAACCTCTCCAACAATCCGCAGAAACTGGACCCGCCGTACCTGCTTTTCCCACATGAGGAAACCGTTGACGGCAAAGTTATCATCCGCGTTCAGGTGCCGTGCAGTTCGCAGGTGCATCGCAGCGGCGGTGAGGTGTTTCTGCGCAGTGAGGATGGCGATTATCGGCTCAAAGACCCGTATCAGATCGCGGGGCTGGTCAACCGGAAACTGAGTTTCTATACCGAACAGCGCGTTATCCCTTGGCTGGGCATGGAGGACTTGAATCCTGCGCTTTTTGACCGTAGCCGCGAGTTGTTTCGGCAACATCACAGCAGCCATCCTTGGCTTGGGTTGGACAATGAAGGCCTCCTGCGCACCGGCGGGTTCATCCGCAAAGATCCGCTTTCGGCGGAAACCGGCTATACACTTGCTGCTGCGCTGATGTTCGGCAGCGATGCCACCATCGGCCAAGTGGCCCCGGCCATGTCGTTTGACGCCCTGCTGCGCCGCCGCAATCTTGACCGCTATGATGACCGCCTGCTCCTGCACACCAACCTGATCGACACTTTTGATCTGCTGATGGGCTTTGTAGAGAAACACCTCGACGATCCGTTTTTCATGGAGGGGACTCAGCGGGTGAATCTGCGCGACCGCATTTTCCGCGAACTCGTTTCCAACCTCATCGCCCATCGAGAGTACACCAGCGCTGCGCCAGCCTCGGTGACGATTTATGCAGACCAGGTTGTGTTCAAAAACCCGCATGTGCCGCATATTCTCGGCCGCCTCGACCCTGCCAATTTTACCCCTTTTCCTAAAAATCCGGTCATTTGCAACTTCATGCTCCATATTGGTCGCTATGAGCAGGCGGGGTCAGGCGTCCACAATGTCAGCAAATATCTGCCGCAGTATACACCCAATGCGGTTCCGTTTTTTGAGGAATTGAACGACATCTTTTCGGCAACCATCCCCTTGCCGGGGAAAGGGGAGACCCCCGAAGTCACCCCCGAAGTCACCCCCGAAGTCACCCCCGAAGTCACCCCCGAAGTCACCCCCGAAGTCGTCGAGCTGCTTCGGGTCATGGAGGGCGAGATGAACCGGCGGGAAATCATGGATCTATTGGGCCTCAAGGACGAAAAACATTTCCGGGAGCACTACCAGCAACGGGCCATCAAGGCTGGAGTCATCGAGTTGACCATTCCTGATAAACCCACCAGTCGGCTGCAGAAATATCGGCTTACAGCTCTGGGACGAACAATTATACAAACGCATCGAAAGCCATGAACGAAACTATCACCACTCCCCTCATCCCTGTCCGCATGGTTAACGAGTATGTCTATTGTCCGCGTCTGGCCTACATGATGTGGGTACAGGGGGAGTTTGCCCACAGTGCCGACACGGTGGAAGGGGCCATTCGCCACAAGCGGGTGGACAAGGAGGGCGGCAAACTGCCGGTTGAGACCCCCGCTGAACCGGAAATCATTCACGCCCGCTCGGTGTCGCTCAGCTCCGAAGCCCTGGGCATAACTGCCAAGATTGATCTGGTGGAGGGCGTCGGCGTCGAGGTACAGCCGGTGGACTACAAAAAAGGCAAGCGGCCCCATGTACCTGCCGGTGCCTATGCGCCGGAACGGGTCCAGGTTTGCGCCCAGGGACTGCTGCTGCGGGAGCATGGCTATGAGGTGGACCATGGATTTCTCTACTTTATCGGCTCAAAGGAGCGTGTCAGGGTGGCCTTTGACGAGGAGTTGCTTGGCGAAACCCTGGCCGCCATTGAGGGCTTACGTGGCCTCAGCCAGGAGGACACATCACCGCTGCCCCTGGTCGACAGTCCCAAATGCGGCCGTTGCTCGCTGATCGGCATCTGTCTGCCCGACGAGGTCGGTTTGCTCACCCAGCAGCGCATCGATGTGCGCCCCATCTATCCACAGGTTGAAACCGCTCTGCCACTCTACGTACAGTCACCGGCCAGCTATGTGCGCAAGGATGGCGAGCAGTTGATCATCGAGGAAAACCGGGAAAGGGTGGCCGAGGCCCGGTTGATGGACACCTCTCAGGTGGTGCTCTTTGGCCATTGCGGCATGAGCACCCCAGCGCTGCACGAGTGCTGCAAACGGCAAATTCCTGTCACCTTCATGAGTTATGGTGGCTGGTTTATCGGTCACTGCGTTGGTACCGGCCATCATAATGTGCAAAACCGCACTGCCCAATACCGAACCAGTTTTGACGAAACCGCCTGTCTGCACCTGGCGCGACGGCTGGTCACCGCCAAAATTCAGAATTGCCGCACCCTGTTGCGGAGGAACTGGAAGGGCGGCGACGAAGAGGGGGAAAAGGCTCCGGCTGACGTCTTGATCGGCCTGAAAAACGATATGCTGCAATCAGCGCGGACCCATTCGTTGCAGACGCTGCTGGGAGTAGAGGGAAACGCCGCCCGGCGTTACTTTGAGCACCTTAGCGCCATGATCTCCGTGGAAAAACGAGCCGTGGCCGGTGGGTTCGATTTCAACGGTCGCAACCGTCGCCCTCCCAAGGATCCGATCAATGCGTTGCTTTCCTTTGCCTATGCGATGCTGACCAGGGAGTGGACCGTCACCTTGTCTGCGGTGGGGTTGGACCCGTATCGCGGCTTTTATCATCAGATGCGCTTTGCCCGCCCGGCCCTGGCCCTGGACATGATGGAGCCATTTCGGCCGCTGGTGGCCGATTCAGCGGTGATCACCGCCATCAATAACGGCGAGGTCAGGCAAGAGGATTTCATCATCGCCTCCACCGGATGCAATCTGAAGGCACCCGGGCGCAAGCGGTTTATAGCCGCTTTTGAACGGCGCATGAACCAGGAGGTCACCCACCCGATATTCAACTATCGGCTCAGCTATCGGCGACTGTTCGAGGTGCAGGCCCGGTTGCTGACTCGTTTCCTGAGCGGGGAGATTCCCCGCTATCCAACCTTTGTGACCCGGTGAAGGTGAGCTTATGGATCACGTCTACCTTGTCTGCTACGACATTACCCAGCCGAAACGATGGCGGAAAATCTACAAAACCATGAAAGGCTATGGCGTTTGGCTGCAGTTGTCGGTTTTTCAATGTCGCCTGAACCGGCAAAATCTCCTGCGCATGACCGACACCTTGACGGAGTTGATGAATGCTGATGAAGATCATGTGATGATTATTGATGTCGGCCCGGCCGAGAGTATTACGATTCGAGTAGAGAGCTTCGGCCGGTCATTCCGCCCCATTGAACGACGAGCGGTTATTGTGTGATAACTTTCGCCGAAGACAAACGAGCGCTGTGGTGGTGCACAAAACACCGGCAGCGCTCGCAACGGCTATGTTCTTTGAAAAGTGGATAAATATTGAAAGGAAGTTTTTTCGGAGTACAATGAGAAATTCTTTGTTGGCAGCGTTGTACCACTATAGTGGACCCCATATTCTAGACAGTAAATTAAGCTGTGCGCCATCATGAGGAGAACGAGGGGCTATGAGCGAAGCGAAGAAAAGGAAGGTTCACACACCAGAGTTCAAGGCAAAGGTTGGGCTG
>JAQUEZ010000148.1 GCA_028684915.1 Desulfobulbus sp.
AGGGATCAAGAATTAGTCATTGTAGTAATTGCTGTTGGGAAGCGCGATAAAAACCAAGTTTACAAAATCGCCAGCAGCAGGGCATAGCCTTAAGTGAGTATTAAAAAAATAGCGGCAAGAGATATTCGCTCTCTGGCCGCTATGTTTTTTGTTGCTCATCTGAAATATGTATTTCCTTCATATTTTTCAAATGGCACCGGGAGTTGAACCCGCGTCCACCGTGGATTGAAGGCCTTTCGTAAGTGGTCCGGGATACATTCGGGATACCTTGTCAATCCTGATGTCGAAGCGGTGGGCTTCCTGCTCCCAAGGCCGCCGCGCCGGGCAAAATTTGTTCGATATTGTTGAAGTTACAATACACCGTTTGCGAGGTTTGCAGTAAAGAGCGTTTCAACGGAAGAAGAACCGCCACCAAAGCCGCCACCCACCAAGCTTATATCAATTCCCCATACTGTCCTCGTTTTTCCAGATAGTGTTGGAAGGGCGAGAGAGAAATCCGTTCTTATCAGATATGAGCCTACTCTGGCAAATACCACTCAGCCATTTCTTGTATGTATTTAGGGGCGTCAGATATTTCAGGTTTAAAGGTAATTGTGTCTTCGTTGATGAATATTATGTATTTTGATATTTCTGCTACATCTTCAGGTGGGAAGCCATAACGCATTAATAGCGTATGAACCGTATTGTTTGTTCCAAATCTTAATAACTCTATCATTTTGTCAGATCGTTGGTCCGACGTTTCGTCTTTATATATTTTAAATGTCGTTATAAACGAGTCAGTAAGTGAAAATGAGATCACTTGATCCAGATAATCGTATGTATCAAAAACCACAGCGTCATAGCTGACATTCTTAGCTAAGGTGGTTTGATCGAAAATCGAATAAGTTTTAGTCAGCGTGCTCTTTGGCAATTTGGCAGCTTGTTGAGAAAATAAAGCGTAGCCTTTTCTGCCTTCATCCTTGTTAGAAATATAACTAAAGCGAATGCCAACGATTTCCCTGAAAGAACGGCCTTGTATTGCCTGGATAAGTATAGATATTGCTTGCCTAAAGACCGCTAGTTCCCCTTCATGTAAAAGCCTATTGATTGATGTTTCATAGATAGAACAAAAATATTGTTTTAATGATTCTCTCTTGAACTGATTACTTGAACCATGCAGGTTGTCTTTTATTGAATTTTCATTGTAGATAATATCCAATATTGCTTTGCAGCATTTTAATATTTCAATATTTTTCAAACGTTCAATTTTTGATATCGGAGCCTGTTTATCGTTGTCAAAACTATCTTCTTTTATTGAACTTATCAGTTCTGATGTATCAGGGTTGCTTGTAATGTCAGGTTTGTCGATGATTGACATTTCATCCAAAAAGAATTTTTCGTTTATTCTCTGTGAAAGTAGCTGAGGGCTCTTGGTGAAAACATATCCGAAATCAAATTTTGGGTCATTGGATAGCCTGCCGGCTCTTCCTATGAGGTTTTTAAATGATAATGATCTGCTTTGCTCGCTGTCTCCAAGAATATTCATATTATTAAGCCACACAATATCAAATGGCATATTAACACCTTGCGCTAGCGTACTTGTCGCGAAGCAGATTTTAGCGTGTCCTTTTCTGATTAAATCTTCGACAAGAAATCTTACCTCTAGTGGCACGGAGCCATGGTGAATAACTATGCCTTTGCGCAATAATGATACAAGCTCAGAGGTGTGGTCATCATTATCTGCCCCCAGTAGATGCTCGATTGTATTAATTATTTCTTCTGCTTCTATTGAGTTTATGTCTTCATAGCGGTCAATATATTTCCTGAACGGTTCAATGTATTTACCGTTATATATAGATGTTTTTGATACATATACGAGGACAGTGTGAGTGCCGTCAAATGCAAAATCGTTAAATCTCTGTTCGTACTCTATGCATTTTTTGATTTGATGCCCCCTGCAAAGAAACGGCGAGAATTGATAGTATTTCTTATTTTTATGTTGATATATGAATATCTTTCCAACTGCACCATGCGTATATAATCTTGAGTATCCGTCTTGTTCAGAAAAATTATGTTTTTTTAGCTGTGCACCTGGGTTTTCAACGAATGGATGTGCAAAAATTATTTTAGCTGTATTAAAATGCTGCTTAACTCTTCGTACGAGCACATCGAAAACAACTCCCCTTTCACTTTCTTCTGAGACTTGAGCTTCGTCAAAGAAGAATACTTTAATATTCAAATTTAGATTCGAAGAAAATAGATCCCTTGCACGCTCGGGCGTAAGAATGAAAATTCGCCTGAGCTCTCTAGACTTGAATATTTCATCAACAAAAGATGATATCATTACATTTTTATCACCTTTAAATTTTTGCTTCATTGTATTGATATATTCTGCAATTAAAGCTCTAGATGGGACAATTATAACAGCATCACCATTATCATCAGCAATAAAATCTCTTATTGAATATGACTTTCCTGCACTTGTTGGCGCAGAGATTGAAATTATTTTATTTTCATTTACAGCCCTTCTGACACTCGCCTGTACAGGTGTCAAGTACTCTCCAAAATCTTCCTTGTGTTGCCGCCCTATCCCAGACAATAAAAATGAATATAGGTTATTCTGTTCAGTTAATTTGTAAAAAAGCCCGAGGGTCGCGATAATTTTCTCTTCTTCTGATTTAAATATATCGGCGTGAAATTTCTTGTAATATGTTATTCTCTCTAAAATTTCTGAGCTTATAGGCCCTTCTTTGTGAAGAATATCTAATAATTCAGAAAGGCTTTTGGTCGGATTGCTATCTTTTGCAATGTCAATTATGCTCACTGACTCACTCCAACAAGATATACATATTTAATGCTATCTAGACCCAGATTTTTTTCAGCTGATTCTATTGCGTTCATTAAAATTTGCATAGGGTCGGCATGATTAATAGAAAATGAAGCGACAATTCCAAATCTATCATTGTTTAAGTTTTCAATTGCTGGTTTTGAAGCCAAGCTTACCAAGTGAACATAATCTCTAAGGTGTTTTTGATCATCAACAAACCCTTTTGATTGGCTTATTGCGTGCCCGTGAGGGTTAGCACTCCCTGAATATTTTGCCTCCCCAAAATTAATCAATTCACCTTGACATACAGTATGAAAATCGAAACCTTCGTTTTGCTTTCGCTGTGGCTTCCATAGCTCTGCTATAGGTAAAATTATATGGTTAAATATTTTTTCGAGTGCTTTAGTTGAGCCTATCGAAACCATGATTTCTCCAAACTCACTTCCGACATCTGATTTTTTTGTGGTCGATTCAAAAATCTTTACTAATGCAGAGGCCGTATCCTGAACCGTTCTTTCATAAGCTCTTTTGCAACCAAAATCTAAGTTTGTCATCCAAGAAGTATCAAGTACTTTTTTTGTTAATGCTCCAGATATTACTGTTATATCTTTGACTTTCACATAACATACTTTTATCTTCTTAAATGATGACGAAATCGATACTTCAAAAAAGTCACATCCCCAATCTGTATCAGAATATTTATTTCCATATCCGGGTTTAGTTTTCATAGGAATACACTTCAAAATAAGTATCCATTGATATATGTTATTGGAGCCTGGCAGCTTATAACGGTTTAATAAACAGAAAATTATCCATCACATGACGCATTGCAGATGGACATTTTTTCCGCTTATCGTGATATTTTTCTTGAAAAAATGGAAATATCCATTATTTGCTTTCCGCTTATTGTATCTGAACTCGAATTATCCATATATTGCGTTATCAGGCACCGAAAAGTGAAAAATGAAAGGCGTTGTGATCTTGTTTGTTATGTGGTTTCTGCCCTATTTTCTTCTGAGATTATGCCCTGAATTGAGCCTGCGATTACGAGGGCCGATAAAACCGCGTATCGAAAACGCCTTGTGTTTATCAATCAAGGGGGGAGCCCTGATTCCGCAAACAAATGAGGGAAAAAATGTAAATTGATCGAGATAAAAGTGCAAACCGTGACCTACCACACAGAAGTTGCAGGAAAATCATGCTACTCTTGATTCTGGCTCTCCATCTTCAAAAGAATCCCCTTCAGCCCTTCTTTTTTTCCACTCTTTGAACATCGGAAAAAAACTTTCGATCTGATTGCGCATCCACTGGATATTGTCAGATTGTCCGGTTTCCTTTGCCCACTGCTCTAACTCTTCATAGAAAACCCAATCGCCTTTCAGTTCATCCAGCCTTTTGGGGCCGTCCCCTGTCATTATCCATTCGGTAAGTAGCCCAAATCTTTTACCTACCAGATAGGCCCATCCTGGGGGAAATTTCCCTTTTCCTTTCATTTCTGAAACTGCTGGCTGGGAAATTTTTATTATATTTGCAAGGCTTTGCAGGCTTTTCAAGGTTGTCTCTGATTTTATTCTTGCCCAAATTTCATCAAATTCATTTTCCATAAGAAAACTTTTATTTTCTCCTTGACCAACAAGTTATCTTATTATAATCTTAATTTTAATAAGGTAGCTTATATTCTTATCCTGTCACAACGCGAATCAATCCCAAGAGCATGCAGCCATGAAAACAAAAATCGCCCAAACCTACGACTTCCTTTCCTCGTCTCGTTGTCCGAAATGCCAAGGCGAATTTGAACAACCGTCTCTGCGCTCTCTCGCTTCAGGTTACGAGCTTGTTTACGAGTGCAAGCAGTGCAACAGCTCGTTTGCCTTGGTTCCCGTCACAACCTTCAAGCTTGGCGAATTAGCCCCCGATACTTGGAACACAACAAACCAGGAGCCAAGCGCAAAATGATCGTCTGCACTCACGGCTTTCCAGGACAAGGCATGTCTTACGAACCCATACACCCCATCGCGAATCAATCCCAAGAGCCAACAGCCATGAAACTCACCACGCCACCTTACGACAACCCCAAGGAACCCATCTCGAAAGAAGAACTCGTCGCGGGCCTGCTTATCTCCGGCTACGTGTCCCTTGTCGACGCCAAGTTAAAAGCCCGTGACCGAAACCTGACCATCCGGATTCGCAAAAATGCACGAGCAGCGGCCTAAAGCCAAAACCATCAGCGACATGCTGTGCAGCAAATGCAACCGACCGTTCGAAATCTCCGTGACCACCAACGAGGCCGGCGAACTCGAAACCTTTCTCCAGTGCTGGCACTGCTTTTCAAGCATCCGCCTGGAGACGCGCCCACAACCGGAACTGGAAGCCACCACCTAACATATAGACCATCAACCACGACAAAATCAAAGCTAAAACCAGGAGTAAACCACCATGCCTAACGAAAAAGACCTCATGAACATCAACAACGCCGTTTCCTTTTTCATCATCTCAGGCCGCATTGAGTCATCCGAGCAGGTGGCCATGAGCCGTGACAACGTCCCGATTTTCAATACCCTCATCAAGGGCAAAGTCCCGGACGAGTACTCCAACCCGCCGCAGTGGGCCATCACTTCCAATATTCGCTTCGGCAAGCCCGGCGACATCGTCAACAACATCAAGTCCGAAGTCCGTTGCCGTTCCTATCTGGTCGAGCATACCGACGAGCGCACGGGCGTTGTCTCAAAAACTCGAAGATACACCCACGATCTCTGGCTTGTCCAATGACGTGGCTGGCCACGATCTCAAGCCCATGGAGGGCCGACCGGCCTCCGGCGACGGCCGGTGCCGGTCGGAACTCCATGGACGCAGCCAAGGACGACCTAGTCTGCGGAGCCGCGGACCTCCGGGACGAACCCCAGCAATCCTATTCGCTGACCTATAGCGAAATAGGCCTTCGGCTCTGCCAGTGTGTGGAGTCTGGCCTGATCACCGCAGAACAGGCCAAAGAAATCGGCAACCAACTCTTTCCTATCAGGGGGTAGCCATGGAATGGACACCACTCATAAACTCAACCTTTTTTGATGGTGTTCGCGCTGACATGGTGCTGGCTGCGGCCGGCATTCTCGGCCTTTCACTCATCGTTTTCGGCATTTTCATGCTGATGCGGACCGTCAGCAGATAGAAAACGCCTTTTATCAACCGCAACCTCAAGGAGCATCACCATGGACGCATTGTTTGGAGCAGTAAGCTGGACCGAAATTACCGCCTTCGTTACCGCAGGACTCTTGGCCATTGTCGGCATTGACCTGCTGTTCACCGGCGGCAAGTTCATCAAGCGCATCCTTCGCCGCGCGTAATCCCAACAGGGAGGGGGCAACCCCTCCCGCACTCAATCCACCATGGTAAAACTCAATCCCTTCCAATTCCTGATCGACGCCCTCAGTAACCTGACCGGCGGCCTGATCGCAGATCTGCAAACGCTTTTACTGGGCGTTTTAGTCTGCAGCTTCATCGTCATGGCCCTGGGCTATCTCATGGACGCAATGGAAGGCGCAATGAATGCACGCCTTGCCGGCCGCTATTCAAGCGAAGCCGCCAAGGCGCTGGACGACCGCAATCAATTTGCCTCGGGCTCTTTCGAATACCAGAAAGCAAACCTGAAATACAGAAAGCTGCTCAACAAAGCCGTCAACCAAGAACTCAACAACTCAGACCTATGACACTCAATTTGACAGCCTACGGCATGGGAATCGGCCTGGTCATGGCCGGCTGGCTTGCCGGTCTGGTGGTCAGCTATGCATTTTCCTTGAGCCGCAACATAGGACGTTCGGGATGAATGCCGCCGAACTGGTCGAAATCCTCGGCAACATCACCCTGCAGCTCGGGGACATCATGTCGTTTGGCCTGGGCGGTCTGACCGGGATTGCCTTTGTAATCGCAGCTTCAATGAGGTGGTAGCCATGATCAGTCTTCCGGAAGGCTTTGACCTTGGCGCTTTACTCTCCAATTTCTTCACCCTTGCCGCCGGCCCGGTCGGGATCGCCTTTCTGATCGCCTTAGGCTCTGTGGTGAAAAACATGCTCAAGAACGCGTCGAAATGATCACGCCTTCCTTTCCCCGCATCCGCCGCCGGCTGCTGCTGATTGCCTTCGTGATCCTCTGCTTCATACTCGGGCTCTTGAAAAGGATACTGCTATGAAAACCATCATCCTCTATGCGATTGGCGTCTATCTGACCTTCCTTTGTTTTGGCCTCTACCTGAACAACGTTCACGGCGAAGAAACCGGCCAAGGCGTGCCTTCAGTCCCGAATCAGCCTTCTGCTGACAAAGGCTATGGATTCACCCCGAAGGAGTATGTGGTTCCTCGGATTGCATCAACCGACGCGCCGCTCAGACATCGCAATGCAAAATCATGCCGGCAATATCTCACGTCTTGCGAGAAATCCTGCAGCGAACGCGGCTCACTGTTCAAGTTTCAATGTATCGGCCAAGATTTCCAACCCTTTGATGATCATTTCCATTGTACCTGCGCTGATGATCTCTTTGCTCGTGGTGATTCCTCATCATTGAAAACAGAATGGCTTAAAGCGAGTAAACAAGATGAATAGGCTATTTATTGCAATCGTTTTCGTTCTGAGTGTTCCGGTTACGTCGTATTCTGCGTATCCTGGCGGTTGTGTTCAAATTTTTTACATCAAAGATAATACGTTAACATCTACTGGCACTCAATGGGCAGTTCCATCTTTTACATTCGACAGCACAACAGGTGTGCTCTCTCAATCTTCTGTTACAAGATTATCTTCTGGCAATACAAATTCAACTTATCAAATCGCCGTCTATTATTTTGAAAATAATGTCTGGGTAAAAAAAGGTGTTGATATCCAATTCACTGGTTGGGATTCGACGATCATGCCGCTTCTTGAAAATTTATCAGCTGTGCGTATCACCGAGGCGACAGCGTTTTACTACGTTACGCCACAATTACTTTTAAGCAAAATGCCTGGTTGCCCAGTTCCCACCTGCTCATCCAAAACAGGCCAAGTTAATTATGATCTTCATAATTATTCAAACCCGAGTTCGCCGCCTACTGGAGGTAATGTTTGTTATGATGATTGTCAGCAGTCGGCTGATATTCTATGGACTGACTGTATCGGAAGTTCCTGCATCGCATCCATAAAGTATACAGCTACCGGACAATCATGCGGTGTTGAAACTTCTGTCGATAATTTGCAAACAGATCCACCTAAACGCTGCACCGATGAAATAAACAAAAAGATTCAACAATGCGGCGGATCGCTGAATGTTCTTTCGTTTGATTTTGAAACGTGCACAGGTCAATGCACCCCTGATTCCTGCGCTGATCAATGGAAGACCTTAGTGAATAAATGCGGTGGAATAATGGCCGTCAGCACTTGGGACGCTTCCACCTGTTCCGGTACATGCGTAAGCGATCCTTTGCCCGATGCCTCGCAACCTGATTCAGAAGCTGTTCCCAAAAGTGTTACAACCAAAACAACGACGAATCCTGATGGCTCCAGTGAAGTGACCAATGTCACCGTCTATAATGTAGACGGCAATCCTTATGCTGAAACCACGACCATTAACTACGACGCCAACGGCAACGAAACCGGGAAAACCACATCAACTTCGACCGGTTCCGCTGGCACTGGCACCGGAACCGGCGACGGGGATACGCAATACTTTTCCGCCATTCAAAATTCCGGATTCGCTGAACCCTACACCCCTGGCGAGTTCGATATTCCAGCCCGGTTCTCCACCTTCCTGAACAACGTCAAATCCTCAGGCCTGTTTTCGTTCTCCAACGACTTCTTCAACTCTCTGCCTGGCGGCGGCTCTCCGGTCTATGAGATCGAGGCCGGAGAATACGGCCATCACACTATCGACCTGAGCGAAACCATGGGCAGCGGCCTGGCGATTTTGAAAACCATCCTTCTGGCCTGCTTCGGCTTCCTGTCGATCCGGGCCGTGATCATGAAGAGGTGATATGAGCGGCTTCGGCGTCATCATCAATTGGCTGGCCACGTTCTGGGGCTGGGTGCAAACCGGCTTCACCTGGATTCTGGACGGCGTGGTTCTTCTGCTCCAGTTCGTGGTTTTCACCCTGCTCGACGGGCTGTTCCTGGTGGTTGAAACCGTCCTGGGCGCAATTGACCTCTCATCCATGGTGTTCAACTACGCGGCCGCCTGGTCGGACCTGCCGCCGCAACTGGTTTGGCTGATCAACGCGGTTGGCCTGCCGCAGGGCTTCACGATCCTCGGCGCGTCCTACCTGGTCCGGCTGACCCTCAATCTGATCCCCTCCGTATTCACCAGGGTGTAACCATGATTATCGGATTTGCCGGAACGCCCGGCTCGGGCAAGACATACGAAGCGGTCAAGAAGATCCTCGACAACCTGCGCCTGGGCCGCGTGGTCTACACCAACATTGACGGCATCTTTGATCCGGAATGCCAAGAGACAATCAAAAGCGTCTGCGGCCTGTCCGACCTGGCGCTGGTTCGGCTGCTGCGCCCCATCGCATCGCCCAATCAAAAGGAAGACCCGATATTCAATTTCTGGATGCACATTGAGCCGGGTTGCCTTGTGGTGCTTGATGAAATCCACAAGTGGTTTTCCAATCGCGACTGGAAGGAAGAAAAAAACGTCCAGTTTGGCTATTGGGCCTCCACCCATCGGCACAACGGCTTTGACGTCGTGTTGATTACCCAGAGCATGCAACGGGTTGACGCGGCGGTTCGTTCCTTGCTGGAATGGACCTATGTTTTCCGCAAGGTCAACTTCTTCGGCTCGGCGGTCAAGCACAAGTACATGTGCTATTCCTACGGCGGCGAAGACACCTCAGGCAACCCGCTCACCCAGGACACCCGCACCTATAACGCCCTCGTTTTCGCCTGCTACAAGTCCTATGTCTCCAAGGACATCAAAGAGCTTGGCGTCATGAAACATGTGAACGTGCTCAATCATTGGGTGTTCTACGCAATCCCCATCGTGCTTTGTTTCATCGTCTACATGGTTTTTTTCAAGTCCAGCATCGGCACCGGCGACTTGTTCGGCTCCAAGAAGGTCATGGCCGCCGCTGAGCAAACGCAGGACAAGAAAAACCTGCTGCCGGGCAAAGCAACCACTCCGGACCAAGCCGGCAAGGCCTCCCATTCGATCATGCCGATTACTCGCGACGGCCAGATCGTATTCACCAACCGCAAAGGAACCCCATGAAAACGAAAGCCTTCAACCTCTTCCTGCTCCTCGCTTCAGTTCTCGTTGTCTCGGCGCTGCTGCTCAGCTGCAGCCAAGATAAAAAAGCACCACCGCAACCCGCCAAGGCCGAAGCTACCAAGCCGGCGACGCCCGCGCCGGTGATCAAAAAGGATGGGCCGGTTTCACTGGACTTCGACAACTCGCCGCTCTCCGAAGTGGCGCTGTTCGTGACCACCCATACCGGCAAGGGCTTTATCCTTAACGGTGTGGAATCCAAACCGATTTCCTGGATCGAATACAACATCCCTCGGGAAAAGCTGTTTGACGCCTTCGCCCGCACCCTAGGGGCCTTCGATCTGATCATCAAACCGGCCAATGATGCGGCGACCGCCTTTGCCATCAGCAAGGCGGAAGAAATCAAGGTGCCGTACAAGCTCGACTTTGCCACCTCCAAGCGTGGAACCTTCTTCCTGCTGGGCTCTACGGTCTATTCGAAAGAAAAGTTTCCCTATCCGGTGAAGTACGATTCCGGCCACTGGTTCGCCATTATTCCCAAGAGCATTGCAGATCAACTCGCCAGCAAGACGGCTGCAACCACCACTAAAAGCTGACCAGCCGGAGAACACGGCCGCGACGCGGCGGCCGGAATGTCGCGGCGCAGTTGTCTGTTGTTCTGCGCCAGAGCGCAGGCATGCAGGGGGCTATTGAAATGAAAAATCGGGTAAGCGGTCACCGAAACCAGCGGCCGATTTTTCATCAGTATTTTATCCGCCGCGCTTGCCTCTTCTCTCGCAAGGTACGGCTGCACTGATTGAGGTACGCCCATGGGCGGCAGGTCACGAAAAACCGAGCAACAAGGACGATGGGATTTTATCCAGGAGCTTTCCGATGATCGATTGCACAGATACGGCGTCATGTCGTCAAAGAAACACGATTCCGCCCAGGGCTGGGAAAGCCCCGGAAAAGAAGCCCTCAATTTCGAAGCCGCCAAAGAGTTTGAACGGCGGCACGGACAAAAACCCTACTGGTACATCAAGGACTAATTACCGGTTCAAGGTGGGCCTGCCGCCGGTAAAGCTCACCTTTAATCACCTGTTTTCCGTCTTCTGCCCTGACAATCTCCCCTGGCAAAGCTTCCGCTGGGGCCGGTTCGGCTCTGGCGGCATTGCCGACGCCCGGCACTGCTTTGTTGACGACTGGCGGCTGGAACACCTCTGGCGCAGGTTCGGCCAGGGGTTGGCCAAGGTCCTGGACGCCGGGATTGTGACCGCGCCGGACTTCACCATTGACGAGGATTTCCCGCTGGAGCTGGTGCAATACCAGATCTGGCGCTCCCGTGTACTGACAACCTACTGGCAAGAATACGGCGTTTCCGTTGTGCCGGTCCTGCAGTGGGGTTGCCTGAATAGCTTCCCGATCTGCGCCCGTGGCATCCGGCCCGGCTCGGTCGTGGCCGTTCGCGGCCCGCAACGCGGTACGGAATGCGCCTGGATGGACGGCGCCCGCTACATGCAAGAAGCCCTGCAGCCGTCCCTGGTCCTGCACTTCGGCAACAAGCTGGAGCTGTGGGACCGTGCCTTATATCTGCCACTGAGGACAACACGATGAAAAAGCTATTTCTCTGCGCCGGCTGCGGCCGCTCCGTGCCGATGGACCAAACCGGGCCGACCTTCGGGCTATGCGTCCATTGCGAAGCCAGCTTGAGCAACCGCTCATCAGCATGGGCAGAAAAAAGAAAACCCCTTTGTCAAAAGGAGGCCACCTCGACAAAGGGGAAAGCAGGTCCCCTGCAAAGGGGTGATATAAAATCCCGGTGCTGTTCGGGGAACCTTGGGAGAAATGCCTGATCAGCACCGGGACTACACTTTCAACCCTGGGGGGATTTTACAGTGTATTTATTTGATAGCTTCTCGCTGATTGTTAGTCAATTTTTTTCGCATAAAGAATGTAAAGTTTTGTTGGTCACACTATCAACAAAATGACTTTAAATTGTAATTATTCGTGTCTGTAATGTTCGCTAACAACATATCAATCTATTAACTCCATACGGGAAATAGGACAAATGAAACATCAATGGGAAGAACACAAGGATTGTGAAATTCAACATTGCCCCATCTGCGACGGCGGATTGAGTGTTTGCAAAGTCTGCGGCTTGATCGAGGGATCGCTTACAACCGATTGCCCTGGGTATCCATGCTGGGCAGAGAAAAACGAAGCCATCTATCAAGGCAAGATCGATTTCGTGAATGGCCAATGGGTAGAACAAGCAAGTCCCCACTCCCCGGCCTACTATCGCCAAAAGCGGAGCTGATCCATGAACAACCTCATATTCCCCCCAAACCGCCGTTCCAACAGCCTCCTCAGCCAAAGACTGCGCAAGGTCATAGCCGGCCAACCGCTGGACTTCGCAATTCCTGTCGAACCTGACGCCCTGTCAGAACTCCCGCTGCCGGACTATCGTTACAATCACCGCTACCCGTTCCTGCTGCACACGGATTGCCGCCGCCTCCAGGTCCGCGCCCCCCAACCCGAGCCGCCGCCCTCGGAAGCAGCCGCCGACGTTGGCGCGTCCACTGGACCACAAGCCCGATTAACAAGTGGTTCCCCAGTAGTACAAGGGTCTCCGTTCAGGGTGGTTCGAAATCTCGACTTTTTGAAAGTGTCTTTTCACCTTGAATGGGATCTGCACACCAATTCCTTTCTCGACATCCTGGAAATGATGAAAAAGAAGGTCCAGGACACAGAAAAAGACTGCATCCCGGTCTTCAAAGAAAACGGCTTCGACTGGAACCTCGCCCGAACCGGCACGTCAAAATTCACCTACCGGATCAAGTCCGGCGACGTGACCTTAATGTTCAGCCGTCGCAAGGCCTCGCACGATATGCCGAACTGCCGGTTGGAAATCGGCTCTCTTTCCTGCTGGACGCCGGGGTTTTTCGCAATTTATGAACGGGTGAAAACCTTCCTGTCCGCCTACGGCGGCAAAGTCGTCAAGGAACGCGTCTCTGAGGTGCACCTTGCCGCCGACTTCATCGGCACAGACATCAAGGCCGTTGACCTTTGCGACCAGGGCAAGTGGATAGCCAAGGCCAGGGACTTCAACCCGCATCACACCATTTCGCTTGATCGCAGATGCCGCCAACCCGAACCGGAACCGGATGAACTGGAGTTTAACCCGCATTTCACCAACCGTCGGTTCACCGGCCTGGACATGGGCAAGGGCAACCTCATGTTGCGGATCTATGACAAGGTAATGGAATTGAAGCGCACCCGGGCGGCGCACAAACAGCAAATCTTTGCCGAAATCTGGGGCATGAATCAGTTTGACGATCACTCGGTGACGCGTGTCGAATACCAGATCCGCCGGCCCAAGCTCCGGGAGTTCGCCGACGCGGAAGACAAACGCATCGACACCGTGGGCGACCTGGTCGGCGCGCTCCGTTCGCTTTGGGCGTACCTGACCACCGAATGGACGCGGCACACCTCCAACTCGGTGAACCGGAACCACAACCAGAGTAAAGCGAAAATCTCCGAGTTCTGGCAGCAGGTCCAGGCCGTGGTCTGGACTGGCGTGTTCGGCTACGTCCGCAGCCATCCCCCGAAACACAAAGACATCGTCATGCTGCGCAAACAAGCGCGGGGCATCCTGATGTCCGTTTGCGCCTCCCTCGAAGTGGAGCCCGACGACATCGACAAGATCGTGCATCTCTGCAAGGGCGTAATCGAGGAAGACCTGCACGCGTATTTTGAGGATGAGAAGGCGTTCATCGACAAGATGATCACCAAGCGGAATGACTTCCGTGTGACCCTTGCGGGATAGGCTTGCCGCTCGTCTTGCGCGTGTCGGCTGCGCAGATTGAGGTACCGCCGCCTTTGCAACCATTCCTGTTTTTCGACATGCAATGAGGACTGAATGAAAATTATACGGGTTTTTCCTCGAAGAACATCTGCAACACCTGATGACGATATGGTCCGGATCGCCAAGCCCCCTGGTTTGTTTGATACAGCGGATGAAGTGCACATATCTGTCACTTGGACGTATGACTTGCCTCTTGCGGAGCGACTTGCAGATTTATGGAAGTGGGTTGCCCCGGTCAAGATTGGCGGTCCTGCAACCGGCGAAAAGGGAGAGTCCTTTACCCCTGGGAAGTACTTAAAGAAAGGCTATGTCATTACATCACGAGGCTGCCCTAATCGATGCTGGTTTTGTTCTGTGTGGAAAAGAGAAGGGCAAGAAATACGTGAGTTGCCCATTACGGAAGGATTCAACTTGCTTGATGATAATATTCTGGCCTGCTCGGACAATCATATTCGATCAGTTTTTCGAATGTTGTCAGAAGGGAAAAAACAATACCACCGCCCTGTTGAATTAACCGGAGGCCTCGAAGCGGCCCGTTTACGTCAATGGCATGTTGACGCTCTTCGAGAACTTAAACCCAAGCAACTGTTTTTTGCTTACGACACGCCTGATGATTTAGAACCGCTTCACGCTGCAGGCAAGATGTTGCTTGCATCTGGTTTTACTCAATCGAGTCATACCCTTCGATGTTATGTTTTGTGCGGTTATCCCGGCGATTCGTTTGATGCAGCCGAAAAAAGGATGCGTCAAACGTTATCCGCTGGATTTTACCCCATGGCAATGCTCTTCCGGGACAGATCGGGAAACCGCAATCTTGAATGGGCTCGGTGGCAAAAAACATGGGCACGGCCTGCAATAATTGCGACGAAAGTTCTATAGCGGAACGTTGTAAACCTTTCATTGACACTCTTTTCAAGAATAAGGCGGTCCGCATGGGACAGGTTGAAACTTCCGAATGGTTGAAAATGCTCAGGCGAATGATCCGTGCAGCCGGCCGCCGGGTAGCCAACGCCGATGAACACGAACTAGCCGACCTGGTCAGCCTTCGCGACCAACTCGACCAATCAATCAAACACGCCATACAAGGGCAACGCTCCGCCGGCCGCTCCTGGGCGCACATCGGGCAAGCTCTCGGCCTGTCTCGGCAGGGCGCTTTCCAACGGTATGGCGACCTCGAAAACGAAAAATGAAAATCAGCATCTTCAAGACACCGCGCCGGGGTTGGCTTGGCGACAAGCCGCTCGGCACCGACTACATGCCCGCCGTGAACGAACGCGCCCGCCGTATGAAAGCCGCCATTCGCGAACAGGACCCACCCACCGACAAACGGCAGCCGCGTTTGCCCGGATTCTAGGAAACCACCTTGACACTATCTCCAAAACATGGGCAGAATGCCACCCATCTGAATTTTGGGGAGGTGTGCATGTCTGGATCGGTGTATTTCAA
>JAQUEZ010000464.1 GCA_028684915.1 Desulfobulbus sp.
CAGCTTAGAAAAATCGCCTACTGCACTAATAATACACAAAAATGGCACTTTTAAACGCTTTGTTCCATCCCCTAATTTTGATTTTTTTATCGAGCAATCACCGTTATCTTATGAACAGAAAGCTTTTGCTGTAGATATAAAAGAAGAAGCGTACCCATCAGGCTTTGAAACTGTAGATGCTTCCCATTGGGTCAATCCGAAATCAAACGGACTATATCTTGAGTCTGTATACACAAGTACAATAATATTGGAAGAAGGGTACTCCTACACAATCCTGTCTTACGATGATGATTGCCTGGCGGATTCAGCCTATTACTAATTTAAGACTCCCAAGGAACATCATCTAAATTTCACATAACTTTTCAATTTATAAATCTTTTACTGAGGGCCCTGATTCTCAACATCTCGATATTTCAGTTTAATTTATCTTCAACGATCTGTTTCTTCGTTTCTTCAATACGCTGTTTCTTCTTTCTTTGCCGAAGGTCATGTTTCTTGCCCCCCTTACTTGCAAAAAGCCGGCAACAAAAAAACGGCTGCCCAACCGTTATGGTCGGAGCAGCCGTTTATGTTGCGGGGGTTTCTTCGTTTCTTGAGCTTTGTTCTTTATGCTGCCGCTGGCAGTGTTTCTTCTTGAACGCTGACAATCCCGGCCTTGTCGAGGACAAAGTCGGCGGCTTGCTGAGCCTTGGCAGCGGCGGTGAAGATGGCCTTGCTGTCGTCCTGGAGGATCTGCAACCAGTGGTGGATGTACTCTGGATGGCGCATGTTCTCAAAGGGGATGCCAGTGTGGGCACCGAGGAAGGCGGCACCGATCTCGGCCACTAATTCCTCGAAGGCATAGCCAAGATCACCGAAGCGGGTGCCGAACACCCGGTTCAACCGGCTGGGATGGCCTACCCAGTGCACTGTCTCGTGATAGCCTGTGGCATAGTAAAAATCACCATGCTCAAAGCTGGATCGATGCGGCAAAAGCACCATATCCGGACCCGGTAGATAACAGGCTTTATTGCCGCCGTGCTTCAGATTCGGCAGGGCCAGGATCTGCTCCGCCAACTCGTTGCACTCGTCCATATCCGGAGCCTCTTCTTCGGCCAGCGACGGCAGATCCAACCCCTCGCACTGCTCCACATTGAACACCGTGTAGCTACGGGCAAAGGGGATCAGCTTCCGCTCCTGTTCGTCATCGGTCAGTGCGTCCGGTGCCGCATCGCCGTCCCGGTCCCTGGCGGGCAGGAACTTCCAGAAGACGATAGATGCTCCTTTCTCACCCTTGCGGACATGGCCGCCCAACTGCTCGGCATTGCGAAAGGTGAGCCAGCGGGGATCGACATGACCACGGGCCAGCGCCACCAGGTTGAGCAACAGGACGTTCATCCCCCGGTAGGGCCGGTTGGTGAGCGCATTGCGGAAGGGTCCGTAATGGATCGTTTGCCAGGGCTTGGCCCAGGGGTTGACCCCGTCTTCCAGGGCAGTGATGATCTTGGCGGTGATTTCTTCGTAGATGGAAATTTTCTGATCGTTCATAGTTACGCTCCTTGAGTGCAGGGCACAACCCACCGGGTTATCCCCTATGGGTGTCATGCGCTATGGTGGCCGGTTTCGGAAAGGGAGAGGACCTCATCCCCCACGATCAGATGATCGAGGACCCGGACGTCGATCACCTTGAGGATCTCGGTCAGGGTGCGGGTGAGTTCCAGATCTTCCTTACTGGGCTGGATGCCGCCGGAGGGGTGGTTATGGGCGATGATGATCGACGCTGCATTGAGTGCCAGCGCCTCCTTGACCACCTCGCGGGGATGGACCGAGTTACGGTTGATCGATCCTCGGAACATCTCCCGCCAGGCCAGCACCTGATGCCGGCTGTCGAGAAACAGGCAGCCGAACACCTCGTGTTCCAGGCCGGTAAGTTTGAGCCCGATGGCCTCCTTGGCGGCGGTGGGCGACAGAATCGCGGTCCCACGCCGGAACTGATAGCCGCTGAGCTTACGGGCTTCGGAGAGGATGGTTTCCTTGGGTGCGGGCTGATAGACGCCGCAGAGATCTTTGATGTAGAGCATGGGTGCCTCCTAGAGACGAGGCACAACAGCCCCTTGGGGCAGTGTGCCCCGTCAGGGATTGGTTTGAGTTCAAATAGTGGTCAAGCAGCCCGTCGGACCTCGGCCAAGACGAAATGGCCAAGGTGGGGCGGCTTGTAGAGACGAATGGGTTTATGGTTGATCTCGCCATGACCTTGGCGGTCATAGCTGCCGATCCGGCGTTCCTGCCAATAGATCACCCCGGCTTGCAGCCGGAAGCGGTTGCCATCCACATAAGCCACCGCTGTGTTGCCCCGGAGATAAACCCGCCCTCTGATCACCAACTCGTGGCGGACCAGGGCGGTCTGCCCATCGGGGGAACTGATGGTGTTCGTGGTGGTCACCTGGGTCTCCTCGGTGGTGGTGATGCTTTCGCTCTCATCGAGATCGAGCACCGAGGCCAACTCTCGCTGGCGATACCGGCTCCAGGCGGTGTTGACATCCTCCACCGGCTGTTGGCCGGTGAGGGCCTTGGCCAGTTCGTACATCATGCTGTTCTCCGATTCGGAGAGGGCAGCCAGCCCTTGACCCGAGAGTTCGCCCTCAACCGCGAGCGAGGTCTCCATCTTTTGGGCCATGAGGCTGAGCGCCTTGTCCTGCATGGTTTCGGCATAGGCTAGGTAGAAGACCCGCACCGGCAGGTTTTGGCCAATCCGCCAGCTACGGCGGCTGGCCTGTCTGAGGGTGAACACCGAATAGCCACACTGGAAGAAGACGATGGTCGGGAAATCGAGCAAATCCAGACCGGTCTTGACCAAGTTGGGGTTGCAGAGCAGACAGTCGTACTGACCGATGGCAAGATTTTCCTTGAGCCAGTCTTCCCGCTGTTCCGGTTTGACCGCCTGGCCCCGGAGTACCAGGGGGACAAAGCCATGATGGTGCAGCTTGTCCACCAGGGTGGGCACCAGGTCACGGGTGCCGGTGTGTTCAAGAAAGACCGCCACCTTGCGGCCCTGTTTGCGTTCCGTGGTCAGGATCTCCAGCAACCGCTTTTCCTTGGCCAGGAGGTTGATTTCCAGGGCCGGAGCCGAGGCGATCAGTTCCTCCACGCCGCCACGTTCGAGATAGACCCGTTCGCCGAAGCGGCAACCATCCGGATAGGCCAAGAGGCTTTGCAGCATCTTGCCCAACATCCGCATATCCCCGCAGGCCAGCGCCTTGCGAGTTGCAGCGACCAAGGTGTTGGAGAGATCGAAATAATGAGTTTGGAGTGTATCATCCATCGGGGTGGTGACGATGATTTCTTCATAATCGGGTAGGGCCTGGCTGACATCGTTCAGCCGGACAAAGGCGGAACGCTCCAAGAGCAGATCCGGGAGCAGCAAGGGGGAAATTCCCGGCGCCTCCTTGATCCGGGCCTTGCCGGTCTTGCGGCCGATGCTGGCCTGATTCCAGTCCGGGCCCAGATCATCGGCCTTGTAGGTTCGCTCCACCACCCCATAGCGTTCGGCAAAACCGAGGGTGCGGCCGTATTCAAAACCGGCCTGCACCATCTGCCGGGGAAACATC
>JAQUEZ010000465.1 GCA_028684915.1 Desulfobulbus sp.
ATGCCGATCGGAGCGGCAGCATCGGTTTTACTCCGCTCGCTCTTGCTGCTGCCGTCAAGCGGCGGACTCAGTTCTTTTTTTTTGGTGGCAGGCGCAATTTGCCGGAACGTACCGCCTTGTGCAGGGTGTCGGACTTTAAACCCAGTTCGTCTGCTATGCTGGTAATGGACGAGCCGCCATTGAGCAAATCCTGCACCTGATCCAGTACCGGAGGTGTCAACACTGCCGGACCTCGACAGTTACGCGGTGCGAAAAAACCGGCCATCCCTTTTTCCCGATAGAGTTTCACGCTCCGCAGCACAGAGATTTTACTTACCCCGAAGGCCCGGCAGATCTCGGCTTGGCTGGCGCTGCCATTGATATACAACTGACTTGTGAACATCCGGGAACTCGGCATATCGTCAATGTGTCACCGCCGATCATAAACTGACCCATTTGGCAGAACAGGCCTGACCCGGCCGAAGTTGCAGGTTTTCAAGAATTGGATAGAGTAATTCACCGATTACCAGGGACGTACCAGGGCTAGCGCACCAAAATGTCCTAACAAAGCCCAGTTAAAGACGGCCCCTTGTGGTATACTGTGTAAAGTCGAATAAAATCGAATTGTTTTCTATATTGCCTGAAAATCCTCTATAAACACCCCCCTCAAAAAATACTTATTTGGAGAAGGGGTATGAAAACATTGCAACCAGACATCGCTTCCCACTTCGGGGACTTGAAAGATCCAAGAGTCGAAGGGAAAAACCAACACCTGCTCATCGATATTATTATCATTGCCATCTGCGCCGTAGTATCCGGTGCATCTGGTTGGGAGCAAATTGAAATTTTTGGAAAAGCCAAGCAGGAGTGGCTCTCTACTTTTTTAGAGCTTCCCAACGGCGTGCCTGGACACGATACATTTCGACGAGTCTTATCTCGTCTTAATGCCAAGCTTTTCCAAGAGTGTTTTTTGAGTTGGGTACACTCCTTAGTCAAGGTTGTCGATGGCGAGGTTATCCCGATTGACGGCAAAACCTTGAGGCGATCATATGACTCTGGTTCCGGCAAATCAGCCATTCACATGGTGAGTGCATGGGCGGCGAAAAACCGACTTGTTTTAGGGCAAGTCAAGACTGAAGAAAAATCCAACGAAATCACAGCAATCCCGGAATTGTTAAAACTGCTGGAAATCAAAGGCTGTATCGTGACCATTGACGCCATGGGGTGTCAAAAAAAGATAGCCGCACAGATTATCCAGCAAGGTGGTGATTATGTGTTGGGATTAAAAGGCAACCAAGGTTCCTTACTTGAAGCTGTTGAAGCAATTTTTCGCCAAGCGGATGCCGAGACTTTCAACGGCGAAAAATTTGATTTCTATCAAATCGAAAACAAGGGCCATGGTCGCCATGAAATCCGTTCTCATTACATCACCGATGCAACAGCGCTGCCCATGCTTTCTCAATGGAAGGGCCTCCGGACTATAGCTGTTGTCGTTTCAGAGCGGACAGAAAAAAACAAAAAAAGCACAGAGTGCCGCTACTATATTTCGAGTCAAGAAAACAAGGCCGAGCTCTTTGCCAAAGCTGTCCGATCTCATTGGGGCATAGAAAATAGACTTCATTATGTGCTTGATGTCACTTTTCGAGAAGATGAATGCCGGATTAGGAAAGGTGATGCCCCGGAAAACTTTGCCGTTCTCCGGCATATAGCTCGTAATCTTCTCCAGCGCGAGAAAACCAAAATGAGTATCAAGCAAAAACAATTCAGAGCAGCCTGCGACAACATTTTCCTTGCCAACGTGCTGGCGGGCTAGGATTTTCGTGCGCTTGCCCTGGCTTGCCAGCCGGGTTACATCATGATTTCCCAGAAACGTCATGGGGGTAAAACTTTTTAATGCCTCATTGTGACGCTGTATAGCCCAGCGTAGTTCAAAAAAATTCAAGTCGTTCAGGCTGCTCCAAATAGCCTTCCATAGTTCATATTGGGTAAGAGAATCAAGGCCGCTTTGCTTGATAAGTTGCGGAGCCGGATAATTCCGGAGCGAAAAACGGGATAATTGAGAAAATGATAATCTTGACAGGGTCAATATGAATTTTGATAATTTGAGACTGTCCGATCTAATTTTAAACTATTTTTCGATATCGACCTGGTCCAAACAAATTTCCTTCGGGATAGTACCGTTTGTTCAAGGATGTGTGATTATGCTTTGAATGAAGCCCAGAGAAACATATTCCGTTCGATAACGTTTTGATTTTTGCTTTATAAGTTTTCACTTTTCGTTTCAGTGGCGATTTCATCGTGCACCTTCCATTTGCTCTCTCAAAACTGCCTGTAAATATTCCCCTTCCGTTATACCCATCATTGAACAGATGGTTTGTTCCGTGGCATTAAGCGCAGACGATGTCTGTTGCGCTTTCATCTCTTCGTGGATTGTATTCAGATATTCCTCTATTGAAACTCCCATCATAGAGCAGATGGTCCGCTCTGTTTCGGTCAGCCCATTGACCACCTCTTGATTATTTGGCCCGACCTGGCTGTTCAGTGCTGGAAGGATCAAATTTGGCGTATTGGTAAGCCCCACTGAACTTAGAGCCACAATTTCCCTATTGCTCTTCCCACAGCGAATAGCCGGGCTCAGGTAACGGTACTGTCGGGTTGAAATCAATTCGTGCCCCGAATGATTCCATTTTATTCTACCCCAAACTGCCCCACCAATCACTTTCAGTTCGATGACCCAACCAACAGCGGGTGCTTCATCACCTTTTGGCGCCTTCAATTCAGTTGAATGCTCAACGTCTACTGGAAGCTCAAGCCCAGTTGCAACGAAGAATTGAACAACACTTAGCGGGTTATTGTTAACCCACCGCCTACCGTCACGTCCAACGACTTCACCGGATGGAATTAGCTCAACCCATTCCGGCGGGGTATTCTCGCTGATATTGATTTCAGTCGTATTAAGCGCTGTGGTTGAATTCCACATTTTGTTCACCTTATGTCTGAGTTGTCGGGAAAAATGCCGGGATGGCACTGGGCATCAGTTAACAGTAGCCACGGGGGCATATATCAACCGGTAAGCCATCCATTATTTGCAAGAGAGTAGCCATGCTGGTATTGTTGAGATGGCGCGTGTGACACGGTGATCCCGGCCGTACCATCCAAATGGATAGGGCTATGTGGGGTTCTGCCAAGACGCAGAGTGGGAGCCCCCACCACGCGCCTTTTTTTAAAGTGACCGTCAGGCACAGGCAAAGGTGGGCATATATTGACTCGGACTATGACAAACAGCGCCAGGCAAACGTGACAAAGCAGAATTAAGATCGCCGATATTACATTGTTCTGAAGAGTCCGCCAGGAAGCTTATCAAGGTCAAACGCCTCCCTGTCCCATATCTTATTTCCTGCCCTTTTGGGGTTGTTCTTGTAGTACAGATTCCTTTCTTCAAAATGCCGGGATACAGCCGCCTCCATTTCTTTTTTGGACCCGTAGTTGCTGTTATGTATAACGAATAAGGTTAGATTTTGAGAGCGCAGCGAACCAAAATCTGAACCGTTTGTTGGACAAGCCCGGTGGTCCTCTATAGAAAAGAGCTTTTTGGTGCCGAGGGATTGAATCAGGCGGTGGGGTGG
>JAQUEZ010000466.1 GCA_028684915.1 Desulfobulbus sp.
ATGTATTTCAAATTGCTGCGCCAGTTCGGCCAGCGTCTTGTCTCCGGCCAACGCCGCCAGCGCCACTTTCGCCTTGAATGTCGCTGAGTGTTTCCGTCTTGTTCCTTTTCCCATTGTCTGCTCCTTGCTTAGGCCCTTCATTGGCCATTACTGGTAGCAGATTTTCCACTTAATGGCGTGTCCAATTTTGCGGCGCCACTTCTAACCCGTTGCCAGATCGATCATGCTGCAGGGAGAATACAAGAGATGGTACGGTGAAAGTAAACACTCCAATAACCAAAAAAGCAAGGTCTGGAAAAAATGATGATAGAAAGATAAACTGGTCTCCAAACGCAGTTTCTGAATTGGTCTACAAGAGTCTGAACGCCTTTGTTAAGATGTTTTAATGAGAAGTTGGTTGCTCGCAGGGCTCTCTGCGGCTAAAGCATTAAGAGGAAATGTGACTGTTTCCGACGAAGATCCGGACCTTTTGGGCATTCATCACAACGTGGAGGAGTGAAAATGGAGTTGCAAGAAGCCATACTGAAAAGACGCAGCATTCGCCGGTTTACTGAAGAAGTCGTCACTGATCAGGAATTGCGAGAGATCTTTGAAGCCGTACGCTGGTCGCCCTCCTGGGCCAATATGCAAGTTTGGGAATTTGTCGTAATTCGCGAGATAGAACTGATTCAAAAGGTGACGTCGACCTATCAGATGGAGAAAGGTACGAACCCAGCGACAAAATGCTCCCTCGCGGCCTCCGCGCTAATTGTTGTCTGCGCCAAGACAGGTGTTTCAGGTTGCTATGGGGGCAAGGAAACTACCAAATTCTCTAACTGGTTTATGTTTGATCTCGGTATTGCCACTCAGGCCCTTTGTCTGAAAGCTCACGAGATGGGACTTGGCACGGTTGTTGTCGGTCTCTTGAATCATGAAGCATGCAAAGAATTGATCGCTTTGCCTGAAGGATACGAGGCCGTTGCCGTCATCCCCATAGGCCATCCCGCCGTTGAATTAAAATCCGGACCACCTCGCAAAGCAGTATCCGAGATGGTGCATCTTGATGCATTTGGCAGCAAGATGTTTTGAATAGGTACCGAGGATTTCCCGATCAGGTGTAGCGCAGAGAATATTGACGTGAACCTACTCATTGCAGAACGCTCTGAAAATTGGCATTGTCATATTTCCGGAAGTTGAAGAACTCGATTTTGTTGGGCCTTGGAAAATATTTGGTATGTGGGTACCCATGCTGATGGGCCAAGAGAACGATATATCGTCGCTCAGTCTGCCGGACCGGTGACATGTGCCAAGGGTATGAGCATTAACCTCATACGTCCTTCTCTCAATGTCCAAGGCTGGATTTCTTGTCGTTCACAGAGGACAAGGCATACGTTGGGAAGTGGAAAATATGGAGCTGATCTCCTTCCTCTCAACGCAGGCTGAGAATTGTCAAGCCGTCTTGGCGGTTTGTAGCATGGAGCCCCGACTCTATCGAGGCCAAGCCCTGCGGGTGTGCGCTGTGCGCACAGCCTTGACAGAGCCGAGCCTCCACGCTCCACCTGAAGGTGGCAAGAGTGACGGGGCGGCAGGCGCCCCACACCTTCACCTCCGGCGGGGCTCAGATTCTGGGCTAAATATCAAAAATCTTCCCATAGATTCTGCGGACGAGGCATATTCTTAAAGTTGCGAAGGGCGCATTTTTTCCTGACATCATTGCTGTTATGTGAATTCCATTATGTAAAAATCAATAACACGGCGAGATAAATCCTTTTTCAAATGAAAATCGTCGTCAATGATTGAATATATCCTCAACAATTCTTCCTTTTTTCCAAAAAAAACATTTTTTAACGATGTAATATAAAGATAAGAAACAAATGAATCGTACAACTGAAGTTCGGTATTCGCTTGTTTTTGGCGTTGTCGGCATTTTTTTTCTGTCGCCGATATTCGTTCCGCTTGCCGTCATATTTGGGGTTGCCGCTCTTTTTAAAAAGCAGATTATTTTAGGCGTTTTGGGATTATTTTGCGCATTTATCGGATTTACGACTTCGCCAATTTTATTGTCGTTGTTTGTTTTTTCAAACAACGGGTTTCAAAATCGTTCTTTTAAATGGGAATATGTCCCCAGGCAACAAATAGAAAGGCCGCGGACTGACTCTAAAAAAGAATTTATATAAATTATTTTTTTGCAATTATGATTATTAATCCAGCATCACTAACAAAAATATTAAACATTCGTGATCAAAAAGGGTTTGGTTGTGGAGAAGACAATCCAGTTGGCCTTAAAATGCAATTCCTGGCGGATAAGGAACGCATCTATTCTCAGGTGACAGTTCCCCCTACAATGGCAGGATGGGATCAAACCGTTCATGGCGGAATCATCTCAACAATCATGGATGAGATCATGGGGCGAGCGGTTATTCATCTCGTTCGAAAAATCGCTGTAACAAAATCGATTGCTGTGGACTTTATAAAACCTCTGTATGTTGGGAGAAAACTCAGTGCAATCAGTTTCATTCGGGAGATGCAATCTGAGAGACAAGTGTTGGTGACGGGCGAGCTGTATTCTGAAGAAGACACGCTATGCGCGAAAGCCAATGGCACGTTTGCCGCCATGTCGCCCGAATCCGCTGTGCGGCTAGGCGTGATGAGTTCCGAATACATGCAGGAGTTCATGTCTATCCGAAACCAAAACGGCTAAATTCAATCGAAACAACTGGGAATACAAGCTGTCCCATTGCCGAGAGGGCCTGATGATCTGCGCCTGTGCTCCGATCAGTGGACCTAATGGCTTCCTTCTCGCCGCCGCAAACTCTTCAACCCTTTCCCCTTATGAGGGCTCGGCTGCCATGCTTATACCTCGGATTCTATTCTTTCTTTTTTTTCTTTTGGCGTGCCGGATCGAATGCATCCGGGCTAGTCAGGGACCACCTCCGGAAAACCTCGAAACCCTCATTGCCCAGGCGGTAACCAACAATCCCGAGGTCAAGGCCTCGGCGGAGCGTTGGCGGATGCGCGTGGAGCAGGCCCGGCAGGCAGGGGCGCTTGAGGACCCGATGATGATGTTCCGCGTTCAGAATGCCCTGATCCGTGATCCGCTTAATTTCCAGCGGGACGCCATGACCGCCAAAGTGATCGGCCTGAGCCAGAAACTGCCCGTTTACGGCAAGCGCGACCTGATGCGGGAAGAAGCCGGATTCGACGCCGACGCCGAGCGCTGGGTGGTCGAGGAGAGACGGATCGAATTGCGGCGGATGATCAAGGAGACTTGGCACCAGATCTACCTGGTTGATCGTTCTCTGGAGACGGTTGCCGGCACAGCCAGTTTGCTGGATGACCTCTCCCGCCTGGCAGAGTCCATGTACGGTGTGGGCAAAACCGGGCAACAGGAGATTTTTCAGGCGCAGGTCGAACGCTCAAAGATGGAGGAGATCCGGATTGGTCTGGAACAAAAACGGCGTTCCCTGGTCGTTGCCCTTAATTCCCTGGCGTACCGTCCCCTGGAGACCGTCATCCCGCCTATCCCCCAAATGACCCTGCCCTCGTATTCTTTTTCGGCCGTCGAGCTTGAGCGTCTGGCGCTGGAGCATCGGCCGGCGCTGAAATCCCTGAA
>JAQUEZ010000467.1 GCA_028684915.1 Desulfobulbus sp.
CGGAGCAGATCTCAGCCAAACGTCCGAAGGCAACGATGCGGTGCCATTCGGTCGACTCCTGCGGCTTGCCCTCGTTATCCTTCCACCGTTCGGTGGTGGCGATGCGAAAGGTGGCCACGGCGACCTGAGTTTTGGTGTAGCGGGTATCAACGTCTGCGCCTAAATTGCCGATCAATAGGGTCTTGTTCAACATGATGGTTCTCCTTGAGAAATGAGGTGATTGCCCTCCCCACTATGGAGAGAGTTTGGGTGATGGATGGGAAGAATGGGTTCAGGCGGCTTTCTTGATCTCCAGGAAGGCGTAGGAACCGCTCTTCTGGAAATCAGTCAGCGAATGGCCATAGCCCTGGAGGAATTGGTTGAGTTGGTCCGTATCCAGTGACTTCCGGGTCCGGACTGCCTTGCGCAACAGATGGCCAAAGGCCTTGAGCGGTCCGCGCTGGGCCACGATGGCCAGCAGGTTGCTCTTGCGCATGCCGATCTCGGTGTCCAGATCCTTTTGCTGGTGTTGAAGTTCCAGCAGGATCTCGACACTCTCGGTCAACTCGCGCACCTCTTCCGCCTCGAACTTGGGGCAATCCATGAGGAAGGGGCAGTAGCCGCAGAGTGGTCCCACCTCCATGGAGGGGGTGGCCAGGTCGCCTGCACTGTAGGCTTGGTATTGGTTCCAGATGGTGGCGGCTCGATCGATCAGGCCGTGATAGATGATGTTCTGAGGGGTGTAGCCGCCAAAGAGCCGCATTCCCTGATCACCAAAGTTGACCGCCAGGATGGCGCCTTTCTCCACGGTGTAATCGGGGAAGCTGTCGGCCAGCAATCCCATTTGCAGATAGAGTTGAGTCTCCCATGCGCCATAAGGGTGTTCCGGGATGTTCTCCGGTGCTTTCACCTCCAGGACTGCCATGGTTTTCCTCACTTCTGAGATGAAGACAAAATCAAGATGGGCCATGACCGGGACAGCGCCCGCATGTCGGACCTCGGTTTGTCGTTGGAAATTGCTAAACCCGGCAATCATGAAAGCGGCGGCAACCACTTCCTCGGCCATGTGACCGCGTCGCTGCCGCAGCAGGGTAACCAGGTCGGCCTCCGGGGCATGGAGCTTTCTGAGAATGGTCTTCCGCGGGCAGGCACCGATATCGGAAGCCCCGAGATAGGTGCTTCGATCACCGAGCGTTGCCTCGGTCTGTTGGATGGCAAGCTGTTGGAGAGCGGCTTGCAGGGTGAGCATTAACTGGTCTGACATGGTGGTATCCTCCTGAAAAAAATGAGGGAGGATACACGGATTCCCGCCGAGGGAATGGTATCGCTCCCTCAGGGGTGGGTGATGTTGTGGTGATTAAGCGGCTTGCTTCATCCAGGTTTTTACATTCCTATCCCACTGAAAGCCTGCGGCCTTGAGCAGCTCCTTCTTGTCAAAAAGATGGTCGCCGATGGCGATGATCACCCCTTGACGATTCTCGAAGGTAACCCCGGCGATTTTGGGCAAGATTGCTTGCGTATCGCTTTGATTGGCAGGTGGTTCAGCGGGTTGGCTGGTTGTGGATGCAGCGGGTTTGGTTTTCGGTTGAGGGTTGGATTGCGTTGCGGGTGGCTTAGTTCGTTGGCTTCCCTGAAGGTAGACGTTCTTCAGCAGTCCCTTGTAGGCATCGCTGCCGATGGATAACAGTGACATGCATTTCTGGATGGCATCAGTGATGGCCCCTTTCTGGGCATCGCCGACATTGCCTTTGACGATCTGCATCTGTCCCTTGTGCGAGCCCTTGCACAGCCAGTCACCGTCGATCTTCACAAACAATCGAACCTCGGCGACCGCCTGGGACTCGAAAATCTCCTCCTTGGTCAGTTCGTACCGCCAATTCTCCGGACCAAGCACCTCATTGACGCTGTCAAAGACGTACTGCGGTCGAAAGCCGTACTTGATCTGACCGATCTGGTTACCTCCCTTGTCGGTCATCTTGATTTCCTGGATCGCTTCGTTGCCGAATGCACGCAAGCGTTCGTTGATGGATTGGATCTGTTCCTGCAATGGCGCCATGGTGTTGCCTCCTTATAGGTTTGGGGAGCAAGACGACATGGCTCCGCCGGGAGCATGACGTAACAGCTCCCGATGGATAAGCGGGATGGGGAGGTATTGAAAATACGATAGGATTAGTCGATCCGAGAACGTGCAGAAAGAATGCGGCTTCGGAAAGACAGAGGAATAGCTATCGATTCAACAGGGGAAGAGGATGAAGGGGAACGAATCGAGCGATTCGTTTGCAGGGGTGCGTGCGCAATTCACCCTAGTCAAAGAAAGACGTTCGCCTCTGCGATTAAACGTCTTTGGCCGGGAAAGGCAGCAACGCGTGGTACCTGGAATTCAAGAACACGGAAATCGTGTTCAGCTAAGCCCTGGCAAGGGGTATCTCATTGGAAATGAGTCGTAAATATGGAATTATGGTAACGCTTGTTTTGCAAAAGGCAAGGAAAATTGACAGTTGTTTTTGATGGGGATATACAGTGCAAAAAAGCACTGGTGCCAGTGACGCTTCTGGTCAAGGTTTACTGGGAATATATGCTTGCTTGCAGACGAGGGAGGTTAACTTTTTTTGCATTGTTTAAGTTCACAGACTGTATCCTGCAACAACGGTGTCAATCAGGTCAACGGCTGCAGGAACGGCTGTTCCACCAGCAAGAGTGGAAAGGTCAGTTTGGCCCAGCACTACAACATTCCTAATCTTTCAATTTTGTGGCTCTTAATGAAACTCAGCCTGATACGTTGCCCACTCGCCTTGTATCAGCATTTACGCCTGGGCGGAAGATGGCATTAACTTTTCGTCGCAATGCCAACTCGGACGCGGCTTCACATCAAATTGTGCTGTGTTTTGTTCATAGCCATTTTCAATTTTATCTCTTGTGGATGTGTGATGGCGTCCTTGTCTTTATCGCATAACTATTGCCCGTGTGACCCACGGGAGGAGGGCAGCATGAAAGTAATGCCGGGACAACCTTACCCGCTGGGCGCTGTATTTGCCGGATCTGGCACCAATTTCTCCCTTTTTTCCGAGATAGCCGAGCGAGTTGAGCTCTGCCTCTTTGACGAATTTGGCCAAGAGACACGCATCGACCTGCCCGAGGTAACCGCCTACTGCTGGCACGGATACCTGCCCGCCGTCGAACCTGGGCAACGCTATGGATACCGTGTCCATGGCCCCTGGAACCCCGCAGCAGGGCAACGCTGTAATCCCGCCAAGTTGCTCCTGGACCCTTACGCCAAGGCCATTGAGGGCGAGGTTGCCTGGGATGAGGCGGTCTTTCCTTACCCGTTTGACAAAGGGCCGGATGCACAGAGCGAAATAGACAGCGCCTCCTGCGTGCCTCGCTGTCTGGTACACCAACCTTTTTTTGACTGGTCTGGCGACCGGAATCTGCAGATTCCCTGGCATCAGACCGTCATTTATGAAACCCACGTCAAGGGAGTCATGTACCACCGGCAAAGCCGGTGGCTTGAATTGTGAACCGCTCAAAGCGGTTGAAAACCTGGAGCCACCTAAAGGTGGCGGCCTATTCAAATAAATTGAGCTGATCCAATCGCTTGTCTT
>JAQUEZ010000468.1 GCA_028684915.1 Desulfobulbus sp.
CTCTTCATGTGATTGATGAAGCGGTACAACGTATTCGCGAAGGTTCAGTTTCCGCATTGATTTACGATCCAAAGACGGCCCGATTAGTTAGTGCATGAGTTTATAATTCTGGCGCATTCCGGGGGCAGTATATTTTGACCCCGGAACTCTGTCGTTCTCACCCGAATGGAGCAAGGCCAGTTGGTTTGATAAATTGAGAAGTAGAGGAAGTGACGGGCGGTTGGTCGTTTCGTACAAAATGCATTGATTTTGAAGTTGGGTCTAATCCGAACGGGGAGAACCACGTAAATGAAGTTAATTGACGAGAAATATCAAAAGATTAACCCCACATTTAATTATCTCTCTGATGAAGTTATTATCGCCCAGGCTTGGAAGAAGACTCATAGCTATATGCGCACTCACAACTGGTATGCTGACACTTTGGCACTCGATATTTCGGCTCTGGGATTGGAGGTTAATTTAGAATCTTGGTCAAAAAAAGCAAATATTCTCAAAGCACCACACCCATTAGAACTTGTTCCAGCCGCAAAAAGCGATGAATGGGTGATCGATAAAGAGCGTGGTTGGGTACCCAAGGCATCTCTGAAACAAAAATGTGAACACAAGGGAAAATGTGACACGGAAACAGAGAAGAAATGTAAAAACTTCCCTTCAGATGTGTATTGCGACAAAGACATAGAACTCACGGAAAATCGAGAAAAAAAGCCCCCAGTACGCCCTTTAGCCAACTTGACGATTAAAGATCAGACTCTGGCATCTGCTGCCATGCTTTGCTTGGCCGACCTTGTGGAAGATGTTCAAGGAGATTGTAACGAACTAGACTTTATTAAGGCGCGACGTAACAAAGTCTATAGTTACGGCAACCGGCTACTTTGTGATTGGGAAAAAGGATCGGCATGGTTTCGCTGGGGCAATAGCCAGATTTACCGTAGGTTCTTTACCGACTATCAAAACTTCCTCAAGCGTCCTGTTGCAATAGGCCGAGATGTTGCTAGTTCCCAAGGGACGTCAGATCTTGTTTATATAGTTAGCCTGGATCTTGAAAAATTCTACGACAACATTGACCGGGCAAAATTGGTTCAACGGCTCAAGAAACTTGCTACACAGAAGAAAGTTGAAACCGATGATGGTTTTTGGGAAGCATTCAACCAGATAACAGGCTGGAAGTGGGATAAAGAGGCTGTCAAGAGAGCTAAAGAGTTGGGCATCAGCCTAGGTGAAGGGCTTCCCCAAGGGCTTGTTGCCTCAGGTTTCTTTGCCAACGCCTATATGCTGAAATTTGACAATAAAGTTGGGGCTAGTATCGGTAAAGAGATCCCTTCGGATGAGAACATCATTCTTCATGATTACTGTCGATACGTGGACGATTTAAGGCTGGTGATCAGTATTACAAACGAAGACCACTACGAGAATATTCAAAAGAGCATTCTTGGCTGGATAAACTCAATATTCCAAAATCTCACCGAAAAAAGTCTTAAACTCAACGATAAAAAAGTCAGTATTACTGCCTTATCCGATCTCGACAATGCTGGTAGCCTTGCCCAACGAGTCAAGCAGCTCCAGCACGAGCTGAGCGGTCCTGCGGATCGCGATGTTCTTGACGGCACTATGAGTATCCTTGAAGGCATGCTGACTACGCCAGCCTCAGAGTTGGACCTTGGCAGCCTGAAGAAAGACCTCGCTCTAGCAAAACTGGCCAAATTCGACCACGATATCCGCACCGATACTCTCAAGCGTTTTGCAGCCAATCGGCTTGAGAACATTATGCGCAACAAGCGCAGAATGACTGAACACATAAGCGACGAACCGGGCAGTAAAATGGCTCCCATAGACAATGAGAGCGAACTGCTGGCAAAAAAGCTGATCTGGACTTGGATGAAAGACCCCTCTCTGGCACTCGTATTGAGAAAAGCCATAGAGATTTACCCGTCGCCAGTTTTACTTGAACCCGTACTGGAAGCTATATACGAACGGTGCAGCTTTGGGCAGGCAGAAGATAGTAAGAATCGAGATCTCATCTCCGAGGCCATTGTTGACTATGTTCTCGCAGATATTTTTCGATGTTGTGTTGACTTTCACGGATTTTTTCAGCGAATTCAATACCCTCGATCCGCGAACCCAGAAGGTGTAATCTCCCTTGCCGGTCAGTACGCCCAGAAAGCCTTGGCAACAGGAAACAGATTGCCACTTTTCATAAAAAAACAGGCGCTTCTTTTGCTAGCTGTCCTTCAGAAACCCGCCAATTTATCTGAAGCCCCTCGCAACTCACAAGAACTTATGCAGACGAGTCTTCACAGAATTTTGGCAGGTGAAAATCCTATTTGGCATCATCAGCGTTTCGCTCTCTACGAGATTGCTTCTCAAATCACCAACGATCCTGACATGGTTGTTCATCTTCTAATGGATGAGTTCAAGAAGCAGAGTCCAAAGGAAAGAAATGCCTTAGTCATAGAATTAGCCAAGAGAGGTGGGCCTTTCTGGGTACACTTCTGGGAAAGGCTGAGGAAGATCGACAAGGAACTTGCCAAAAGTTACCAATGGGCTGCTCCTGTTCTCGCTGCAAGACCGAAGCGGACCAATCAAAGATTATTGGCCATATCTGCGAGCCCCGAAAACCCTTTCACAGATGAAATTGCTTTGCTGAAATTAGCTGCCGCACTGGTTTCTTTTGTAAAAGATATCGCTGAAAGAGAGCTTCCATCTCCGGGGCAAATTGAAATAGTGCAAAATGAAGACAATAAATTCGATTGGAAGGAGATCAAGAAGCCTGGTGGACAAAAATTATCGTTAATCGCCACTCGAAAGTATCCGGTTGATCCACGATACGAAATACCTGAATGGGTCACCAATAGCGATGATGCTAAAAGAATCTACTGGATCGGATCTATATTGAGATCTATAGCAATTGGGTCAAGTGACTTCACCAGCAATCGTTGGAAGGCTCCCAAATCCCATGGATACAAAGGGCTAAGAACCGCATGGTACAAGAGACGTATGGGTATGATGCATTCGCCTGAAACATTGGTAGGTGAGTATGCCACCTGTTCACAGTGGATTACAGAACTACTGATGACCTGTCTCCAATGGCCCGGATTCGAATCCTCATATATCCTACACGAAGAAATTAAAAGCATAGAGACGCTGGGCGATTTTAAAAAAGCGGTCAAGATGCGTCTTATGCAGATGGAGCAGCTTTACTGTAATGCAGCAGGTATCCCTGCCATCGTGACTAGGGTCAGAAGGCCCCCTGTTAAGAACAAACATACATTCAGACTTGTTACTGTGCAGCCTATCATGCCCAAGTCCGGTCAAATAACATCGACTGACCCTGCGCTGAATAACGAAAAAATTAAAATTATCAACCGAGACCACTTGGCAAGAGTCTGTCAACTGACCTATAAAACACTACTTGCAAAAGCAAAAACAGAAAACGCTGACCCCGCTGAAAAGGCACCTACTTCTGACTTGATTGTTTTTCCTGAGTTTGCCGTTCATCCTGATGATCAAGACATTATCAAACGGTTGGCGGACAAAACAAAATCAATGGTCTTTGCTGGTCTTTGTCTAATAGAAAGGG
>JAQUEZ010000020.1 GCA_028684915.1 Desulfobulbus sp.
TCGCGGCGAGGACCGAATTTTTCGACCCAAGACCCCGGCCATGGCGGCAAAAGTGGTGGACCATCGCTGGTCCTTTTCAGAGTTGCTGACCTACCCGACATTATGTCAATGATATGGGGACATCACCAAATATTATAGTCGGTGGTAATAACAAACAATCTGCCTCACATCGTATCGAACAACCAGCAGGAATTTTTGATAAAATTAAGTTTCTCGTAGATAAAATTTTTTCTTGGTTTGGCAGAAATAATAAATAGTCGGGTGGGCACAGCAGTATCGTGCCCACCATTAATTTGGCATTATCTCCGATACACAATCCCTTTCCGGCTCCCTGCGGGAGGGGTATCTTTTCTTTGCTTGCCCAAAGAAAAGAATCCGTCATGTGGTCTGCGCCACACCACTAAAGAAAGGGTAGCCGCGCTGCTGAGACGACCCCGTTCGGCGACCTCTGAAATCGGCGGGGCAAAGACTCGCTGAGCTCAAACAGTTTGCCTTTTATCCCCGATTTCCGAGCCCCCCGCCCGGCTCAGCGCCGATGGCTCCCTTTATCCCCGGATATCTTTCCAGCTTTCATCTGTTTCCTTTGCGGGATGTGATTTTTTATCGCTCGCATCGTTTTCAGATGAGCCCGTTTAGAGATGCCATCATCTAGGAAAGGATTGTTATGCTTATTTCGTTTTCTGGTTCTCCTTGCCAAACATCGGTGACCGGGGACCGTAGAGCATCCCGTTTACGCGACCGGCACTGAGCAGTCGGTGGTCGCCCCTCTATCCCGATACCAAAGAACTCCTGATCACCGCCGATGGTGGTGGCAGCAATGGATCTCGGGTTCGACTGTGGAAGCTGGAATTACAACAATTGTCTGATGAACTTGGCCTGCCTATTCGGGTGAGTCACTTTCCTCCGGGAACCAGCAAATGGAATAAGATTGAGCACCGGCTGTTCTCACTCATTAGCATGAACTGGAGAGGGCAGCCGTTGGTGAGTCATGAAGTGATCGTCAATCTTATTGCCGCAACGACAACTCGAAAAGGATTGGAAGTGCGTGCCGAGCTCGATTCAAAACCGTATCCCAAAGGGATCAAGGTGACTGACGAAGAATTTACGGCAATACGCATCGAGCGAGATGAGCTCCATGGTGAATGGAATTACGCCATTGTGCCTTCAAACAAAAAAACAACATGTAATTGTTTTACGAGCCCTAAGAGTGTGATGGACTTTTTTCCAGTCCATCAAAATCGTCCTTCTCGTAAAGACTCCCGAGAACAACGTCTTTCGCTTCGTAACCTGCCGTATTTTCATTACGAAACTTCTCTGTTTTTTCATGAGGCCTTCAAAATTGTTGCTGTACAAATCGTTACCAAACAATTTTCAATCAACCAACAGATGAAATAACACAGTGTCTACCGTGTCTGATTTTCCCCTGATCACAGGGAAATCACTTGCTGAGCGGGCTACGTTGCCCTGTGTTTTTCCGACATGAAAAGACGAGTGGTAAAAGGGCATTTTGGGCTGTAATTGTATTTAAAATCAATTATCTATTGCCCTGCTGTGCTCATCTCCATATCGTCTACTCCAACACGAATGAAGCACTGGCCTGTTTGGCCCCTTATTCTTCATCATTTTTTCATGATTAGTGCGTTAAAAGGAAATGGGAATCAATGCTGATAAATTCCCGGCAATGAAAAACAGCAGAAATGATGTGTCGTAAGAAAAGCAGCGACGCAGGAGCTCGAAATTTTTACGACGTCATTTAAGAATGGCGGTAGGGCACTGCTGTGGCTTTTTCAAGAACGACAATGCATAGAAATACAAGGGGGATCCTGCTCAATCATCTTCTCTCATCACCTTTGATGGTATACCGTTGGCGAAACTGACTCCGTGATGGGCACAGGTGGTTTGCCACAAACAACGAAAACAACCAGCCAATAAGAGAGCATTATGTCGTGGACTTGTTTTTTTCGTCTCAGGTTACTGGGATATCTCTTCATTTCGGGAACAGCGTTCGTTGCCGGTTGCAACTCCTTTGATCACCTGACCAAAGTTCCCCCAGTCGGAGAACCTGGCCCCAAAGCCATTGAATGCGGGGCCTGCCATGTGCAGCAGTATCAGGAGTGGCAGGCGACCGCCCATGCCAGGTCCTATACCAATGCAGCCTTCAAGGATGCCGCTGGTAACCCGCCGGAGGAGGAATGTCTGCAATGTCATAGTCCTTTGAGTGTGCATGGCCAAGAGGTCCAGGCCCGCTCTTTTAATCGGGAAGAAGGCGTTGTCTGTATCAGTTGTCATCTTGTCGATGGCACGATGCATGGCCCCCATCCTTCCACCGCACTGGTGTCACCGCATCCGATTGTCGAAGATCCGATAACCTATGCCTCTCCAGATTTTTGCGCCCCCTGCCATGGTGAGACCCATGAACAATGGCAAAAGGCTACGGCCAGCCAGCCCCGACCAACCTGTCAGGAATGTCATCAGACCGGTGTACGGCGGACGGCCAGCCAGGGGACGAACCTCCTCTCCAATATACTGGTTTCCTTTGAAAAAACGCTTCCTTCCCACAGTCATGACATCCGCTTGGAAAAAATGGCCTCTTTCCCGGAGATGGTTGAGGTGACAATGATGATCATATCCTCGGCCCCGGCTCAGAGCATTCTTGAAATCACGGTGCTTAATAACCTGCCCCACGATCTGCCCACGGGCACCTATGGCAGCAAGGAGATTCGGCTGCTGCTTGTGGCCGATAAGGAGGGGCGTTCAGTAAATGGGCAGGGGATTGTCCTCAGCAATGCGGCTCAGGCCTTGGCTTCTGGGGCGAAGAAAACTATCGAGATCTCAATTCCGAGAGCCTATCGGGCAAGACCACTCAACCTGCACCTTGTCCGCATCAGCCCCAATGATCCGGTCCGCAAACCGCTCATTCTTGCATCCTTTCCCATTCCTTCAGCTCAAGAGGCCAAGCCTTAATGCGCAACTTTACGGTCCCAACGTCCTTCACCCCGGAGTTCATCGATCAGCTTGCAGCGCTCAACCGTGAATTTGCTGACAGCGGTGGCCAGATATTCGAGCTCTATGGCTCTTTTCAAGAGGGTGTCTTCAACTCGGCCAGGCCGGCTAAATATCTGCCGTCAATCACCCGGGAACAGTTCAGAATGCATGTGGCCCAGGCCAGGGCACAGGGGATTCGCTTTAATTATCTGCTCAATTCGCCCAGCTATTCCAACATGGAATACACCCATGAGGGGCGCCAGGAGTTGGCCGATCTGCTCGGATTTTTGGTGGCAAGCGGAGTGGTCTCGGTGACCGTGGCCGTGCCCTATTTGGTGGAGATCATCAGCCGCACCTTTCCTCAGTTGGAGGTGGTGGTTTCCACCATCGGTTATGTCGGCTCCATGGCCGGAATCGACCAGTACCGTGAGGCCGGTGGGGCGAGGATTGTTCTTGATGTGGAAGCGAACCGCGATTTTCAGTTTTTGCGGAGTGCCTGTGAGCACAGTGCGGTGCCGCTGGAGGTGATCGTCAATCCGGTCTGCCTGTGTCAGTGTCATTTCAAGTACAACCACAACTGCGTGGCTGCTTTGGGATCGCAGAGTTTGGTTCCGGGCGAGGTGGGTATGCCCTACAACCAGTATTATCTCAACTGGTGCTATCTGCGCAAGCTGACCCACGAGAGCGAGTTTCTTAAAAGTCCCTGGCTACGGCCGGAGGATCTGCATCTCTGGGAGGAGACCGGAATCAATTTTTTTAAGATTGCCGGTCGTGGTTTGCCCGAAAGTGAGATTGTTCGTCTTTGCCGCAGTTATCTCGCTCAGAGCTTTAACGGCAATCTGTTGGAACTGTTGGGCTGGCCCCATTGGCTCGCCTTTAGCGACAACGGCGATGGGACCCGTCTGGCGCCGCTTGATGTTGTGCTCGACAATGCGTCTTTAGACGGATTTCTTGAGTTTTTTGCTCGCACCACACCAAATTGCCGCCTTGGCTGTCAACGCTGCGGACACTGCCAGGCATGGAGCCGCAAGGCCCTGCGTTTCAACCACCAGGAACTGCGAGAGGGATATATCGCTAATATGGATCGTAACCTTCGCCAACTGGTTGAGCGCATCCCTACCACCCAACAGACCCAAAAGGCTCGCGAGCAGTGGGCCAAGCAAGCTAAACGCCAGGTGATCAAATGATCGGCTCCTGTGTGCTTGTCACCGGCGGCACCGGCGTAACCGGCAGGCCGCTTGTTGCGGCGCTGTTGGCCATGGGGAGGGAGGTGGTGGTGCTCAGCCGCAAACCTCCCCAAAACGATGAGAACCAAAGCCATCCGTCCTGCACCCATCTTCAAGGGGATGTCTCTCAACCCCTGTTGGGTCTTATGCCCGAGGTTTATGATGCGCTTGCCAATAGGGTGGAAACCATTTTTCATCTGGCCGCACGTACCGATTTCAAAGGTAAGAGCTTGGAGGACTATCAGGGGATAAATATCGATGGGGTCCGTCATGCCTACGCGCTGGCCAAGCGAGCCGGTGCCCATCTGCACCATGTCTCCACCGCCTTTGTCCGTGGCGATTATGGGGGTATCTTCCATGAGGAGGAGCTGGACTGCAATCAGGGCTTTCGCAACAATTATGAGGCGAGTAAATGTAAGGGCGAACAGTACCTGCGGGCGCAGATAGCCGCGCAAACTTCGTCCAATGGCCCTGGAGTCACCATCTACCGGCCGGGCATCATCCTTGAACGCCATCCCTCACAGAATTCGGTGAACACCTTTGGCCCCTTCATCTTTTTGGATGGTATCTTCCGTATCCTCCTTGCGGACCATCGGCGCGGGGAACTGGAGCAATGCATCAGGGTGCGGGGCAGGGTGGAGGGTTCCTTGCCGTTTATCTTTGACGATGATGTGGTGGAGGCCATACTTTGTATCGCTGCTACTCCAGGCACCCATAACCGCACCTTCCATCTCCTGGCAAGTGATCCCTGTCCCAATCGGATGATGGAGCAGGTGTTCAATGCCGCTTTTGGGCGGACCACTGCCTGCATGTCTCCGGCAGAGTCATTTGTTGCCAATCCTCCCTCTGCTCAGGAGAAGCTGCTGGCCCGCAAGACCGCCATCTATGACGCCTACCTCGATTTGAATCTTCGTTTTGATCGTCGAGAGCTTGAGGCCATTCTCGGCCCAGATTGGCGGCCTGCCATTACTGAGGAAGAGCTGCTGGCCGCCTTCAGCCATTATCTTGCTGGAAAAAAACAGGGAGAGAGGGCCTTGGTGTTTACGGCAGCGGACCCTGCATTGATTGACCAATATTTCACTGTATTTCTGCCGCAATTTCTAGGGAGGCAACTGATAGCCGGGCTCAAATCACTTTCCTGCCGTTTTTGGTTGCAAATAGCACCCAGCACCGTCAAAACGCTGGAAATACAACAGGGGTGTTTGGTGAGCATAGATTCCGATTATGGAGGAACGTTTGGCTACCAGGTGCAACCGGCCACATTCCTTCAGGTGGTTGCTGCGCTGTTGCCGCCCCAGCAGGGATTTTTCCAGGGCGATATCAGCCTGGAGGGCAACACTATGGAAGCCCTGCGCACCGCCGCTGCCCTGGAAGAATTTTTCCGTACTTATCCTTTTACTGCCGCCCAAGAACAGGCGGCCTGAACGAGAAAATCATGATAAAAAAAAACTGGATTGCCTTGGAAGAGGTCCGAACCAAACCCTATGCCGAGTCGGTGGCCCTGTTTAAGCAGTTCATCAACCCGGGTCTGGTCGATCTGTTGGAGATGGGTGAATACACGGCTATCGAGCCGCAATCCGCCCAGGGTGCGGTGGTGGTGGATGTTCAGGGCCGGAAAATTTTTGATTTTGTCTCCTCCTACGGGGCGCTCAATCTCGGTCATAATCACCCCAAGGTCAAGGCCGCTCTTATGAGTGTTCTTGAAAATAATCGGGTCGATCTTTCCAAGGAGCTGCTTTCGCCCTATACCGCCTGTCTGGCCCATAATCTCAGTCTGCTCACCCCTGGAACCCTGGACCGGTTCTTTTTCTGCAACTCGGGAACCGAGGCGGTGGAGGGGGCGCTGAAATTGGCGGCCCGATATTTCAAGGGCAAGCGACCGCGGTTCATCTATGCCGAAAACTCGCTCCACGGCAAGACTCTGGGGGCACTTTCGGTAACTGGCGGGCAACGGTTGCGTGAATTCTTCCCTCTCTTGCCCGGGAAAACCGTGCCCTATGGCGATGCCGCCGCCCTGGAAGCATTGCTCAAGGTCAATCCCAGCGAGGGCGAGGAGTCGGTGGCTGCGGTGATCTTGGAGCCGATCCAGGGCGAGGCCGGAGTTATTGTTCCGCCCCCCGGCTATTTGGCCCAGGTGCGCGAACTCTGCACCCGCTATGGAGTGCTGTTGATCCTGGATGAGATCCAAACCGGGCTTTGCCGCACCGGTACCTTCTTTGCCTGCGAGCATGCACAGGTGGTACCGGACCTCATGGCTCTGGCCAAATCCCTGGGCGGAGGGCTGGCCTCCATCGGCGCCACCATTGCCACCACCAAGGTTTTTGAGACCGCCTACAGCAACCCCCATGATTGTCTGGTACAGACATCGACCTTTGGGGGCCGTTCGAGCTGTTGTGCCGCCGCTTTAGCTGCGCTTGAAGTGTATCAGGAGGAACAGCTTGCCCAGCGGGCGAAAACGCTCGGTGAGCGGCTTATGCTGGGGTTAGAGGCTATCAAAGCCAAATACCCGGCCTGGATTCGCGATGTCCGTGGTCGGGGATTGATGGTCGGGATCGAATTTGATGAAGGGATTGTTGATCAGGCCCGCTACCTGCCGGCCAAGATTCCGGGCTTGCGTAACGTGCTCAAGGAGCATTTGCCCGGTATGGTGGCGGCGGCCCTGCTCAAACAGTTCGGCATTCTCGGCACCTTGATGCTCAACAATAAATCGGTTTTGCGGGTTTACCCGCCGCTGGTAATAACCGAGGAAGAAATCGATTATTTTCTCACCTCCCTGGAAAGCATTCTGGCCCAGGGGCCCAAAGATCTGGTCGCCAACCGGGTCAACTATGCCATTACCTCGGCTGGTCTCAAGTTTATCACTCCCTGGACCAGCGCCTTTCTCAAGAAAAAGTGACCCGTGACCATGCAGCGATACTTTCGTGATTTTGCTGTCCTGCTTCGCAGCCACCGGTTCCTGGCCCTAGTTGTGTTCCTTGGCTTGAGCGCACTTTGCGGCGTGGTTGCCCTGCAAAGCCGGGTGGATAATTCCCTGGCCGTATGGCAATCCTCCGATGATCCGCACTGGCTGCAATATCAACAGTTTGTAGCCCGTTATCATATCCTCGACCCCCTGATTGTCTATCTGCCGGGCCTTGATCTGTTGAGTCTGGAGGATCTCACCGATGCGATGCAGACAAATACCAGCGCTCAATCGGTCCGCTCGCTTTCGGTGCATGCGCTGGATGGCAAGGAGGCGGGATTGTTTTTTATCCTTCCCGAGGCCAAGAGTTCTCCGCTGGAACTTGCAACCCTATTGAGTGAGGTCGAAGGGGTCTTGAAACAGCATGGGGCACCCTACCATTTGGGCGGAGTTTGGTATCTGACCACCCTGTTGGACCAGCTCTCCGCTACCTCGACCCGTACCCTGTTTCCCGTAGTGTTGGCGATTCTGGCTGTGGGCGTGTTTGTGCTGGTGAGAAATGTGCGCAATGTGGTGTTGGTGTTGCTCTGTGGCTGTCTGCCCGCCATGCAGATTACCGGGGTGATGGCCCTGTGTGGGGTCAAGCTTAATATGATTCTTTTGGCCCTGCCGCCTTGCACCATGATTCTCGGCATAGCCCATGCTATCCATCTGGTGAGCAAGGAGGCGGATGCAACGCATCCGGATGCGGTCAGCCTCTTTGCAGAGGTGGCTCCGCCGAGCCTACTCTCGGGGCTGACGATCATGATCGGCTTTTTTTCCCTGGTATTCAGCAGCTATCTGCCCATTCAACAACTCGGTATCTGGGGTACGGTGGCCGGTGGATTGTCGCTTATTACCTCGCTGATCATCCTTGGCTTGTTCTTTGAACCAGCCCCCTGTCGAGCACTGAGCCTGCCGCAGTCGTACGTAGCCTTCATGGCCCGCAACCGGAATAGCCTGGCGCTCCTGTTTCTGCTGCTGACCGTCCTTGCCGTGATTGGGATCAGCCGACTCCAGACCGGCTCGCTGATTCTTGATTTTTTTGAAGATACGGCAAGAATTCGTCAGGATTACCAACAGATCGAGGACAGTGGCCTGGGGTTGACCCCCTTTGAGGTGGATCTGGAACAGAGTACACTCTCCAATGAGCAATTGCGGCAGGTTTTTGCCGACTATGCTCAGACTCACCCGGTCGTGACCCAGGTAATGTACGCCTTTGCCGATGGTTCGACGATGATCGATGCCACCGAGCAAGGAATACGCTTCCCGAGCCTGATTTCCCTGGCCACCACCAAGCAGCGACCGCAACGGGCCACAGTCCTGCTCAAGACCGTGGCCTCGGAACCGACCCTGGCCCTGGCAGATGAGTTGGAGGCCTTGCTGCAACAGCGCATCGGCACCCAACCCCATCCCTATGTCACCGGTTCAGTGCCGCTTTACTGTCGGGGGCAAAAGCAGCTCTTCACTACCTTGCTCACCAGCTTTGCCAGCGCTTTTATCCCCATCTCCCTGGTTATGGGGTTGGCCCTGCGCTCATGGTATTATGCGATCCTTGCTATGATTCCCAACATCCTGCCGGTCATTTTCATCCTTGCACTCATGGGTTGGCTCTCCATTCCCTTGAGCGTGGCCACAGTGACGGTGGCCAGTATAGTGTTCGGGATTGTGGTCGATGACACAATCCACTTTCTTCATCGCCTGAAAGCAGCAACAGGACGGTCAGAGAGGGCCCTGGATCATCTCCATGAGACGATCCACTATGCTGGGCCGGCTATGCTCACTGCGGCAGTTATTTCCGGGGCTGGCTTTCTTGGTTTTATCGTCTCGCCATTCATTCCCCTACGCCATTTCGGCCTCTTGATCAGCGGTGCCCTTTGGTTGGCAATCTTCTGCGACATGGTACTGCTGCCCCTGCTTCTTCTTGCCTGGAAACGATAAATGGATCAACAACGTATCAAGCGCGTTCTTGCGCTTCATTTCGACCCGGAACAAGGCAGTGGGTTTTGGCTCGAGCGGCAGCAGCAACTAGGCATAGATGTGTGCCGGGAGATTCGAAGCCATAGGGATTTTTATCGCCTGGGCCCTCTGGATATTCATGCCCTGCGTACCCGGCCGATCAGTGATTTCATTCCGCGCGCACTGCACCGCCATCTAGCTACCTTCCTGCTCTCGGAAACCGGCGGCACCACCGGTGATCCGTGTCGACGGGTCTTTTCGCCGCAGGAGTTTGAAAGCGCCTTTATCATCCCTTGGTTGAAGGCGGTTGAGGAGCACGGATTTCCCCGGCAGGGGCGGTGGCTTTTTGTTGGTCCGGGTGGGCCGCATATTATCGACCGATCCGCGCGTTTCATGGCTCGGTCCCTGGGGGCTCTTGAGCCTTTTACCGTTGACTGCGATGTCCGCTGGATCAAACGCCAGGCCAAGGGCTCTATAGGGTTTAAGGTGTATATGGAACATGTCCTGGCCCAGGCAATGAATATTATTGCTCATCAGCAGATTGATACTCTGTTCACCACGCCACCGCTGCTGGTTGCCTTGGCTAGCCTGATAGCCAGGGAAGAGCGGGAACGGATTCTGGGAATCCATACCGGTGGGATGCATCTTGATCCGCAGACTGCCCTTGAACTCAAGCAGCAGTTTCCGCATGCTGTTCTTTTGCCCGGCTATGGCAACTCTCTTTTTGGGGTCACCTTTCCGGTGGTGTGGGGGAGGGCGGATAAAGAGAGCTCGCCGTTGTTGGCCGGTCCACCAGCGGAGCTTGCTCTAGAGGATGTATTTCAGGTTCAGGATCCAGCCCTGTGGCTGCAGTTGGCGCCGATACCCGAGCATGATCAGTCCTCCCAGGATTTACGCAACTGCGTCCAGGTTGGGCAACGAGGCCGGGTGATCATGCATCGGCTTGATCCGAGTTTTCTTATCCTCAACCTCTGCGAACGGGATACAGCCCTTGCCGTCACCTGTCCTGATGGTTCAACGGGGCTTGCCTGCGTTGAGCCGCTCTCCTTTGCCACCCCGCAGGGTCGTCAGGGGGTGTACTGATGATCGAGCAACTGCACATGCTTGAGCTGGATATTCCGGGGGGCTGCGGTCGGTTGGAAGGACGGTTGTACTATGGCGAGGATGCGGCGGAGGGTATCGGGATGATCCTTTGCTCACCTCATCCGCTGTTGGCTGGTAATATGGACAACAATGTGATCCAGGCAATTGCCCAGGCCGTGGCTGTGCATATGCCGGTGCTCATGTTCAATTATCCGGCAGTGGGGAAAAGTACCAGTCCCCAGCCGGGTTTACCTCTTTTTGAAGTGTGGAACGCCCTTGATCAGGAAAAGACGTATCATGGCATTGCTCAAGAGGTGAGCCGGGTGATCGGGTGGAGTAAAACCTATTTTCCTCAGTACCATCTGGTGGGCTACTCCTTTGGAGCCTGTATGGCCCTTGCGGCTCTAACTCCGGAGGCTCTTTCCTATACTGCAATTGCACCACCTTTGCTTGAGGAGGATTTTTCCCGCCTCCCTACATTTTCACTTCCCATTTGCTTGATTGCCGCTGAAAGGGACAACCTAGTGGCCGAGCAAGTTTTGCATCCGCATCAATCGCATATCAAACAGGTGACTATACAGGGTGCGGATCATTTTTTCCGTGGAAGCGAGCAAGAAGTGTCTCGTTGGATTGTCGATTTTGTAATGGTCTAATATTGCGTGATAAAAAAGGTAATTCCGTCGTTTTTTATCCCTCCGTTTTCCCTCTTTCTCCAACCGAATATTCCGTTTCCCTGACCTTTTTTGGGCTCACGATTTCCCGGTAGCATTGCGCAAAAAAAACATGAGGAAAATAGAATTTTTTATTTTTTGACAAATTTAAAGCAAATTATATGCCAAATAAAAAAATGCATCTAATTTGTGTTGCATTATCGGTGGGTTTGCTCCCCTCTGTTACCCCCTGAATCGTATTCATCTTGCAATGGCTCGAATTTATGGTATTTTCTCACGCCAACACGAGATAAACCCTGATGACTTCAACTTGGATGAGGAGATTTATGCGAACCTCCAAGCTCGTTTTCATGGTGATGATCGGCTTGGCGATACTTGAGTTTTCCTGTGGTCAACTCCTTAGCGCCGCTTCAACAACTGAAGCGGGCGTTCCTTCTGTCGCCGTTCTACATGCCAGTTCTACACCTACAGTAATTGCCCTTAAACCGAATATTTCGATGAAGGGCAAAGCCTCATTTTATGCCGACAAATTTGTTGGTCACAGAACAGCCAGCGGTCAGATTTTTCATCAAGGGCAACTGACTGCTGCCCACCGCTCTCTCCCCATTGGCACTACGGTGCGAGTGGTCAATCTGCGCAACAAACGTTCTGTTGAAGTGAAAATTAACGATCGCGGGCCTTGGTGCAATGGTCGGATCATTGATCTTTCCAAAGCTGCAGCGCGAAAATTAGGGATGATGCGATCTGGAGTGGCTATGGTCCAATTGGAAGTTATTAAACAGCCGTATTCAGGAAGATCCTGATATTGCAGTATTTTCCTCTTTGCTCTCCTCAGGAAGGCCCTGCGGACGGGTGCGTGAGGCGGTTGAAAAAACTGATCTCTGAACTGTTGTTATTTCCGGTTGTTAAGCGGCCTCGTCCGGGAAAATGAGGGGATTGTCTTGCATTGTCCTGAAAGTATGGTATTTTGACCCACCTTGAGAGTGCAGAGCCCTCGTGACTTTAACTTGAGAGAACACTATCATGCTTATAACCAAGCGCAACCTTGTGGTTGTGATCGGCTTGGCGATGATCGGATTGTTTTTTGGACAAGTACTTTCCGCTGTGGCCGCAACCACGGCAATTCCTGCATCGCACGCCAACTCGCTAAAAAAAGTCGCAGCACTACCCGCTGGACACAAATCCCATAAAAAAGCCCAAACAGGCACGAAGACCCCCGCATTGAAAGGGGTTGCCTCGATCTATTCCGATAAGCTCAGCGGTCGTAAAACATCCAGCGGGCAACGTTTAAGCCAAGAAAAATTGACTGCTGCCCATCGTTCTTTGCCCATGGGAACCAAAGTCCTGGTGACCAACCTCCACAATAACAAAACAGTTGAGGTATATGTCAACGATCGGGGGCCGTTTCACCGTGACCGAGTCATTGATTTAACTTCTGCCGCTGCCTCCAAGTTGGGGATGAAAAAACGCGGTTATGCCCAGGTTAAATTGGAAGTTGTCAATGGCCAAGGAGTCAACAATTCCTGATCAGTTCTAGGAGATATTCGTTTTTTTTCCCCCTTTGGGATAGCCTCCCGCAATTTTCAGATTACAGCCGGATAGCTTTACTTGATGGACTCGTAAAGAGTCCATCAACCTCTAAAAGATGGTTAAGTAAAAATACAGATAGACACGGAGTAGTGATTTTTCCGGCGCGAAGGCATACATGAGGTATGTCGAGTGTCGAGAAAAACGTTGCGACGCAGTAGATCGAAATTTTTACGACGCCATCTTGCTTAAGTTGTCCAGCTGCCTCTGCAGTTTCTTTCGTACCCACAATTCATAAATGAGCAGATAAGCTCCGGCAATGGCATAACTGCACAGGGTTCCCATGCCAAGGCCAAGGATGGGGTAGCTCCAGGCAATGGCCAGGCTGAAGACAACAATGGTCAGCATCCCCATTGGCAGTTCCCGCAATAAGGAGCAGAGGATTTGTGGCCCATAATGGTTGTGAAGAATGAGGACCACTGGCAGGATAGTGGCGGGGAAGGCACTAAACACCCCGGACCAGCGGCTGCCCACATGGGCAGCACTACCAGTGATGGCTAGGATAATCAGGCCGGTGAGCAAGGCCCTGCCGACAAGAAGCGGCCAGGAAAAGGGCAGGGGAGTGATCATGCACGGTTGTGGATTTGCGCGGCGGAAGATCAGGGCAAAAAATAAGAGACCACCCAGGGTGAGTAAGAGGCGGATGGCTACTGTTTGTGGGCCAAACTGCATGAGCAGCAGGGCGGTCGGCAGAGAGCAGCAGAGTGAAAACAGTAAACTCAGTATAACCGCTGCTCTTGGGGGGAGGTGCTGCAGTTTGAGCGAGAAGAGCTGATAACTCAGACACCAAACCAGGGTGGGGATCAGCCCCTGCATGGTCCAGAGGCTGCTTTGCGCTGCAAATCCAGTCCCCTGCTCCAGGCCGATAAAAAATAGAGACACCCCCGCGCCTAACGGGAAACCGAGCAACACCCCGGCAAAGCGGGATGACACCCGCTCCGCAATCCAGGTGATTCCGATGACCATGGCCATGGCCACGCTGAGTTTGATTAAAAACATCGGCTCAACAGTGTCCATTGCCAAATGAGGAGCGACATTAAAGAAGGTTGAAGAATCGAGGCAGGAACAGGGTTAAGGAGGGGAACAGAACCACTGCCAACAGGGCGATCATCATCGCCAGGACCATGGGGATGATCGTGGTAAAGGTTTTCTCCAGGCGAATTTTGGCCAGTTGGGTAGTAACGAAAAGGTTGACCGCTACTGGCGGGGTAAACTGACCAATAGCAAGGTTCAGCGTCATGACCACGCCGAACCAAACTGGATCCCAGCCGAAATGGCTGATGATGGGCATGAAAATCGGCAGGAATATATAAAAGATCGAAACCGCATCGATCAGCATACCGCCGATAAAGATAAGCAGGTTGATGAGTAGCAGGACCACCCATTCGTTGTTGCTGATTCCCATGAGCATGTGGGCAAAGGTATCGAGGATACCCACAGTGGCACCTGCCCAAGAAAAGAGCCCGGCAAAGGCCACAATCAACATGACAATGGCTGAAGCCTCAAAGGCTTCGATCAAGATGTCATACATCTTCTTGAAATCAAGCGTCCGATAAATCACCAGGCCGAGCAGGGCACTGTAGAAAACGGCCACAACCGCAGCCTCGGTGGGAGTAAAGACACCTCCGTACAGCCCGCCCAGGATAATGACCGGCGCCAGCAATCCCCAGAAGGCCTCACGAAAGGCCTGCCTCAGGCTCTGTTGCTCCTCCTGTTCGACATTTGCCCCATACCCCTTGCGCGCTGCAATCCACAGTGCCGGAATCAGCAGCGATAGCCCGGCAAGAAAGCCCGGTATCGCACCTGCGGCGAACAAGGCCGGAACCGAGGTGTTGGTGATGGCCCCGTAGATAATCAGGGCAATCGATGGCGGAACGATAATAGCTGTGGAGCCGGCCGCCGCAATTAGGGCTGCACTGTAACTGCGGCTGTAGCCCTGAGAATGCATGGCCGGGATGAGGATGGCGCCGATGGCTGCCGCATCAGCAGGACCTGAACCGGAGACACCGCCGAAAAATACACAGACCCCGATGGCCACAATGGCAAGACCGCCTCGGCGCTGGCCGACAAGCAGGTTGGCAAAGTGGATGATACGCTGGGATATGCCGCATCGCTCAAGAATAAATCCAGCCAGGATGAACAGGGGGATGGCCAACAGGGGAAATTTTGCGATACCGGCAAAAAAATTGGGTGAAATCACCGGAACCCCGAGATCGGCACCCCAAATAACCATAAAGCTCGGGATGCCAATGGCCAAAGCAATGGGTGCCCCGAGAATAAGCAGGAGAAAAAACCCGAAAAATAACCCCAGCCCCATTATCTGCTCCCCCGTAATTCGCTGATGCTCACCTGGCAGATGCGAACTACGATCAAGGCGCAGCCGACAGGAATGCAGCTGGTGTAGAGCCATTGGGGCAGATTGAGCGACTCCGAAGTGATTTCAAGGACGCGCTCGTCCATGAGCTGCAGGTAGCCCAAATAGCCCAAAGAGGAAAAAAGGCCAATTCCCGCAAGGTTAACCACTTGGTTTAACCAAAAACGAATTTTTTGGGGCAACTTGTCCTGAAAAAAGAGCATGCGCAGATGGTGCCCCCGCTTGAAGGCCAGGCTGGTCCCGAACAGGGTCAGCCAGACTAGGGCATTGATTTCAAGCTCTTCAGTGAAGGCAAGGGGATAATGAAAGATATACCGGGTGACGACATTGGCCAGGGCTAAAAACGCCATCCCTGCCAGCAAGGTGGTGCCGAGCACCTCTTCCAGATGCCCGGCAATCCAACGAACAACCATTTGAGCCCCTACTTTTGTGATGCCTCGATGGCTTTTTCGGCTTTCTTGACCAGAGCCTCACCAATGGTGGGGGTCCATTTTTTGTAGACTGGTGCGGTCGTCTCGCGGAACACTTTCCGTGCTGCTGGATCAAGGACCACAACGTCCATCCCATTCTGCCGCAGGGTGTCAATGGCGCTGAGATCCGGGGCTATCAGGCCTTTGCGGACCAGGGCCCGCTGCCATTTACCCGCCTCAAGAGCGGCTTCGCGAATGATTTTTTGATCTTCAGGAGTAAAGCTGGCCATGATTTTATTGTTGACGGTGAACATCAATGGGTCGATTACATAGCGCCAGATAGTGGCATATTTATGGAATTGCCAGATCTTGACCGGAATTTCAATGGCAACCACTGGGTTCTCCTGCCCATCAACCACCCCCTGCTGGAAGGCCACCTGGGCATCACCCCAGTTCATGTTCACCGGGTTGGCGCCAAGGGCCGTCATGGTGTCGATGAAAATCGGTGCCCCGACCACGCGGATCTTCATCCCCTGCAGGTCTTCTGGTTTGCTCACCGAAGCCTTGGAGTTGGTTAATTCGCGGAAACCATTTTCGCCCCAGGCGAGCAGCGTAACCCCTTTTTTGTTCAGCAGCGTACCGATTTCCTGGCCAATTTCTCCTTGAGTAACAGCATCAAGGGCGGTGTAATCCGGAAACAGGAAGGGAAGATTGAAGAGGTTGAGTTCTTTGATCGTGGTCGACCAGTTAATGGTCGAGGCAAAGCAGAAATCGGCCACGCCTTGACGGTGAATAAGAAACTCGTTGGTCTGTTTGCCGGCCATGAGTGAAGAGGAGGTATACACCTTAATGTTGATCCGGCCTTGGGTGCGCTCACGGACCAGATCGGCAAATTTAGTAGCACCTTCACCCCAGGGCAGTTTGGGGCCGACGACCACACTCATCTTGTATTCATCCTTGTAGGCCTTGGCCGCATTGGCCAGCGATGGCAACCACAATAGTGCGCCGATGAGCATTCCGATAACGAGTGCGCGTTTAGACATAAAGCTCCTCCTTTTCTTCCTGATAAATTGCTCTTAAATGGGTACTTGTGGCGACCGATGATAGAAGATGAGTCTTTGAAGGTCAATACTTAACCCGGAAAAATCCGGGCATCATTGCCCAACTGGATGGGACTATTCTTCAAAATTGATGGACTTGTAAAAGGTTCATCACACTCTAAAATATGGCTAGGTAAAAACACAGATAGGCAAGAAATGGTGATTTTATCGGCTCCAAGGCATGCATAAGGTGTGTCGAGCGTCGGGAAAAACACTGTAACGACACCGACCGGCAAAACGTCCCCTTATCCTCTGTTCGTGGCGAAAATCTTTGTAACCATCATGGGGTAAGAAAGAAGCGATTCCCCAAAACGCGGGTTACTCTGGTCCTTGGCCAGCGAATAAGAGGTGTATTGATTGCAAAAAATGGGCTTAACTCGCGTGAAACGGTTGGTGTTGAAAGAATTTGGTGAAAAGTGAAATGATGGTTTTTCCTCCTTGTGCATGTGGAAAATCTTCATTAATGTTTTGCCATTAGCCTATTCGTTGGTTCCTGCTGCAACTGCTGAGAACCGGCAGTGTTGTTTGCACCAAACCCACGATTGAAGAGCCACCGCATGTACGGCAATCGTTGCTTTATTTGGTGGCTATCAACATTAACAGTGGAAAACGGAGGAACAAAATGGCACGTCAATGGACAATCCTTTCCCTGCTCAGCGTATTTTTGCTTTCATTTTTACTGGTTTCTTGTACCACTCCGGCGGGCAGAAGTACCGGCCAGGTTGTGGATGATGCGGCAATCACCACTCAAGTCAAGGCAGATCTGCTGGCCGATAAAGAGGTGAGTGGTCTGGCGGTTTCGGTGGCTACCTTCAAAGGAGAAGTCGTGTTGACCGGTGCAGTGGACAACTGGTCTCAGAGTGAGAAGGCGGCCAAGATAACCCACCGGGTACGTGGTGTTACCGGGGTGAAAAATCTACTTAAGATCAAAGCCCCATGAGCGGCCACGCCACTCACATTTGAACTCTGGGGAGTTAAGAACGGGAGAGCCACAGCTGTCCCGTTTTTTTATTTATGTGTGATGGACTTGTACAATGTCCATCACACATAAAAGAGATGGCTAAGTAGTGCTCGAACGAAAACTTATTTTCTCAAGTTATCTTTCTAGAATTATATTGAAAAACTAAAATTTTAAAAAATGAAGATTTTTTGATTGGAGTACCACAAAACAGTGCTTTGCTATAGTATCACCTTAATTTTCTGAAAGATGACTTAAGCCACTTGGTCACCGCAAGAATCTTCATATTGAAACCGATGGGCATCTTGCTATTTGTTCGTTTCTTTTTCAGTTTTCGTTCAGTCACTAAGTAAAAAAAACAGATATGCAAGGAGTTGCTTTTTCACGGTGCGAAGGCATACCGCAGGTATATCGAGTGCTGAAGAAAAAGATGCGCAGCAGGAGATCGAAGTTTTTTACACGGCCATCATGCTTGTTATGCGAAGACAACCGGTTACTTGTATTTTTTTGTTGAGGTGGTGATGAAAACGAATAACGGAATAATTGTCCTGATACTCTGTCTGCTGATAGCCGGGTGCGCCGGTGATACCGCCACAAAGCCTCAAGGGCAGTGGCTCGAGGAGGAAGGCATCCAGAAGAGCATTGAAGCCGGAACCGTTTACCACGACCACAATTACTATTATCTGGGATCGATCACCGCCCCTGATTCCTTTATTGCCGTCGATAAGCGCTGGCGGCTACAGACTCGAGTTTGGGCGGAGGTTACGATGAGCCAACAAAGACTAGCAGGTTGGTTGCAATGGTACCGCAGCGAGCATTATGGTGGTTGCGAGTACCGAGCAGGCCGTATTCTTGCTCCTGACGGCAGCCCGGTAGGCTATTGGTATTCGCAAAACCCGATCAACACCATCTACATACTCGAGCCCGGAGTGATTCAAATCTACAAGCCCCACAATATTGCCGGTCAGGTCTGCGGTGAACCGCGTGATGATGGTTTCTTTCACGGATCGGATTGATGACCCCCAAAAGCTATCCAGCTCCTGTGAGCGGATGGCTTGTCTTTATTTTTAGCGAGCCTTTATTTGAGAACTTTTTCCGACTGCTCCAGGTAATACTGTTCCGACATCTTGGTCCACTCGCGGGCCGATTTCATGAAATTCCGTTGGGATTGCAAGACCTCTTTAAAGAGGGGATCCTTGGCCGCGTACTCGTCGAGCACCTCGTCGGTAGCCTTTTTCATGGCCAACAAAACCGGCTCTGGAAAAGTGAGCACCTTGATATTGGGGTATTCGGTTTTCATTTCGGCCCAAGCTTTGGCACTCATGGCAAAGTTGTCGTAGTACATGTCAGCGGCTGCAGCCTGAATCGCAGTGTTAAGAATGGTCTGATACTCCTTGGGTAGACTGTCAAAGGCCTTCTTGCTGATCAAAAACTGCATGTCCGAGGCCGGTTCATGCCAGCCGGCATAGTAGAAAGGGGCGATTTTGTGAAAACCCATCTTGATATCCATACCCGGGCCGACCCACTCCAGGGCATCTATGGTACCACGATCCAGGGCGGTGTACAGTTCACCGGGCGCGATGTTGGTGACATTGACCCCGAGTTTGGCAAAGACTTCGCCTGCAACGCTGGGAATGCGCATTTTTAGGCCCTTAAGGTCATCAAGTGACTTGATCTCCTTGCGGAACCAGCCACCCATCTGCACGCCGGTGTTGCCGCCGGGATACGAGTAGACGCCGAACTTGGCGTAACATTTCTGCATCAATTCCAGACCACCGCCGTAATAGAGCCAGGTCTCCTGTTCGCTCATGGTCATGCCGAAGGGAACGGTGGTAAAGAGCGTGGTGGTGGCATCCTTGCCCTTCCAGTAGTAGGAGGCGGTGTGGCCCATCTCATATTGGCCGCCCTTGACCATGTCGAGTATTTCCAGCGGAGCTTTGTGTTTTTCCGCACCTTCCACCTTGATTACAAAATTGCCGCCGGTCATCTCGCTGACCAGTTGTGCTACCTTTTGCGGCGGGGTGATCAGCGGGGTCAGGGTACTATTCCAGGTGGTGGCCAGATTCCAGCGTACTTTTTTCATCTCTGCGGCAAACAGAGCTGAGGCGGCCAATAGGCAGAGCGCCAGGGCCAGGGCTCCAATGCGTTTCATGGGTTTCTCCAAAACAAAATGACAGTTATGATGAATAACAAATGGGGTCAAATAAGGAGTTTCAAGCATTAACTGTACTGGAAATCAAGTGATATGCCCATAGGTTATACGCCTTTTTTCCTTACAAACCAAATAAGTGCGGAAAGAGAGCAAGTGTGAAGAGCACCATCATCTGCAGCACAATAAAGGGAATCACGCCTCGGTAAATGTCTACGGTCCGTACTTCCGGTGGACAGCAGCCCTTGAGATAAAAGAGTGAGAAACCAAAGGGTGGGGTGAGAAAGGAAGTCTGCAGGTTCATGGCAATGAGGATGGCGAACCAGAGGGGATCGAGACCGATGGTATCGGCAACTGGTTTGATGATCGGCACAACGATGTAGGTGATCTCGAAAAAGTCGATGAAAAAGCCAAGAACAAAGATCACTAGCATTACTAGGAAGACAAAGGCCCATTTTTGTCCCGGGAGACTGAGCATGATTTCTTCGACTATGGAGTCGGCCCCGCTGTAAAGAAAGACCATGGAAAAGGCGGTGGCGCCAATGAGAATGGCAAAGACCATAGCCGCGACCTTGACCGTCTCCAGGGCGGAGTCTTCAATCACCTTCCAACTCAGTTTTTGATACAGTGCTGCCAGGACCACTGCGCCGACACTGCCCACTGCCGCCGATTCGGTGGGGGTGGCAATGCCGATGAAGATTGAACCGAGCACAAGAAAGATCAGGGTCAATGGCGGCAGAATGGCGATTACCGCTTTTTTGATGGTCGATAGCCGTGAACCTTCTTGAATGGGCATAGCCGGGGCAGCGTCTTTTTTGAAAAATGCCCAGACGAGAATAAAAACCACGTAGATTGCAACCAAGCCAAGTCCAGGCCCGAGCGCCCCGGCAAAGAGATCGCCCACCGGAAGTTGGAATACATCGCCCAAGACTACCAGTACCACCGATGGCGGGATGATCTGCCCCAGGGTGCCTGCGGCACAGATGGTCCCGGTGGCCAGTGGTTTGGAGTAGCCGTAGCGAAGCATAACCGGCAGCGAAATAACCCCCATGGCCACCACCGAGGCTCCAACTACACCGGTGGAAGCGGCTAACAGAGCTCCCACCAGCACTGTGCTTACCGCGATGCCGCCCCGTACCCGGCCAAAGAGGGTGCCCATGGCCTCAAGCAAGCGCTCAGCCAGTTGCGAGCGCTGGAGAATAATCCCCATGAAAATGAACAGGGGGATAGCCATGAGGATGGTGTTGTTCATGATCGAATAGACCCGGAAGGGCATCATCGAAAACATGCGCAGGAACTCGTCGGCCACGGAGACGAAACTCAGGTCCGGGGCAACCTCCACCATGGCAGCAATGATGCCGAAGAAAATCGAGACCGAACCAAAGGTGAACGCAACCGGATAGCCGATGCCGAGCATCAACAAGGCCGCAAAAAACATGATAATTCCGGTCATGGCAGCTTCTCCTCAATAACCTGCGGTTCGGGAGAGGAACCTGCCCGCTTGAATAAAATGATATTTTTGATGGTGTAACCGATGGAGGTGAAAATGAGCACTCCGAAGGAAACCGGGATCATGGCCTTAATCGCAAACCGGTAGGGAAGGCCACCGGGGTTTTCCGATATCTCCTTGATTTGGTAAGAATCCTTGACGAAATCAAAAGAACCGAACAGCACCAGGCAGGCCAGTGGTACAAGAAAAAAGACAGTGCCGATAATATTGATAACAGCCTTGGTCTTTGGGGAATAGCGATCGTAGAGGAAATCGACCCGAACATGACCCTCGTCGAGCAGCGCCACCGAAACACCGTAGAGGATGACGATAGAGAAAAGATGCCATTCCATTTCCTGCATCCCCACCGAACTGTTGTGGAAGAAATAGCGCATGACTACATCGTAAAAGACGTTGATGGCCATGAGTAAAAAGACAACCGCCAGGGTTTTGCCCAGGATGCGGTTGAACCCTTGATAAAATCGTTCAATCTGCTCTAACATTGCTGCCTGTTCCCCCCTTTCGTGATTGCGGCAGGACCTCGCATTTTCACCCCGTCGATGTCCGGCTTCTAGCATCCTTGACCGGAGGCGACAAGCCCGCAATCGATAAAAAAAAACCGTCCATCCCGCAAGCAGCGAAGACGGACGGTCGCACTCCTTTGTAGATCTTCCTCTTATTTCACAACCTTTTCAGACTGCTCCAGGTAGTACTGCTCGCTCATTTTGCTCCACTCACGGGCTTTTTTCATAAAGGCCCGCTGGGAATCAAGCACCTGTTTGAAAAAAGGATCCTTGGCGGCATATCCGTCAAGCACTTCGTCGGTGGCCTGTTTCATGGCCACCAGAACCGGTTCCGGAAAGGTCATGACCTTGATATTGGGATATTCGGTTTTCATCGAGGCCCAGGCCTCGGCACTCATGGCAAAGTTTTCGTAGTGCATGTCGGCGGCAGCCGCTTGAATCGCGGTTTTCAGTGCCGCTTTATAGGAAGGTGGCAGTTTGTCAAATTCCTTCTTGTTGATCAGGAATTGCAAGTCGGTGGCTGGTTCATGCCACCCGGCATAATAGTAGGGGGCAATCTTGTGGAAGCCCATTTTGATATCCATACCCGGGCCAACCCATTCCAGGGCATCAATGGTTCCGCGGTCAAGCGAGGTATACAGTTCGCCGGGGGCGATATTGGTGACGTTGACCCCGAGTTTGGCAAAAACTTCGCCGGCAACACTGGGGATACGCATTTTCAGCCCCTTGAGGTCATCCAGTGATTTGATTTCCTTGCGGAACCAGCCTCCCATCTGTACGCCGGTATTGCCGCCGGGGAAAGCATAGACGCCGAACTTGTCGTAGCATTTCTGCATCAGATCAAGGCCGCCGCCATAATACAGCCAGGCATTCTGCTCGTCGTTGTTCATGCCAAAGGGAACGGTGGTGAAGATGGCGGTGACCGCATCCTTGCCCTTCCAGTAGTAGGAGGCGGTATGGCCCATCTCGTACTGCCCGCCCTTGACCATGTCGAGGATTTCCAGCGGCGCCTTATGCTTTTCCGCGCCTTCGACCTTGATGACAAAGTTGCCATCAGTCATTTCGCTGACCATTTTCGAAACCTTCAACGGCGCATCGACAAAGGGCGTCAGCGTGCTGTTCCAGGTCATGGCCAGGTTCCAGCGGACCTTTTTTTCTGCAGCCAAGGTGGCAGTGGCAACCAGCACACAGGCGGCAAGGGCAAGGGTCACGGTTCCGATACGTTTCATTCATCTCCTCCTTGAAGTGGTGAAAGAATATGGGACGATCTACCCCGTACGGGGTCTTTGCCAAGTGGAATGCCGCCGGAGGCAAACGGGCAGCGTATCTTTTTAATAAACGGTAGGAATAAAGAATACAAGAAGTGTGGATCGTTTTTTGCGGCGACCAGGTTGGAGGTGGAGACCCATGGGAGGTGAAACCACTGGATATCAGCAGGTATTTTCTCTATTGCTTTGATTGATGGCGTCGCAAAAACTTCGAGCTCCTGCGTCGTAGCGTTTTTCCCGACGCTCGATATACCTTATGTCTGCCTTCGAGCCGGGAAAAACACTGCTCCCTGTATATCTGTGTTTTTACCTAACCATGATATCTTAGAGTGTGATGGGCTTTTTACGAAGCTATCTTGATTGGCGTAAACCAGGCCTGAGAAAAAACCAGAGAAGGCTCACCATTTGGCAAAAAAGCATGAAGCCGAAGCCGGATTGGAGACCAATGGAAGCAAAACGCCCCGGTTCCGTCTCTGGCCACCAGCCGACAATAACCCCGATGATCCATTGTCCGGCAAAGGCTACCATAAAGACCAGCAGATTGACCGCCGTGCTAACCCGACCGCTTAGATGGGCGGGGAAACTTTGGCTCAAGGCCGCATAGGCAAGGATGCCCGAGGTACCGAAAAATCCAAACAGCAACCAGAGTGGTCTGTGCCAATTGAGCGGTCCGAGCACCAGCGCCGATTGAACCACTATAAACAGGGTCATGCCGCCAACAGCTGAGCGACGCACAGAGATACCCCGGCGGTGCAGCCGTTCGCTCAGGCTCCCCAGGCTGATAAAGCCGATCACCATGGAAACGGCAATCCAGAATAGGGTAGAGACCACGCTCTGGGGTTCAAGGTGGGTCACATCTTTCAGCCAAGGACTGGCCCAAAGTCCCTGGATCGCAAAAAAACTCGCTTGGGAAAAGGCGGTGAGCGGGGCGATCCGCCAGAAAACAGGACTGGTGAAGATTTCGAGGATACCCCTGAGTTGATCGCTGAAGGGGCTCCTCCCTTGTTCCATTTCTTTTGGTGGGACCACAAAATAAACCAAGACCGCCGCCAAAAGGGTCACCATGCCAAGACCGGTGAACACGCCTCTCCAGTCGGTCCAGTGAAGCATCCACTTAACCGGAGAGGTCGCGGCCAGGGCTCCAAGCCCACCGGCGGCCATTTGAAAACCGTTGATCAGTGCCCATTTATCGCGGGAAAACCATTGGGTAAAGGCTTTGAACGCGGCCATAAGGCAGGCGGAGACGCCAAAACCGATCAGGGCCCTGCCAAGGATGAGCAGGCCCACGGATTCGGCTCGGGCAAAGCAGAGCGCGCCGCTTGCCGCGACAAGTAGGAGCAGTGCCTCGATTTTGCGGGGCCCGTACCGATCAAGCAGGATGCCCAAAGGCAACTGCGCCGAGGCAAAGGCAATGAAATAGGTGGCCGTGAGCAGGCCCAGGGTGGATGGCCCTAAACTCAAGTCGCGCAACAGATCCGGCGCCAGGACTGCATTGACCACCCGGTAGAGATAGGAGAGAAAGTAACCACCGGCAAAGGGGAGGAATATACGCAGGAACAGGGCAGGGGAGAGGTGCATGCGCGGGTCCGTTGTCAAGGGGGGAAGTGGCTGTTATGGAGACACTTTTGCTCATACCCGCAGTGCTTCGCCTGGTCAAGGAATTTTGCTGCGTAGAACCTGTCGATACCATCTCCACCTGGTGGCGGAAAAAGAATAACGGCAATAATGGTGGAGTTTGGCGGCCAGGGGCGCTACAATATCAGACGGTGCAAAACAGCCGGAGATGCAGCAGAGGAGTTTTTTGCCGCAACAAGGCCATAACCCTATACTTCCAGCTCAAAACACCTATTCTCCCATGCCCTATCTGCTTCTTGTTTTAACCACTTTGTTCTGGTCGGGTAATTTTGTGCTCAGCCGGGGCATGCATGCTGCGATGCCGCCGCTGGCCCTTTCCTTCTGGCGTTGGACTCTTGCCCTGGTGATCCTTCTGCTGGTGGCCCATAAGCCCTTGTGGCAGCAAAAAAGTCTGCTGCGCAACCACGCACGTTTCATCCTTCTTCAGGGGATTCTCGGCGTCACTGGCTTTAATACCCTGCTCTATCTGGCCATGCAGTATACCACAGTGATTAATGCGGTTTTGGTCAACTCCTGCATCCCGGTGCTGATAGCCCTATTTTCCTGGCTGCTTTACCGGGAGAAGCTCTTGCCCCGTCAGTGTGCTGGGGTACTGGTTTCCCTGCTCGGTGTGGTGTTGATCATGGTTAAGGGACAAATGTCGATGCTCTTGCAGGTCTCCTTTAACCGAGGCGATCTGCTAGTGTTGGCTGCAGCTGTGGTCTGGGCGCTTTATTCGTCAAACTTGAAAAAATACCCTCGCGAATTGCACCCACTTGCCTATCTTGCTGCAATCAGTCTGGTTGGCCTGGCTGGCATCCTGCCCTTGTATCTAGTAGAGCTGGCCATGGGGAAAAACTTTACCCTCAATGCTGCCACCGCTGTTACCATTGGCTATGTGGCTGTGTTCGCCTCGGTGCTGGCTTTTATTTTCTGGAATAGGGCCGTGCGCATTATCGGGGCCAACAAGGCCGGCCCCTTTGTCCACCTGATGCCGGTGTTCAGTTCCATTCTTGCCGTTTTCTTTCTTGGTGAAACTCCGGCCTGGTATCAGGGCCAGGGCCTGCTGCTCATCTTTGTCGGTATCCTTTTAACCACGGTCGGTATCGGACAAAAACGCCTCGATTAATGCACACTTTCTCCTCTGGGAGGTCTAGATAATTTTTCGGCCTTGGTTGACAAGTGGTCCACCTGTTTTATGATATGGCCGGATTGGCGCACAGGGATGTGTTTTGTAGGCTCAATCAATCACGGCCATAGGGTTATGTTCTTCCATACATGTGTTTCCTTGATTACCCTCACCCCTTTCTCGCTCCATTTACCTCCTGATTTTTTCCACGACCGGCCCCCGCCAGCTTTGTGAGAGAGCAGAAGTGCGTCGCCGCGATGCCTTGGGGCGCAACACAACTAATGAAATGGAGAATCCAATGATTTCTGTTGAACATTTGACCCGGACCTATGACACGGTCACCGCGGTCGATGATGTTTCCTTTACAATCGGACCGGGCGAGATCGTCGGTCTCTTGGGCCATAACGGCGCGGGCAAAACCACGATCATGAAGATGATCACTGGTTTTCTTGAGCCAACCTCTGGGACGATCACCATTGATGGGCTGGATATGGGGGCCGATCGTCGTGCCATCCAGTCCCTGATCGGCTATTTGCCGGAAAACTGCCCAGTCTATCCGGAAATGACCGTGGCTGGCTACCTTGAATACATCGCCGTGCTTCACGGCGTGGGCCAGGAACGCATGGGGCCACTCCTGGTGGAAACCCTGGAGCGTACCGGCTTGTTGGACCGCGCAACCCAACTGATCGGCACCCTTTCGCGGGGATACCGCCAGCGGGTGGGCGTGGCTCAGGCTATCCTCCACCAGCCGCGTATCCTCATTCTCGATGAACCCACCAACGGTCTTGATCCGACCCAGATCCAGGACATGCGCGGACTGATTCGCGAATTGGCCAAGGAAGCTACCTTAATCATCTCCACCCATATCCTACAGGAAGTGCAGGCGGTTTGTGATCGAGTGATCATTATCCAACACGGCAAAAAAGCTCTTGATGCACAACTTGATACGTTGAGTGCCGGGCAACGGCTGCTGGTGACCACTGATCGGGCTGAAGCAGGTGCCGTGCTGAAAACTGTGCCAGGTGTTACCACGGTTGAAATGGTGAGTGACGATCAGGGCAAATATTGCCATGCCCTCACCGGGAACAAACCGGCGGTCGAACTGGCACCAAGCGTGGCCGCTGCCATCGGCGCCCAGGGGTGGCCGTTGTATGGTTTATCGCCTGAGGCGCGCAATCTGGAGCGTGTTTTCAGTGAAATTAACATGGCTGCAGGGAGGGAACAATGAACACTCTGCGCAAAGTAGCTCGGCGGGAATTAGCTGTTTTTTTTGCCACGCCGGCCGCCTTTATCTTTTTCGGAGCCTTTCTCGCGGCGACTCTGTTTATCTTTTTCTGGGTGGAGACCTTTTTTAGCCGCAACATAGCCGATGTGCGGCCAATGTTCGAGTGGATGCCGCTGTTGCTAATCTTCCTCTCCTCAGCCATCACCATGCGGGTCTGGTCGGAGGAACATCGGGCCGGTACCCTGGAACCTCTGTTGACCGCTCCGGTCAGTCTACCGACCTTGGTTTTGGGCAAATTCCTTGCCTGTTTGAGCCTGGTCGCCATCGGTCTGGTGCTGACCCTGCCGTTGCCGGTGACGGTCAGTTTTCTTGGCCAACTTGATTGGGGCCCGGTTTTCGGCGGCTACCTTGCCAGCCTGATTCTTGCCGGGGCCTATATTGCCATTGGTCTGTTTGTCAGTGGACAGTTCAACAGCCAGATTGTCAGCCTGATCGTCTCCACCTTGGTCTGCAGTGTGCTCTATATGCTTGGGTCAAACACCCTGACCGGATTTTTCGGCAATCAGGGTGGCGAGTTGCTTAAACTGTTGGGCGCGGGTTCGCGTTTTGCCTCAATTACCCGTGGGGTGATCGATGTGCGTGACCTGGTCTACTCGCTCAGCCTGATCGGGATCTTCCTTTCGTTGAATGTCTACAGCCTCGAACGCCAGCGGTGGGCAGGTAATCGAACCAACAGCGTGCATCGCCGCTGGGGTGTATTGACCGGCTTGTTGATCGCCAACTTTCTGCTGCTTAACTTCTGGTTGGCTCCGATCGCTGTTCTTCGTGCCGACCTCACCGCCGGTCAGATCTATTCCATATCTCCGGCCACCAAATCGTATCTCAGTCGCTTGCAGGAGCCGCTTTTGATCCGGGGTTATTTTTCCGCCCAAACCCATCCCCTGCTTGCGCCCCTGGTGCCACAGATACGCGATCTGTTGCGGGAATATGAGGTCGCTGGCAAGGGCAGGGTAAAGGTGGAATTTGTCGATCCCCAGGAAAAACCGGAACTGGAGCAAGAGGCCGGTGAGAAATACGGCATCCGACCGGTGCCGTTCCAGACTGCCTCCCGTTATCAGACCGCAGTGACCAATTCCTATTTCGATATTCTCATCAAATATGGAGATGAATTTGTCACCCTGAGTTTTCAGGATCTGATCGAAGTGAAGAGCGAGGGCGATACCAAACTCGAAGTGGAGCTGCGCAATCCGGAGCATGATATCACCCGGGCGATCAAAAAGGTGCTCTACAGCTACCAGGGCGGGGGCAATCTTTTTGCCGGTATCGGCACCCCAGTGGTTTTTCACGGCTATATTTCCGCAGAGAATAAACTGCCCAAGCCGCTGGTGGAATTAAAACAGAAACTTCAAGAGGTACTTACCGAGCTTCAAAAGCAGGGCGGCGACAAATTTTCCATTGCCTATAACGATCCCGAGGCCGACGGAGGCTCCCTGGCCACCAAGTTGACCCAGGAATTCGGTATGCAGCCCATGGTTGCCGGACTGCTCTCCAGTGAGACCTTTTGGTTTTACATGACCCTGGAAAGTGGTGGTCAGCAGGTACAGGTGGCCCTGCCTGCAACATTGGATAAAACAGCTCTGAAAAATGCGATTGAGGCCACACTGAAACGATTTTCCAAGGGTATGCTCAAAACCGTGGCCCTGTATACGCCGCCGAACAACCCGTCCATGGCTCAGTTCGGTATGCCGAGCCAGGGGAACACTTTCCAGATGCTCACCCGGTTTGCCGAGCAGGAGCATCGGGTCAAACCGGTTGACCTGAGTGGTGGCCAGGTGGATCCAGAGGCTGATATCCTGGTGGTGGTGGCTCCTCAACGGTTGGAGCAAAAACAGCTCTTTGCCTTGGATCAGTTCCTCATGCAGGGTGGCACCGTGGTCTTGGCAACTTCCCCCTTTGACGTCGACCTGCAGGGACGGCTCTCGGCCGAGGACAAGGAGAGCGGGCTCAAGGATTGGCTCGCTGGCTACGGTATAAGCCAGCCGCACACTATGGTAATGGATCCGCAGAATGCAGCCTTTCCCGTTCCGGTTGAACGCCAAGTCGGCGGGTTTTCCGTTCGCGAGACCCATCTGATCAACTATCCCTACTTTGTCGATCTCCGTGATGACGGCATGAACCGGACCAATGGGCTCATTTCTGGGATTGATCAGCTGTCCATGACCTGGGCCTCGCCGATCGTCATCAATGCCGAGAAAAACAAGGGACGCAAGGTGGTGCAACTGCTGCAAAGCTCCAAGGACAGCTGGCTTTCGGATTCGCTCGATATTCAGCCCAACTTCGACCGTTACGGGGACGACGGGTTTGCTCCGGGCAAGGCCGAAGGCCGTCAGTTACTTGGGGTGATGGTCGAGGGAGAGTTTGATTCCTGGTTCAAGGGCAAGACCTCGCCCCTGATCGAAGAGGCCCGCAAACAGGCGGAAAAGGACAAGAAAGACCACGATGCAGCGAGCAAAAACAGTGAAAATCCTCAAAACGTCGATCCTGGCAAAAAGCCCGAGGTCATCGGCCGGGTGCTTGAGCATTCACCGGATTCGGCCCGGATTATTCTGTTGTCGTCCAACACCTTTCTTACCGACACCAGCTTGGAGTTGGCCTCCGGTGCCGGTGGGACCCGCTACCTCAATCCCTTGCAGCTGGTGGCCAACTGTATCGACTGGTCGCTTGAGGATCGGGATCTGCTCTCTATTCGCGGGCGCGGCCATTTTGCCCGCACCTTATTGCCGATGAGCAAAGAGACGCGGATGGCTTGGGAGTATGTTAACTATGGTTTGGCCGCCTGTGGTCTGATGGTTGTCTGGGCGCTACGCCGCTTGGTGTGGGCTCGGGCGCGGCGGCGTGAACTGGCCTTGATAGGTGAAAGGAGTATACGATGAAACGATGGATACTTGTTTGTGCCCTCCTGGTCCTGGTTCAGGTCGGGGCAACCGTCTGGACGAATTGGGGGCAACCGCAGAGCGGTACCCTCGCGGCCAAAGGACCGTTGCTGGCTCTACAGGCCGCCTCTATCAACGGCCTGCTGCTTGAGGATTTTGCAGGGCAAAAGCTTGCACTTGAAAAACGCAATGAGCATTGGGTTTTGCCCGGTGCCGATAAATTTTCTGCAGATGCTGTTCGTATCCAGGGGTTGATCGACAAGCTGGTAGGGCTCCAGCGCGGATGGCCCGAGGCCGCGACCAGTGAAGCCGCCACCCGGTTCAAGGTTGCCCCGGAAAATTTTGCCCACCGCCTCACCGTACTTGAAAACGGCAAAGCTGTGAAAGTAATTTATTTCGGTTCTTCACCCGGACTGCGCGCGCTCTATCTTCGGGTTGACAAGGACCCGGAAATTTATTCCATGACCATTGCCGCCAATGATTTGGCAGCTAAGGAAGGTGACTGGATCGACACCACCGTGCTTCATCTAAAAGCAGATCAGGTCGTCAGGGTACAGCTGCCGGGACTGGAATTGGAGCAAGGCAAGGCGGGGTTGCAGCCGGTTGGTCTTAAGGAAGGGGAAGAGCTGGTCAAGGAGCAAAGAGATCTGCTCGTCAACCGTTTGACCGGACTTTCAATCTCCGCTCTTCTCGGAAAGGAGGTCAGGCCGGAGTACGGCCTGGATCATCCAGTGCTTGCGTATAGCGTTGTGCTGAAAGACGGCACGACGATCAGTTACCAGTTTGGGCAAAAGCCGAAATCGGCGCAGGCACAGGAAAAGACGCCGTCGGTGATTGACAATAGTTACGTGCTTAAGGTCTCAAACCAGGAACAGTTGCTGCAAGTTGATGGGTGGCAGGTCGACGAGCTGAAAAAGGCCAGCCGTGGCGAACTGGTGCAGACCAAGGTGGCGACAACACCAGCACCAAAGGCAGCCGAGGTGCAACCCGCATCAGCGCCGGCAATCCCCCCGCAGCCTCAGCCCTCAGCCGAGGCTCTTGCTCCGCCCTCTGACCGATAATCCTGCATTTTTGATCTGCGGTCGGTAATCAAAGGAAGAAAACATGATCCGTTTGTTTCCCCGCAGACCTGCCAGGACACCTGAACCCTCCTCACGGGGAGGGTTCAGGAGATGGTGCAGCCGGCTTTTTCGACGTCTTCTTTTTTCTCTTTTGCTGGTTATTCTCCTGCCGGTGGTTGCCATCCTCGTCTTTCGCTGGCTACCGGTCCCGTTGAGCAGTTTCATGCTCATTCGCCAAGTGGAACGATTGGTTTCCGGCAACAAGGTTCCCCCGATCCGTTACCAGTGGGTGAATCTGGAGGCTATATCACCACTGATGCCCCTTGCGGTTATTGCTGGTGAAGATCAGCGTTTTCCCGACCACTTTGGTTTTGACTTCAATGCCATCAGCAAGGCCCTTGATTTCAACAGTACGCATAGTCGCAAGATGCTCGGTGCCAGCACCATCAGCCAGCAGACCGCAAAAAATCTGTTCCTCTGGGGAGAGCGCAGTCTGTTACGCAAGGGGTTGGAAGCAGGCCTGACCCTGGGGTTGGAAACACTCTGGCCCAAGGAGCGGATCCTGGAAGTCTATCTCAATATTGCCGAATTCGGGGATGGTATTTACGGTGTCCAAGCCGCAAGTACCCACCTTTTCCACACTTCACCTGCTCGTCTCAGCCGCCGTCAAGCCGCCCTGTTGGCTGCGGTTCTACCTAATCCGCGGCGATTTCATCCCGATCGTCCCACCTCCTATATCCTTGGCCGGGCGCGGTGGATTGAAACCAACATGGCACGGCTTGGTGGCACCCGTTATCTGGATAAGCTTTGAGTGGTGTAAAAATTAATGAGCAGCTTTTTAACCAAGCCACTGCAGGGTGGCTGCAGTCAAGATGAGATAACGCAGCAGTTTTGCTGTGCCGACAATAAGCACAAAATAGGGCAGCGGTTCCCCTAGAACCCCGGCGATGACCGTCAATGGATCGCCTATGATCGGGGCCCAGGAAAGCAGCAGGGACCAACGACCATAGCGGTGATACCAGTTTTTTGCCCGTTCCAGTTGCAGATCATGTGCCGGAAACCACGGACGATGGCGAAACCGGTCAATGGAACGGCCGAGCCACCAGTTAATCATTGCACCCAGAGTGTTGCCGCAGCTGGCGGTCAGGACGAGGAGCGCGGGCGAATAGTTATCGCTGAGCAGTAATCCGACCAGGACGGCCTCCGATTGCATGGGGAAAACGGTCGCCGCCACCAGAGCAGAGGTGAACAGTCCTCCATAAACCGGTAAATGGGCAAGGAAAGAGAAATCCATAAAGGATAAGGTCAATAAAAGAGGAGATAGAGAAGCTCGTTGCAACCGTTGTTGAGTTGAAGAGCTAATTCCATATTGGCCAGCGGGTGTCTACTCATTTATGACCAAACGTGTTTTGGCTCAGGTGTTGAAAAAAGAAGACTGTGATGCCAGGTTGTTTTTCCTGGTACTCATCACACAAAAAAAACAGTAATTTTCTTCATCTTGTTGTGGGTTTAAAAATACCGCCAAGATGGGTGTTGTTGACCAACCGCAACAAGAAAAAAGGAAGAGAGGATGCGGATACTGATTGTCGATGACGAGCCAGAGCTTTGCGAACAGATCGCCCAGACGCTGAAGAAACAGCAATATGCGGTAGATACCGCCGGTGACGGATCCACGGCTTTGGAGAAGATTTTTACCGATCCCTATGATTTGATTGTCCTTGATATTATGCTGCCGGAAAAAGACGGATTTGCAGTTCTGGGAGAATTACGTGGGGAAGGCTTGTCGGTCCCCGTACTGATGTTGACGGCCAAAGGCGAGGTCTCAAACAGGGTCAAAGGGTTGGATTTGGGTGCCGATGATTATTTGCACAAACCTTTTTCCATGGCGGAGCTGTTGGCAAGAATTCGGGCACTTTTACGCCGCAGCCACGAACAGGTGAGTTCCCAGCTCTGCATCGGTGATCTCTGTCTCGATACCAACACCCATATGGTCGCCCTCTGCGGTGAGCCGATCAATCTCACCCCTAAAGAGTTTTCCCTGCTGGAGTTCCTTTTTTATAACCGTAACCGGGCTGTTTCCCGATTTAATATGGCCGAGCATGTCTGGGGAGACGATTTTGACCCCTTCACCATGTCCAACAACATTGATGTGCATATCAAAAATTTACGGAAGAAGATTAACGATCAGGTGGGCAATCTGATCGTTACCGTGCGCGGAGTTGGTTACATGGCTCGGGACGATCAGGAATGAAAGTCCGTCATCGCATTACCCTGTGGGTCAGCCTCGCTGGATTGGTTTCCAGTGTCATTCTGTCGCTGATTGTGTTCTTCTGGGGGCTGGATAGTCCCTATGAATTTCTCGATCAGGAGTTGGAGATCCGTGCCCACGCGGTGATTGATGAACTCACCCGGGAACAACAGGCTGGAGGCGCGAGTGATCAGGCCACCCTGGATCATTTTTCCCATCTGTACTGGATACAGATATATAATGATCAAGGGGCATTGATGTATACATCAATGATGGCCAAGGAAATTTCTCTTCCTCTGCACTTGGGGAACAGTGGCTATCTGATCCAGACCCACATTCCCCTTAAACGATTTTATGCGGACGAGGAGGAGGAACACTCAGCCTTCTGGAATCGGGTATTCAATATCCGTGTGGGGAACGTCGGGTATCGGATTCATGTCGCGAGGCCGGTGGAGAACCTGGTCGTCGAATCGATTGAATCGGCAATCATGATCGGCTCGTCCCTTTTAATTTCAACGCTGATCCTGATTTTGGTGAGTTACCTTGTGGCTGGCCGGATCTTGCACCCGGTTCAGAAAATACATAGGTTAACTTCTGATATTACGGAAAATACACTGGAAAAACGCATTCCACTCTCCGGAAACCGCGATGAACTCGATGAGTTGGCAGTCTCTTTAAATGCGATGTTCAACCGGTTGCAGTTTTCCTTTCAGCGGCAAAAGGAGTTTGTCGCCAATGCCTCCCATGAGCTGAAAACACCGCTTACCCTTCTTCGGCTCTCCATTGAAGAAATCCTCCAAGATGCCCAGTTGCCGCCGATGCTCCAGGAAAAACTGCTTGGCCAGGAACGGGCCTTGACCAGGATCAGTCAGTTGGTAAAAGGCCTGCTCAATCTTTCCCGCCTGGAACTCTCCGATCAGTTACAGCGCACCACTTTTTCGTTTAACGAGTTGGTGCGATCGGTGCTGGATGAGTTTCAAATTTTACTCCAAGAAAAGCAGTTGAGTCTGGAGTGTAGCCTGGACGGGGAGTTTTGTTTGCATGCCGATCAAGAGAAACTGCGTCGTCTGTTGATTAATCTTTTGGATAATGCCATCCGTTATAACGTGCCCCACGGACAAATCCGCTGCCAGGCGGTGCTGGATGATACAACTTTATTGCTGACCGTAGCCAACACCGGAGCCGAAATAGGCGAACAGGAACGTTGCAGGGTTTTTGAACAGTTCTATCGTTGCGAACAGTCCCGTGCAACCAGCCACGGTGGCTCAGGGTTGGGATTGACCATTGTCCAGCGGATTGTCACTCTCCATGGTGGGGACGTTGCCGTGGTTGAGGCGCCTTCGGGATGGACCACTTTTGCCATTCGGTTTCCAGCGGACTGTCTGCAAGTTAATGGAAAATGACCTCAGCGACCGTCCTGAAGTGTGACAAAAGGACTCCTTTGATGGACTCGTAAGAAGTCCATCACTCTCTCGAAGATGGCTAGGTAAAAACACAGATATACAGGGAGTAGCGTTTTTTTCCGGCGCGAAGGCATGAGCGGGTATGTCAAGTGTTAGGGGAAAGGCTGCGACGCAGTAGATCGAAGTTTTTACGACGCCATCGCCTTTTGAATTATCCCGGTAAGCGGGAAAGGAAAAAAGGGGACTTATGGCCGAATGCCGTAGTGTAATAGGCGAAAAATTTTTCGGTCATTGCCGTCCCCTTGGTCTGTGAGCTGAGATAGAAAAATTACTCCTGTTTTACCGCGATTGCATCAAATGGAAACAGGGTGCATTTTTCGTCAATACTTTCAAGCATCCTCCAGGCAGGATTCATCTTTAAGTTGTTTTTTCAGCCAGATGTAATCTCTGATGGTATCTCTAGCAAGTAAATTGCTATCCTTCTGCTGTTCAATGAAATCGTCACAAGATCCGTCCCGCATTTGATCCGGATCATGGAGTTGTTGCTTCAGAAAAAGCTTCGAGAGGTCAGCGGTAACGAATTGACGATCCTGTTGCTTTTCAACTGCATCCTGGCAAGATCCATCCCGCGAGCGACTCTGGGTGCGGGTGCCGGATCCATGACCTGCGCCACTTCCCTTGCCATTGCCCGCCCAGACCGGCATGGCCATGAGCAGAATGGTAGCAGTAACTACCACGCCTTTTTCAAGATCCTTTATTGAACGCATTTAGTTCTCCTTTGAGTTGTTGAACCAGGATGTCGTGATAAGGATATCAAACCACGGAGAGCACACCCTGTAGATGATGCATACCTGTTCAACGTCATCGAAGGGGAATGGTTACAAAGTTTTTTTTAAAACTGGGCAAAAAAAAAGAAAAATTTGGTAACTCTTTGAATTGAACTACGTTAAGCAAAGAGACATGGAAACGTTTCATCAGTTTTATACAGCCAACAAAGAAAAGCTCTTTGGTTATCTGGTTCGCAAATCGGGCAATGGCGCCCTTGCCTGCGATTTGGTTCAGGAGAGTTTTACCCGCTATATGGAGCAGTATCGGCATCGGGAAAAAAGTTTGGCATTGCTGTTTACCATTGGTCGGAATCTGCTCAACGATCACATGCGACAGAATCGGAGAAACGTTGAAATCTCGGAATCAACGATTGCTGGTTCTGGAGATGAGGAGCAAAAATACATTCAACGGGAGGAGTCGCAGCTTGTGCTTAGCGGCTTGCAACAGTTGGATGAAGACGATAGAGACATTTTGGCGCTTGTGGTCAGTAGCGGTATGACGTACCGGGAAATTGCCGAAACCCGCGGATTGAGCGAGAGCGCGGTGAAAGTAAAGGTGCATCGCGCCCGCCAGAAATTGCGACAGTTGCTTGCTCGGGGGTGAGTATGAATAATGATTATTTGATCAGTTTGTATATCGATAACGAACTTGATTTGGACGAAAAAATATCTTTTGTCGAAACCATACATGTTGATACGGACTTTACCGAGGAAACCCTGACCCTATTACAGCAGGAAAAACGCTTGCATGTTCTTCCTCCGCATCAGTTGCCCGAGGCCCCTCCCGTGATTGATGCCTCGCTGAAGCCGTCCCGTTTCTATTGGTCTCTTTGGTGGAAGCCTCTTGCCGGGTTGGCAGTTGCCGGGGCCCTTGCTTCTCTGATGTTGTTATTGCCGCCTGCAAGGTCGATTGTTTCAACCGAACCGTACCGGTTCGTTCTTTATCTGCCCGGGACCCAGGAAGCCAAAATTATCGGTACATTCACCGATTGGCATCCCGTGGCCATGGCCCCTGTAGGGAAGAGTGGATACTGGACGCTCACCCTTGCAATACCTGAAGGAGAGCACCGATACAGCTACCTGATCGGCAAGGATAAACAAATTGCCGACCCTACGGTGACCCTCCGTGAACAGGATGACTTTGGTGGGGAAAATTCGGTGCTTGAGGTGAGGAGGACCGCCATATGATGCGTATTCGCCGGTTCGGCTGGATGGCGTTGTTGTTGATTACCGGATGCGCACCTCAGCATACGGTCATCGTCCAGAGTAACACGGTGGTCCTCACTCTTCACCTCCATGAAGTGGATGCGGTCGGTTTTTCCTCCTCCCTTGACCAGTTTGCGGTGCATAAGGCACGTGAAGAGCAGCGCGGTCAGTGGGTTATTGCCGGATTACCCAACCGGGATTTTCAGTATTTTTATTTAGTGGACGGAAAAGTGCTGCTTCCTGAATGTCGGTTTAAGGTGAAGGATGATTTTGGAGCGGTTAATTGCCGTTATCTTCCATAATACAGGGCTTTTGTGAATTAATAGCTGTACGTGTTGTACAAGAGGGTATTTATGAGAACTATACTAATTCTGCTTCTGCTGATTATGGGTTGGATGCCAAAGGTATCGGTTGCTGTTGAGCCGACAGCCCAGAGTGGCGATGGACCGCAGCAGACCATGAACCGGCAGATGGTTGGCTTGGGGTTAAGCGGGGGGACTGCTGATGGTCTTGCCGCAGCAATGGTCACTGCCCGATTTACTGGTGATGAGTCCCAACAGATTATTGCTCAACTGCGTTTGGTTGATAATGATCAGGCGGCGATGTCGGCGATAGTCGGAAAGGTCCATGAGGGGATAGCTAAACAGGCCGCACCATCATCTATTGTCCGGGCCGTCATCAGGGTGCGAGAAAGACATGCACTGGCAAACATTGCAGCTCAGAGTCTTGCTAATAAACATCAGGCTGAGTTACGCCCGGTTATTACTGATGCCCTGGTTTCTGGATTGAGCCAAAATGAGTTAGGTCAGCTAACCCAGGGGGTTCAGGCTCGGGAGCAAGGGCTTGGCAAGGAACGATTCTTTCAGTTGTCTCTTGAAACCATGATGACGGTTCGAGATATGGTGCGCTATGGGGTGCGGTCAACGACGGCGACCAACGTGGCGACTAAGGCACTCTCGCTGGGGTACGAAGGGGACGATATGAAAATATTGCGGCAGCTGATCAACGAACAGCGCATGCAAGCCAATATGGAGTCTGTCAGCCAACGAATGCTCCAGGGGCTCAACCAAGGGGTGCGGGCCGGTGAGATGCGAGGGTTTGCCGTGGGAAGTAAAAATGGTTCTGCCAGCGGTAAGGGGGGCAGTAACTCGGGAGGAGGGAACGGCGGTGGTTCCGGGCATGGCGGATCCGGTGGCCATGGGGGCGGAAGCGGAGGTGGAGGTGGCCACGGTGGAGGTCGCTAAGAAGGGACAGGGTGTGTCAATTTAAGAGATGGCTAGGTAATAACGCAGTGAATCGAAGTTTTTACGACGCCATCAAGGATGAGTAAACCTGGTTTATCACAACGCTTCAATAGGATAATGTCGGCCCAAGAGAAAGCTCAACAGGAACGTCGTATTCGTCTTGCCCGTCGATTCCGTAAACAGCAGCTCTTTACCCAGGTGAGTTCGCCGCTTGCCGCTTGCCTTTGTGGGGTGATGGCAGATTGGCTCGATGCGGCATCAGGGGAAAATGAAATCAGTGTCTGGCTGCTTGCGGTAAGCCGTCACCGCGAGTCCTTTGCCGTTCCCATGCTCCTGTTAGCTGCGATTCATCGGGAAATTTTGCGGCGCAATCCCGATTATACAGCGCTCGCCGCATACTTTCCTACCGCCGGTGGCCGTAAGGCTATCGATGTCAACGCAATAGGAGCTGAACTGGAGAGGTTGATTTTGGCGCATCGGAGAGAGCTGGCAGTTTTTCTCCAGTCAGCCACAGTGCAGACCAACGAAACCGCCCGTGGACTCTGTTGGCTGTTGCCAGCCCTTTATATACATTGGCCTGAAATGGTCCTCGTTGATCTTGGCTGCAGTGCCGGATTAAATTTGGTTGCTGATAGCCGGCATTATTGTCTTCAGGAAGCTTTGGCCCCGGGCGAGGATTTTGAGGTCGGCGGTGGGGCGTCTCCACAATTTGTCGTAACCTCGGAAGGCCCCTTTGTGACGCCTGATAAAAACAATCTCCCCAAGATTGGGGCTCGGCTCGGCTGTGACCAGCATCCCTTTTTGCTGACAACAGCGGAGGATGAATTGAACCTGGCCGCCTTTGTCTGGGGGGATCAGCTGCAGAGGCTGACCAGACTGCAGGAGGGGATAGCCGCCTTGCATCAGGCACAAAAAAAACATGCGCCGGTACAACTTATTCAGGCAACTTTACCTGAGGATCTTGCTTCGTTTCTTAAAGAGCAGCTCACCACCTCCTTTGACCGTATGCCGGTCTTGCTCTACAACACGTACCTCACGCCTTATCTTGCCGATAAAGGCCATTCTCTGCGGGAAAAATTTGATCAGTGGGCAGCTTGTCGGCCTGAGCCGGTGCTTTGGCTGCAGTGGGAGTTGTTGCAACAGGGCCTTGAGCCACCTGAACTTGGATGGCTGGGTTGGACTGCTGAACTGTGGTGTAATGGGTGCCGGTACAAATGGCACTTGGCCTGGGTGCATCCTCATGGTTCGGAAGTCCGATGGATGCCTGATCTTGTGGATTGGGCCAACTTTTGGCGTTCTTGTAACTAAATTGTGGTGTGGGGAAGGACCGTATTCTCCTCCCATTATTGGGGTGATTTTGTTGCTGGTTGAGTTGAGGAATTTGGCATGATTACTTGAGTCAAATTCTATACTGCATCAGTGCGTTTCTTCTCATTATAGCTAACGGCTATATACTTGGTGTCCGCTCGGGCTTTGTTTTTTGTCTGGAATAGGGTGGTTGTGGGCGGTAATTTGGGCGTTATTGGATACCTGAGTTATCTCGCTTCACCTTTGGCAGTACTTCTGGTTGCCTTTATTCGCAGAAATGAGATTTCAATTCAGGTGAATTTTTGGATGGCGCTTATTCTCGATGCTGCAGTACGGGGTAAGCATCTGGTGGAGCGTGAGGAGAGGTGTTGAAAGAGGTATAAAAAAAGCCCCCTCAAGGAGGGGGCTCATGCTTCCAATTCTAAATCGTTTGATTAGAACATGAAACGAACGGAGCCAACGATGTTGTGACCGTCTACGTTGTTAGCAGGGCCGTTGTCAGCTACACCAAGGTACTCATAACCCAGATCACCAGCAATGTTATCGGTAAACATGTAGCTAATACCCAGACCGGCCTTGTAAGCGATAGTGTTGCCGGTACTTTCATAATAATTGAAGCTATCGGTATCGTAATACCCATAACCGATACCAACCATGCCGTAAACACTGAAGCCATCCTGAATGGGCAGATCATAGTAGAGGTTGCCCATGACTGTGGTCAACTGAACGTCAGGGGTATGACGTCCCCCCCCTTCAAGGGTAATAGCTGTAAAGCTATCACCTTCAGTATCCTGGGTGGCCAACTCCAACTCAAAACGGTAGTTGTGATATTTCTGGCCGACAGCAATCGCAGCACCAAAACCAGCACCTAAATCCTCATCATCATGATTGGTGAACCCGGTATCAGCGTTCATCCAAGCAGCACGAACACCAAGGCGTACATAATAAGCGCTATCAGCTTCGAGAGCGGTGATACGACCCTCATGGTTCTCAAGCTGTTTGGTGTGCGCGCCCAACTCCTCATTCTGCTGAGCCTGAGAAGACTGAAGGTCATCAATCTGCTGTTGGCAAGCTTCCGGACAAGCGGCAGTTGCTTTGCCAGGGCCACCGGCGAAGGCAACGTTAGCGGTCATTACGAAAGCAGATACGGCCATTACGCTCAGTATTTTCTTCATATCTTTTCTCCTACTAAATCTTTTTATGAACATCTGGGCCTTATTGCCCATCGACAAGCCATAACTTGATGCAATATCCTGTGGTTGGAAATCCATGCATCTTGTTTAAACAGACTATAACAAATAGGATTCTGATACGCAATATTCTTTGTGAAAAAAATACAAAATTTTGAACGTAAAGAGTATGTAATGTTGTTAATAATTTGTTTTTATTGTATAAATTTAAAAAAATAAAATTTTGCACCGTATCAGCCAGTGGTGCTTGACGAAGCAAATACTCTTGGCTAGATATCTTTTTAACGTAAAAAATGATTGTCGTTCTCGCAAAAAATAAATTGAAAACGACGTTTCTTGTCTCGCAACGTGCTGTTTTTGTGATGCAGCGCACGCAGACGTTAGTTGTGATGGACTCGTGGAACGTCCATCGCACTCTAAGAGATGGCTAGGTAAAAACATACGCTGTACAAGGAACAATTTTTTTTCACGGCGCAGATATACGGTATGTCGAGTGTCGGGAAAATCGTTGCGACGCGGTAGATCGAAGTTTTTATGACGCCATCAAGATTGATGAAGTCGTAAAAAGTCTCAGTGCGAAGAGTTGCACTCAATATATTGTAGCCTTATGCGCAAGCCATATCTGCATAGCGTATGTTGGCGTTTAATTTTCGACTTTTTACGAGACCATCAAGATTATCAATCCTAAGTAAACTGAAATGGAGGCTTTGTGATTCACATTGGGCTGGAAAAGATTTGCGGCCAAGTAGACGCGCGGCTCAAAGGAAAGCGGTTGGCCTTACTCTCCAACCAGGCATCCACAAATCGGGCATTTTTACATGGCCGAGATCTGTTGGAGCAAGCCTATCCAGGCCAATTAGTCTGCCTGTTTTCTCCGCAGCACGGCTTCTTCAGCGAGAAGCAAGACAATATGGTGGAATCGGAACATCAGACGGATGCGGTGAGTGGATTACCCGTCTACTCTTTATATGGAGACACTCGCCGTCCCTATCCCTCCATGTTTGAGGGCGTTGACGTGTTACTCATTGATCTGATTGATGTCGGGACTCGGGTGTATACTTTTGTATGGACGGTCCTTTACTGCCTAGAGGTCGCTGCGGAAACTGGAATACACGTTGTTATCTTGGACCGGCCCAATCCCATTGGCGGGCATCTGATTGAGGGAAATGTCTTACAGGAAAACTGTAGCTCTTTTGTCGGGCTCCATGCCATCCCCATGCGTCACGGCCTGACAGTGGGCGAGTTAGCCCTGCTATGTAACAAGGAAATGGCCATTAATGTCGACTTGGAGGTGGTCACCGTCACCGGGTGGCAACGCACGATGATGTTTCCGGCAACCGGATTCCCCTGGGTTTATCCATCACCGAATATGCCGACTTTTACAACGGCTCTGGTGTATCCGGGGCAGGTAATCTGGGAAGGGACAAATATTTCAGAGGCCCGGGGAACCACCTTACCCTTTGAACTCTTCGGCGCCCCTTTTATAGAACACCGGCAAATTCTTGATCACCTCCGGGCCGTTGATTTGCCCGGTTGTTTTCTTCGCCCCTTGTGTTTTGAACCCACCTCCGGCAAGTGGATGGGACGAGCATGTAGGGGATTCCAGATCCATGTCACCGAACCGAATCGTTTTCTACCGTATCGAACCAGCCTTGCCTTGCTCCAGGCGATGATCAAGCTATATTCTGACCAGTTTGCTTATAAAGAACCACCCTATGAATATGAATTTGAGCGACTTCCTCTAGATTTGATTCTTGGCGACCAAGCGATTCGCGAAGCGCTCGAACAAGGCGTTCCGATTGAGGATATCGAACAAAGTTGGCAGGGCGAACTAGGCGAGTACCGGCAACGAATACAGGCTGTTTTACTTTACGATTGAAACAAAGTGCAGTATTCTCGGCCTTTCTTATCCCCGTGTTATAACCCCCATCGGCGGAATTCATCCGCTGTGTCTCGAGTATAAATCCTTTTCCCTCGGAGAATATTTTAAGGTGCCTCGTGCGTACAGTTTGCAACACCTAGCGGAGTTGGTTGGAGGGCAGGTTCAGGGTGATCCTGATCTCGTTATTCATGGCTTGAATGGGATCGAGTATGCCCAGGACGGAGAAATTACCTTTGTCCTCGATAAAAAACAGCTGCCGCTACCGGAAGGTTGCCGAGCTTCTGCCTGCATAGCCCCTTCCGGCGTTGATGCGGTTGATATTCCCCTGCTTCTCACCGATCAACCATCGGTGGCGGCCGCGAAAATTCACACCGTCCTTGTTGCTCAACCCTTTAACACGACGGGCATTCATCCTTCGGCAGTTGTGGGGGAGAATTGCCGGATCCCGGAGCAGGTCAGTATTGGTGCTCTGGTTTGTTTGGGGAACAATGTCACGCTTGGCCAGCGGGTGACTATTCATCCCGGAGCCGTCATTGGCGACGGGGTGAGTATCGGTGAGGACACCACGATCCATGCCAATGTAACCGTAGCCCAGGATTGTATAATCGGTAAACGAGTTATCCTGTATCATGGGGCGGTCATTGGCAGCGATGGATTTGGCTTTGCCACCGATAGGATGGGGTGTCATCATAAGAAACCGCAGGTTGGTATTGTTCGAATTGATGATGAGGTCGAAATCGGCGCCAACAGCTGCGTTGATCGTGCCGCCTTCGGCGAAACCTGGATCAAATCCGGTACCCGTGTCGATAACCTGGTCATGGTCGCCCATAACGTAGTTGTAGGTGAAAATTCGATTTTGGTGGCCCAAGTGGGAATTGCCGGAAGTACCACCCTTGGACGTAATGTAGTTTTGGGTGCAAAAACTGGTGTTGCCGGTCATCTGCACCTGGAAGATCAGGTTATGGTGGCTGCAATGAGCGGCGTTCACAACAATCAGCCCAAGGGCGCGATGTTGGGAGGTGCTCCTGCCTTTGAAGTGAAAAGCTGGGGTCGTGCTTCGGCTGCATTCAGTCGTTTGCCTGAAATGGTAAAAGAAGTACGGCGTTTGCGTAAAGAGGTGGATCGGTTGAGTACGCTTGTTGGCTCTGCAGAGCAATCTCTGGATAAATAAGGACAAAGCAGACGATGGATATACAATTACCTATAGATATTAAAGGGATCATGGAAATCCTGCCCCATCGCTATCCGTTCCTTTTAGTGGATCGGATTATTGAATTCGATCAGGGCAAAACCATTACGGGAATTAAAAATGTCACCATGAATGAGCCTTTTTTTCAGGGGCACTTTCCCGCTGAACCGGTTATGCCCGGAGTACTGATTTTAGAGGCCATGGCCCAGGTCGGGGGGATCCTCGCCTGTCTTTCCGATCAGGAGATGATCGGAAAATTGGTCTATTTTGCCGGTGTTGATAAGGCTCGTTTTCGTCGGGTGGTGCGACCCGGCGATCAGCTGGTCTTGAAGTTGGACATGATCAGGCAGAAAGGAAAAATCATTAAAATGGCCGGCAAGGCCTATGTGGACGAACAGCTGGCAACCGAGGCCGAATTGATGGCCAGTTTTGCATAAACCAGTATTTTTTGGTGCCCTTCAGTGCGCACTTCTTTGTCTTTAAAAGGATAGTTTCATGAATATACATCCGACGGCGGTCATCGACCCCAAAGCGGAACTGGATACTTCAGTTATTGTTGAACCGTATGCCGTTATTGAGGGACCGGTGAAAATCGGCCCGGAATCCCGAATTGGTGCCCATTCCATGGTTTCCGGACACACCACGCTGGGAGCCCGTAACACCATTGGTTCGTTTGCGACCATCGGTGCTCCTCCCCAGGATATCCATTACAACGGTGAGCCCACCGAGCTGATTATCGGCGATGGAAACCAGATTCGCGAGTACGTTTCCATTCATCGAGCCACGGTCAAAGCTGCCGGAAAAACCGTGATCGGCAACAACAACATGATTATGGCCTACTGCCATATCGCCCATGATTGTATCCTTGCAAATCATGTTATTATGGCCAATGTCGCTACCCTGGCCGGTCATGTCGAAATCGGCAGCCATGCCAACCTCGGCGGATTGGTCGCAGTGCATCAGTTCTGCCGTATTGGTGAATATGCCTACATCGGCGGCATGTCCGGTATAGGCCTGGATGTACCGCCCTATGTGATTATGGAAGGAACCCGTAACCAGATGCGGATCGCCAGCATCAACAAAATCGGTCTCCGTCGTGCCGGAATTGATCGTGAGACGATTAAACTGCTTGAGGAAGCGTTCAGGATTCTGTTCCGCTCCCCGGAGATTCTTCTCAAAGATGCTCTGGTGAAACTGGAGGAGGAGATGAGCGATTGCGCCGAGGTTCAAAAGATGGTGCAGTTTTTCCACTCCAGTAAACGTGGTGTGGTCAAGCGAACCCTGGATGATTGATTTGAACAGCAACGCACCCATCGGCCTGATTGCCGGCGGCGGCCAGTTCCCGCTGCTCTTTGCCGAAGCGGCCCGTGCCAGAGGGCGACGGGTGGTTGCCATCGGCCACTTGAATGAAACAGACAGTGCGCTTGCGGACAAGGCTGATACCCTCTATTGGGTGAAGCTGGGGCAACTTGGTAAAATTATAAAATATTTTCACCAAGAAGGGGTTGGGGAAACGGTTTTTGCCGGTACCATTACCAAAACCCGTATCTTTCGCGATATTTTTCCCGACTTCAAGGGGCTAACTCTTTGGAATAAAATCGATATTCGCCAGGATGATGCCATTCTCCGCTCTGTGGCCGGAGCCCTTGAGGCAGAAGGCATTCAGGTGTTGCCTTCGACCTGTTACCTCGATCATTTATTTTTTCCGCAAGGCATTCTGACCCGTAAAAAACCCCGTTCCGCCCATTGGGAAGATATTCGCTTTGGGTGGAAGATTGCTCGTGAAATTGGGCGATTGGATATTGGGCAGTGCGTAGTGGTTCGCGATCGCAGCGTGCTGGCAGTGGAGGCCATTGAAGGTACCGATGCCACCATTCGCCGAGGGGGGGAACTTGGCCGTTCCGGAGCAGTGGTGGTCAAACTGAAAAAACCGGGACAGGATTTTCGTTTTGATTTACCCGCTACCGGTGTTCGTACCATTGAGACTCTGGCTTCGGTGAAGGGCTCGGTGCTTGCGGTCGAAGCCGGGCAATCGCTGCTTTTCGACCGGGCAGCCATGGTTCAGGCTGCGGATGACGCTGGCTTGGTTGTTGTCGGCTTGGTTGAGGATGAACAGGGTGTTTTGCATTTTCACTGACATGGAGATGAGGATTTTATGCAACTGCTCGGTCTGCAAATAGTCGATATTTTACAGCAGCAATCTCTTGGAGATTCGGTTGTTATTCAGGGATGGCTTCGTACCCGACGCGACTCCGGCAGCTTTTCTTTTCTTGAGATGAATGATGGCTCCTGCCTGAAAAGTATTCAGGTTATTGCCGAGGACAGCCTCGCCAACTATACCCACGAGATAAAGAAACTGACCACAGGCTGTTCGCTGCGTATTCAAGGAATACTCGTGGCGTCGCCAGCTAAGGGGCAGGCGGTTGAAATTCGAGCGGATCGGATTGAAGTGCTCGGCTGGGCCGACCCGGAAACCTACCCGCTGCAAAAAAAACGGCATAGTTTTGAGTTTCTTCGCTCCATAGCACATCTCAGATCGCGGACCAATGCTTTGGGAGCGGTGGCTCGAGTTCGCAGTGTACTGAGTTTAGCCATTCACCGTTTTTTTCACGAGCAGGGATTTTTCCAGGTACACACCCCGGTAATCACCACTTCCGATTGCGAAGGGGCAGGGGAGATGTTTACGGTCACGGCGCTTGAGCCCGCAGCGATACGAGGCGCTACCCCTTTTGCAGGCGATTTTTTTGGTCGTCGCGCAGGGCTGACGGTCAGCGGCCAGCTTCAAGCCGAAATTTTTGCCCAATCCCACAGTCGGGTGTACACCTTTGGTCCTACTTTTCGTGCGGAGAATTCCAACACTAGCCGTCATCTGGCCGAATTCTGGATGCTTGAGCCGGAGATGGCCTTTTGTGATCTCGCAGGAGATATGCAGATGGCAGAAGCCATGGTGAAATCTCTTGTCGGTACGGCGCTTGCTAGTTGCAGTGATGATCTGGCCCTGTTTGACCAACATGTTTCTCAGGGGCTCATTGCTCGGCTTACCCAGGTTCGTGATCAGTCTTTTGTTCATTTGACCTATACGCAGGCAGTTGATGAACTGCAAAAATCTGGCCGTTCCTTTGAATATCCGGTGCAATGGGGCATTGATCTACAGGCCGAGCACGAACGCTTTCTCTGTGAGGAGATAGCCAATGCTCCGGTGATTGTGACCAATTACCCCAAATTCATTAAACCGTTCTATATGCGGCTTGATGATGACGGCAATACAGTGGCAGCCATGGATATTCTGGTTGCCGGTATAGGCGAACTCATTGGCGGTAGCCAGCGAGAAGAACGCTATGATCACCTTGCTGAACGGATGGTGGCAGCTGGCCTGAATATGGAAGAATATGGCTGGTATCTCGACCTTCGCCGTTTCGGCTCCGTACCCCATTCCGGGTTTGGCCTGGGATTTGAACGGCTGGTCCAGTTTGTCACCGGTATGCAGAATATCCGCGATGTCATACCGTTCCCTCGGACGCCGGGCAACGCTCCCTGCTGATTTTTCAACTTTTTTGAGGAGCGTGATCCCATCGCTACAGTAACCGGCAATACCGGAGGGCTTAAACCCAAACAACTCAGAGATCTCGAACGGCTCACGCAGAAAAAAGGTGTTCCGGAGGAAATTCTTGGCCGTGAAACTGCACGATCTCTGGCCGCCATTTCCGCAGAGCTCAACCGACGCATCGGCCTATTGATTCATCGTTCCGGTCAGATCGAGACGGTTATCATCGGTGATTATGATCGTATCACCATCCCCGCACTTGCCCATGTGGGTACCTCTGGTGGCCGCCTGCGTGGCCTGCGTTGTGTTCATACTGTGCTCGGCCCGGCTACGCCCATCAATGAAGAAGATATCATGGATCTTGCCTGTCTACGGCTTGATCTCATGGCAGCGTTGACGGTGCGAGATGGATTACCGGAGTTGCTCCACGCCGTGCATCTCATTCCCCGCCAGATCGATGGGAAGGATTGGGCCACACTGGCACCGGTTCATCCTGCTCACCAGAGTCTGTCGTGTTTGGCTATTATCGATGCCCTTGAGGAAGAATTCGTTCGCGAGCGACCCAACCGGCAGGTTGATCAGGGGAAAGACCGGGCTCTTTTGGTTTCGGTGACCACCGGGAGCCGCGCCGAGGCCGAGGACTCCATGGTTGAACTGGTCGAGTTGGCACGTTCCGCCGGAGTAGAGGTCCTGGAACAGGTTATCCAGCGGCGTAAACACATCCATCCGCGCTTTATTCTCGGTCGAGGGAAACTGGTGGAGATTGTATTGATGAGCCTGCGTTTGGGTGCCAATTTGTTGCTTTTTGACCAAGAGCTCAGTCCTTCGCAAATCCGTTCCGTTACCGACCATACCGATCTGCGTGTTATTGATCGTACCCAGCTCATTCTTGACATCTTTGCGCATCGGGCTCGTTCGCGCGAGGGTAAATTGCAGATTGAGATGGCCCAGCTCAAATATATGCTCCCCAAGCTGACAACCCGTGATGATGCTCTCTCCCGTCTTACCGGTGGAATCGGTGCTCGTGGTCCCGGTGAAACACGGCTTGAGATCGACAAACGGAGAATTAATGACCGCATCACCCGCTTGAGTAAAGAGCTCAAAGCGGTAGGGGCGCAAAGGTATCATCGTCGCAGTCGCCGGAGAAAACGTGATGTTCCGGTTATTAGCCTGGTCGGTTATACCAATGCCGGTAAATCGACGCTTTTAAACACGCTGACCAAGAGTGATATTCAGGCGGAAGACCTGTTGTTTGCTACACTGGACCCGACCTCGAGAAGGCTTCGTTTTCCAGAGGACATGGAGGTCATCATCACAGATACAGTCGGTTTTATTCGTCACCTGCCCGAAGAGTTACTTAAGGCTTTTGAATCCACCTTAGAAGAACTTTTTGAAGCGGATCTGTTGTTACACGTGATTGACGTGGCCAATCCAGCGTGGCGGCAACAGGTTGCGGTGGTGGAAAAACTGCTTAGTGAGTTGGATCTCGATACTATCCCCTGCCTCAAGGTGTTCAATAAAATAGACCAGCTACCTCTCGAGGAGCAGAATATGCTCGCCAGCAGCGAAGATGGGGTTGGGGTGAGTGCTTTAAACGCTGCGAGCTTGGATCCGTTGTTGGAAAGAGCTCAGCAGACCTTGCGTGCCATTGTCGGAAAGGAGATGTCGCCGGAATGGGGAAGGGGAGATTCAACAATTCTTTGATGGTGTTTGATGAATTTGTGAATCAACAAGAAATTGGCAGAAACAGATCGCACCGCAAGGGGGGGCGATGCAAAACTCAGTTTTTTTTGGGGGCGGGAAAAACCGTCTTTAATTTTGGAGGAAAAATCCCAGGGCTTTCTCCAGGTCGGCATCGCTTTTGAATTCACAACCGATGTTATTTTTGTCGACCGTTCTGACGACAGCCTGTTTTTTTAAAACCGTCTTTTTTTTGTCATTAAGTTGAAATTCGACCTGCAGGAGTTGTTCCTTTTCAATCCGATGAATCCCGGAGACGGTGAAACCAAGACCACCGCGGGAAATGTTGCTGATGTGGATGATCCCGCCTCCGACGCCGCCTTCACTAATAATTTCATAGGTACCGTGTAGGTTGGTCTGTTTGCGATAAGAGCGGCGGAAATCAAGAAGAACTGAAAAAACATGTTGGCAACGACAACGCACCGAAAAAGTGTGCCGTAGAACGCGATAACGTCCTGCATCAATATGTTTGACCGCTCGGCAGGACGGACAGACAAGGGTAGCTGTATTATTTTCTCGTACGTAAACCTTAACGTCAGCCATGGTATTCAGTCATAAATGATACAGGTGAAGCGTTCAAGTTCAGCTTCAATTTCAGGGTCGAGATCTGCCGCCACTTCATGGATTTGGTACTCTTTCTGGCAGCCCGTACAACGGAGCCGCACTTGGCGGCACCGTCGTTGCACCTGTAAATGTTCACCACATTCTCTGCAGTTCACTTGTTGTTTGCCTTCCCAATGAGTTGTTCACGGGTAAAAACAGCTTTGAGTGGGTAACCTTGTGCAGCCAGGACTTCAGCCCCACCTTCTTGGCGGTCAACAATCGTGGCCACCAGGCCGACTTTGAATCCTTCGTTCTCGACTCGTTCAATCACCTTTAATAACGTACCACCTGTGGTTACCACATCCTCAACCAAGGCTACCATGCCACCGAGTTGGAGGTTGGTTTTGCCTTCAATATAGTTACCGGTTCCATGGCCTTTGGCTTCCTTGCGGACAATAAAAGCCGGGATAGGTGCTTTTTCAAGATAGCTTACCAAGGAGACTGCAGTGACCAATGGATCGGCGCCCAGAGTCATTCCGCCGACACCCATGATCGGTTCCGAATGATGACGGATAAGGTCAAACAGGAGTCGACCACAGAGATAGCTGCCTTCAGCATCAAGGGTTGTTTGTTTGCCATCGACATAGAAATCAGAGGTTTTACCTGAGGTTAAGGTAAAGGTTCCTTCCCTGTATGATTTTTGCAGCAAAAGTTCTTTAAGTCGTTGTCGTTCGTCCATGTTCAATCCAAAAAAAAGAAATAAAAATATAAATGACGGTACCCGTTTTTGCGATGAAAGCAAATTAATTTGCATTAATCGTTCAAATGGGGGTTCCTTTTACCGTGAAAATGATTGATCTGCACATAAAAATCAGAGGAAAGGCAATTTTTCTTATTATCCTTTTTTGTTGTAAGGTTACCATGATGCATTGGTATTTCTTGCATTTTTGGCCTGGCTCGTAGATATTGCTCTCAGAGGAAAATATTCCCAAACGACTTTCACTGAGGATAGGTACATGTGTGGAATAGTAGGATATGTCGGTAATAGAAGAGTTGTTCCCATCCTGCTCGAGGGATTACGGAGATTGGAATATCGAGGGTATGATTCAGCGGGGTTAGTTTATCATATCGACGGTCAACTGGTTCGTTATCGGGCTAAAGGTAAGCTGGCCAACCTTGAGGCGGTCGTTGATGAACATATTGGTGTTGCCAGTGGAACTGGACTTGGGCATACGCGCTGGGCGACCCACGGTGCGCCTACGGAAATCAATGCTCATCCGCATATTGATTGCAAGGGTGAGATTGTTGTTGTTCACAATGGAATTATTGAGAATTACACTGCCCTTAAAAATGAATTGATCGCGAAGGGGCATGTTTTTGTCTCGGAGACGGACACCGAGGTCCTGGCTCATTTGATTGAAGATTGCCTCGAAAATGACCTGGTCGCAGCTGTTCGCACCGCACTCTCACGGGTCGAAGGATCCTACGCCATTGGCGTACTTTGGGCAAAGGAACCGGAAATGCTGGTTGCGGCCCGAAATCACAGCCCGCTGGTTATGGGGGTAGCCGAGGATGCCTGTTACATAGCCTCTGATATTCCAGCTCTCTTGCCTTACACTCGCGAGGTTATCTTTCTCGACGATCAGGAAATGGCGGTTTTGGAGAAAGGTAAATATTCCATCTTTCAGATAGAAGATGGTGTGCCTCTTCAGAAAACGATTTCGGTTATCGATTGGAACGCTTCCATGGCGGAAAAGGCCGGGTATCGTCATTTCATGCTCAAGGAAATTTTCGAGCAGCCCCAGGCTATTCTTAATACAGTGAGTGGGCGTATCGTTCCTGATACTGGGGTGGTTGATTTGCCTGAAATTGGGTTGGATCCAACAACCATTCACTCCATTGATCGAATAGCTTTGGTCGCCTGTGGCACCTCCTGGCATGCGGCGCTCATTGCCAAATATTGGATCGAGAAATGGGCCGGTATCCCCGTTGAGGTCGATATCGCCTCGGAGTTTCGGTACCGACGCCTCCTAGTGAATGAGCGAGTGTTAACGGTGGCTATTTCTCAATCAGGGGAAACTGCCGATACTCTAGCGGGCATCCGCCGTGCCGCCCAGCTCGGTTCCAAAATAATCACCGTATGCAATGTCGTTGGCTCCACAATGACCCGGGAAGCTGACGGTGTAATTTACACCCACGCTGGCCCTGAAATTGGTGTAGCTTCTACAAAGGCTTTTACCTGTCAATTAGCTGCTCTTTTCCTACTTACCATTTATCTTGGCCAAATTAGAAAGACGATTGATCCCGGTACCCAGAAAAAGCTTGGTGCTGCATTAATAGACGTGGCCGGTGTCATCGGCCGTGAACTACCCCGTTTGCAAAAGGAAATTCAGGTGTTGATTGAACGGTACTATTCGGCCAAAGATTTTCTATTCGTCGGTCGGGGACTCAACTTTCCAGTTGCCCTGGAAGGTGCCCTTAAATTAAAGGAAATTTCTTATATTCATGCTGAGGGATATGCGGCTGGCGAATTAAAACACGGGCCCATTGCTCTCATTGATCAGGAAATGCCGGTTGTCGCCTTGGTTCCGAAGGATTCCGTGTATTTGAAGTCTATTTCCAACGTGGAGGAGATTAAGGCTCGTCAAGGACGGCTGGTACTCATCGGCACCCAAGGGGATGAGCATTTAGCCAATCTGACCGATGATGTATTGTATCTGCCAGAGGTACGCGAAGATTTGACCCCTATCCTCTACACCATACCCGCCCAGTTGCTTGCTTACGAAATTGCCAATCGCCGCGGCTGCGATGTCGATCAGCCGCGTAATTTAGCCAAGAGTGTGACGGTCGAATAGTCATAAGTGATGGACTCGTAAAAAGCCCATCACATTCTAGGAGATGGCTCAGTAAAAACGCAGATATATAAGGAATAGTGTTTTTTTCGGCGCGAAGGCTACATCAGGTATGTCGAGTGTCGAGAAAAAACGCTGTGAGGCAGTAGATCGAAGTTTTTACGACGTCATAATAAGTTACATATGGAGTTTTTTCAGAGCCTGAGGGAATTTTTCCTCAGGCTTTTTTTTGTCGGTAAATTCGCAGTAGTTACTTGGTTTTTAGTTTTACCCAGTACTGCTCATAGATCTTCAAGGTCTTTTCATCAAGGCTATCGAGAAACTCTCCTTTGGTCACCATCTCCGGTGCAGGATTAACGATGATATTCTTTTTCATCGTCTCCGGCAGCAGGGAAACAGCCTTCGTATTGGGCGATGAGTAGCCCATGGATTCACTGATGGTTGCCGATACCTCCGCTTTGAGCACGTAATCGATAAATTTATACGCCTCTTCAATATGCTCAGCCCCTTTGGGGATACAGAAACTGTCGAGCCATAAACTGAAGCCTTCCTGCGGATAAATGTACTGGATCGCATCATTTTCGCCGTTGGCGATATAGGCTTCACCGTTATAGACCAGACCTGCGGCTACCTCACCGGAAAGCAGGGCCTGTTTGGGCGAATCGGAATCAAAAACCCGGACCTGCGGCATCAGGGTTCGCAGTTTTTCATAGGCCTGGCGCAGGTGCTCGGGATTGGTTTCGTTAATCGAATAACCAAGCACCTTAAGTCCGATCCCCAATACTTCGCGCAGGTCATTGGGCAGGAGCAGTTTGCCTTTGAGCTCCGGTTTCCACAAATCAGCAGTTTTTTCCACAGTCCCCTTGGGCAAGAGAGCCGTGTTGACCGCAAGAGAGGTCGAGCCCCACATGTAGGGGACGGAATAGCCATTGTTGGGATCAAAACTCTGGTTGGTGAACCTTGATGCGATCAGGCTGAAGTTCGGTATTTTTTTAGTATCAACCGGGAAAAGTAATCCTTCACGACGCATCAGGCCGACAAAGTCCGAAGATGGAACAACCAAGTCATACCCCTTGCCCACCAACTTGACTTTGGCATACATGGCCTCGTTGCTGTCGTAGGTGGAAATATTGACCTTGATTCCGGTTTCCTTGGTGAACGCGGTCAGGACCTCATCCGGAATATATTCGGACCAGATATAGAGGTTGACTACCTTTTCGGCGCCAAATGCAGACGTTCCGATCGTCAACAGGGCGATAAGCAGCATCACCCCATGCAGAATCGTTTTCATTTTTTCTCCTTAAGCAATGTTCGCGAGAGAACGAGAGCGGTTATAGTGATGGCCATCATCACCACACAAAGGGCATTGACATCTGGTTTTATACCGAGGCGAACCATGGAGTAGATCCGTAGCGGCAGAACTTCAAAGTCCGGACCGGTGGTGAAAAAGCTAAGGATAACGTCATCCAGCGATAAGGTAAAGCTGAGCAACCAGCCCCCGATAACCGCCGGTGCGGCCAAGGGGATGACAATATGGCGAAAAACCTGGTATTCATCGGCCCCGAGATCCTTGGCCGCATCGATGATATCACGATCAAAACCATGGAAACGCGAATAGACCGTGGTGGCGACAAAGGGTACGCAGAGCACCGTATGGGCCACCAGCAAGGTGGGAAAGCCAAGCGGCAAATGCAGGGCAAGAAAGAGCAACAGCAGGGAAATGGCAATCACGATATCTGGAGACATCATCATCACAAAGAGGCTGCCGAAGAGTATTTTTCTCCCGGGAAAGCGATATTGATGAATGATAAAGGCTGCAACGGTTCCCAAGAGGGTGGAGAAGGTGGCCGCGCAGGCAGCAATGAGCAGGGAGTTGAGCGCTGCCGAAATCAGGCTTGAATTTTGCCAGAGCTTGCCATACCACTGAAGGGTAAACCCATGCCACGCCAGGGAATATTTGGAGTTGTTGAACGAAAAAATCGCTACTACCACCAAGGGCAGGTAAAGAAAGGCATAAACCAAGGCCGCATAAAGCCGTTGCAGCCAGTGATTCATTGCAGCGACTCCTTGCCAAAGCGGCGACTGGCGAAATAATAGAGCAGCAGCATCAGCCCCATGGCCACGGTCATGGTCACACTTGCTGCAGAACCCATGGGAAGATTGCGGAAGATGAGAAACTGATCGCGGATATAGTTGCCAAGGAGCATCGAACGGGCACCGCCAAGGACATCGGCAATGTAAAACATGCCGAGGGCCGGCAGAAAGACCAGCATGGTTCCGGCAATGATCCCCGGGATAGTAAGCGGGACGGTGAGACGGAAAAAATTATTGAGCCGGTTGGCTCCGAGATCGCGGCCGGCCTCAAGTAACCGCGGATCAACCGCCCTGAGGGCGGCGTAGAGCGGCAGAATCATGAACGGCAGCAACGTGTAAACCAGGCCGATAAACACGGCCAGCGGCGTATACATAAGCTGTAAAGGGTTTTTGATAAGGCCCAAGAAGAGCAACGAGGAGTTAATGATGCCGTCGGCCTTGAGCATCATCACCAGGGCATAGGTGCGAATAAGCGAGTTGGTCCAGAAGGGAATCATAACCAGCAGCAGGAGTAGCGGTTGTACTCCTGCGGGTGCCTGGGCAAGAATGTAGGCAAAGGGATATCCGATCAAAAGGCAGAGGAGAGCAGCAATCGCAGCCAGGCCGATCGAATCGGCCGCCATACTGAAAACCGAAGGAGAGAGCAGGTGGAGGTAGTTGGCAAGCGTCCAGTCGGATTGAATGAGGGTCTGTTCCCCTTGCTTGAGAAAACTGGCAGTGAGCAGGATCAGGTAGGGAATCAGTGCTAACACCACCATCCAGCTGTAGGTGGAGCCGATCAGGAGTTGCCGGAAACGTGAGCTAGTTTTCATCGGGCAGCACCACCTCCCAACCTTCATGCCAACCAAGGATCACCACATCCCCAGGCTTAAAGTAGAGATTTTCACTGTCATCGTCAAAAAATTCAGTCACCTGGACGCGGTTACCGCCTTCCAGGGTGATTTCGACATCATAGGTCGCGCCGTGATAGAAGATGCGCCGCACCGTGCCTTTCAGCCGAGCCAGCTGAAATTTATCGGAGAGGACCTGTGATTCGGCGATATCTCGTTCCAGTTCAAGGCGAAAGTCCTCGGGCCTTAAGAGCACATGGACTGCTTGGCCGAGTTCGAGCGGCCGTTGACTTTTCAGGCTGACGGTTGCCCCCTCAACCAGGGCTTTGAACGTCGTCGGGCTGGTCTGTTCACGGATAATACCGCCGAGAACGTTGATATCACCGACAAATCGAGCCACATACA
>JAQUEZ010000149.1 GCA_028684915.1 Desulfobulbus sp.
CTTGGCCATGACGGTAAGAAGCTAGTGTGTCCAATGAATCCAAAGGGAATCATGACAAAGTATGGCGCGACCTGCTTTCGTAACATGTTGATATTACGAGGCCCAACTGAATTTTGTGGCCATAGGCTATTATGCTCATTATGGAAATTCGTGTTGGAGGGAAATGCGTCAATTCAGGCTAGTTGATGCACTAGACTATGATCGTGATCGACATTCTTACGTGTTGCCTTCGCCCAGGGGGGAATGGAAACCATTGCCTGTTCATCCAATCTATTTCCACTATAAGGTGTGGAATGTCGATATGGCCGCATACGAAAGAACGCTTGGAAAACATTTATTCTCCCCTGTTATTAAACCCAAGGGGAAGTGGAGCACGGTTCCGTTCCTGCCGCTTTCGATAAAAGGATTTTTTCGGGAAAAATTACCAAAATATCCGAGGGTGAGCTGTTTTAACGGGTCTTTCGGGCAACTTGAAAATCCGTATAATGAATATCGAAAAAAAGAATTCGAGAATGGCATTGTTTAATGGAGTTTAATGGAGCACAGAAAAAACGGAATTTCAATAAAATGAGATTGGTGGTTGAAAATTTAATATTCTCCTTCTCATCGAAATTCTCTAGAGCGACGTCTCGATTTCTGCACAATTGTATTTGTGATAGGTAATTTCTCAGATTTTAAATTTTTACAAGTCCATTAATATTTGCAAAATGAATTTTTATCGACATATAAAAGAGATAACTGCGCATCGATCAGGAGCGGATAAGATTGCCTTGGCAAGGGGGGTTGCATTAAATGTTTTTAATTACCTGATTATGCGTCCAACTATTGCGCGTATTGTAATAGGAAGGAAGTATAAGCAGGAAAGGAAGCTTTTTTATACTGTTCTCACTGGTGATTATGATTTGCTCAATGAAATTCCAGAAAAATTGAACAATTGGGAATATATCTGTTTCACAGATAATCCCCGCTTAAAAAGCAATACGTGGAAAATCGTACAAATTGAGAACAACTTCAATCTTGATCCTCGTCGCCTTTCACGCGTATTTAAAATTAAAAATTATTTAGTCGATTCAGAATATGATATAAGTGTTTACGCTGACGCAAATATAAAGATTCGAGGTAATCTCGATGCATTTATTGCACAAGCATTGCGACCACACAGTGCCTTAACCTTGCCAGTGCATCCGTTTCTGAATTCACTCGAGGGTGAATATAAACAATGCCTGGCAGTGGGAAAGGATCAACGTGATATTCTTGAGAGTCAATATAATTTTTATACAAAAGATCAACGTTTTTCGGATAGTACACCGCATGTTAATGCTCGGCTGTTGATTAGAAGGACAGGAAATTCGGCGATCAATACTATGATGGACCTTTGGTTTGAACAGTTGATGCAGTGGTCAAGGCGGGATCAAATGTCCTTTAATTATGTCCTCAATATGTGTCGAGATGTAAATGTTGATTATTTTCCTTATTGGATATTTAGAAGGTATTTCAAGGTGTTACGTCATAGATGACCCCCTTTTTATTAAGAAAAAAGAACTTCGAGTGCCTTTTTTAATGCGTCAGCAATCTGTTGGTTGGAAAAATAAATTTCGTATGTGCGCCTCGCCTGCTTTCCAGCGTCAACCAAATTTTGCTTGTCAGCAAGAAGTCTTCGAACGCAATCGGCTAAAGCTACGGGATCTCCTGGGGGAGTAAAAAACAGGCCGCTGCGGGGATCATGGATGACATCTTCTGGGTAGGCCGGTGAAGGTTGAGTGATTACTGGCCGTCCACATGCCATTGATTGGTATACTTTGTTAGCAATAACCCTCCCAGCCTTGGCTGAATTACCAAATACTCCAAGCAGGATATCAGCCTTGCCAATTCGTGTTGCAAGATTTTTATAAGCAACAGGTTCTTCGAAAGATACGTTTGGGAGTCCGCACGCCTTTTGTTCGCAGCGCGCTCGCAGTGGGCCTCTCCCGAGCAAGGTCCATTTTACCTCAGGGACCAATGCTGCAGCCTCAACTATAATTTCAGGCCCCTGGAGGTTGATGAAGCTTCCGTAGAAGAGAATCTCCGGTTGGGTCTGAGATGTGGCAGGCTGTTGTTGCTGAAAAAAGGATTCTTCTGCTCCTACTGGAACAACCAGGGTTGTTGAGTTGGAAGCATGAAATTCATCTATAAAAAAACGGGCGTGCGGAACAGTATCCGCGAGCAAGAGGTCCGTTTGAGAATAAATGGAGCTTTCCCATTTGTGCAATCGTAACGCGGCTCGATGGTTGATATTGTATTTTTTTCGTTCAAACACAACTTTATCCCACGCACTAATTAATGGGTCAAATATAATGGGCACCCCTCTTGTCAATGCAAATTTTTTGGCTGACTTAAAATCACGGTGGCGAAATGCTGGAACCCAAACAGCGTGAATTTTAGGGAAATGATAAAAAAAGGCTTCGAGAGTTGCAAGTGAGGTTACCTTTGGACGGAAGTCCACAAGGTTGTACCCTAGTGAATGAAGGATGTTTCGGAAGATTCGATTACGCGAGTATCCGGGGGAGTATCGCCCCCACCAAAGAATTGTTTTGTTTTTGTGCATTATGTTCTGAATTTTTAGGACGAGGCAAATATGAATGCTGTAGGAAGGCTATATAGGCGGAGCAGAGCCTAGCGGACCGATGGTGCCGCCTTTTCTCTCTCATGCTTGGCGGATCACGTGCTGAGGAGGGCGGGGTTTCCCGGCGCTGGCAAGTTGGACAACTATGCGATCTGTCTTATGAAGACGTTCCACTAAGGTTCGGAACAGGTGGCGGGAGACTTCCGGATATTTTTCTATGAGTTCTGAGAGTTTGTCGCCTGGATAGCGTTTGATGGTGCATCTGCCAACCGAAATGATAGAGGCAGAGCGAGGTTCTTCAAGGATTGCGGCCATTTCACCAAAATACTCTCCTGGTTCAGTTATCTCAGCTATTTTTTTGCCTGATCTCAAAACCGCTACTTTTCCACGAATAAGTTTGAAAAAATCGCGGTCTTTGTTTCCCTCTTGAATGATCACGTCACCATCTTCGTACTCTTCAACATCGGGATTAACCAAATACGCGGGCAAGCTGTCTTCGTGCGCCACGGTTCTTTTTTGTACCTCTTCCAGGCTGGTTACACCTTCACGTGCCTTTTGCAAGCCTGCTTCACGAAGTGTATACATTCCTTCCTGGATGGCTACTTTGCGCAGCTGCTCTTCCGATACTTCTGCCTGGATGGCTTCTGCCACAGCGTCTGTTACTTCCATCAATTCAAAAAAACCGACTCGGCCACGGTATCCCAGGCCGTTGCACTCCGAACAGCCTTTAGCCTTAAATAGCTTGAGTTCGTTGAGTTCATGTTCCTTAAAGCCAGCCGATAAAAGGGTTTGCTGGTCATATTGGGCAGGTGTTTTACAATGCTTGCACAGACGCCGCGCCAATCGCTGGGAAAGAATCATGGTCAGAGAAGAGGCGAGAATGTAGGATGGAATTCCAATATCTACCATACGGCTGACCGTTGCTGGAGAGTCGTTGGTGTGCAAGGTGGAGAAAACGAGATGGCCGGTCATGGCCGCCTTCATAGCAATTTCTGCGGTTTCAATATCGCGGATCTCACCGACCATGATGATATCGGGATCTTGGCGTAAAAATGCTTTGAGAGCTGCAGCAAAGGTCATGCCGACCTCGGCGTTGACATTGACCTGGTTAATGCCTTTGAAGTTGAATTCGACCGGATCTTCCGCTGTAAGGATTTTGATATCTTCTGTATTGAGGGAATTGAGGGCCGAATACAGGGTTACGGTCTTGCCCGATCCGGTTGGGCCGGTAACTAACAAGAGTCCCTGTGGGCGTGAAAGACAGCGTCTGAGTGCGTCAAAGGTGCCTTGAGTAAAACCAAGCTTGGTCAGGTCAACATTGAGTGAATTTTTATCAAGGATACGAAGAACAATACCTTCACCATAGAGCAGTGGCAGGGTTGAAACGCGAAAATCAACTGCACGATTGCGGCCCAAACGGATTTTGATACGTCCGTCCTGGGGAACTCTGCGTTCGGTAATGTTAAGGCCAGCAAGAATCTTCATGCGGGCAGCCATGGCATTTTTGATCGTCAAAGGCAGGTTCATCGATTTAAACAACGAGCCGTCTTTGCGATAGCGAACCTGCATGGTCTTTTCAAACGGCTCAATATGGATATCGCTGACCCCTTCCTGAACAGCTTTGACGAGGATACCGTTGACTAACTTGATAATGGGGGCATCAGAGGCGGAAAACTGCTCGAAGTTGCTTTCCTCTGCACTGGCACTTTCGATTTCAAAATCTTCGGCAGCATCTGATACCAAGGCACCGAAGTCATCGACCTGAGTGACGGTCTCTTCTTCACTCTCCGGTTCATATTTAAAGAATGAATGGTATTCTTCATCACTGATTTTATAATATCTTTTATACGAATCAATGATGTCCTTGGCGGATGAGACACAGACGTTGAGATTTTTTTGGACAATGTCTTGAAGCTGTTCAACATCAAGTGAATCGGTCGGCTCTGCCATGGTGACCTGGAGCGTGTCACCCGCCAATCGTAAGGGAAACGCCATGAACTTCTTGGCGGTTTCGTAGGGGAGCAGGTTGAGTGCTTCCTTGCTCGGCGATTCTTGGTCGATGACAACCATGGTGTAGTTGTGCATCCTGCTCAAGAAATTGGCGATGGTATCCCGTTCGATAGCACCGCTTTCCAAAAGAATTCTGCCGAGTCTTTCTCCGCTTTTCTTCTGGATGACCTTTGCTTCTTCGAACTGGGTCGCGGTAATGTACCCGGCCTTACTCAGTAATTCGCCAATTTTTAACTTACCGGCCCCAGATTGATCCTTAACGGTTCTTTTTAGGGAGCCTCTTTGCGCGTCAGTCGATGTTTGTCCTGGTTTGATTGCCATGGATTTGGAAGGCCTTTGAGTCGAAGGATGGGGAATTTTTCAATAGTGTACTATAAATGCAAAGACCGGTCAAAAAGAAGAACATCTTGAAAAAGAGGGTGTGGGCCTGATTTTTTTGCTGCGAGCACCGCGGCACAGCCAGCGCTTTCATGGTTACGGAAAAATCGAGGGGAATTTTGTGCGCAACATCTGGTGCAGGGGAATCATAACCTCACGCATTGATGGTTCAGCTGCCAGTGAGGTCCGTAAGGTGAGAATATGTTGCCACTCGAGCAGGTTTGCGTACACAATGATCTCGGTTTTACAGGAATTTGGTAGGACTGTACGGGCTGCCTGCGGTGTGGATGTCTCAAGCAGGCGAAGATATTGGGTCTCCATGGCTTCCATCGACTGTTTCCAGAGAGTGTATTCATCGCTGCCCTCGCTAAAGAAAACCGGTTTGATGAAGGTCACTTCCTTGCCGAATTTGTCGGCGGAATAGCGACAGTAGCGTTGGCTTTCCTGGAGGAAGGTACAGGGCCGATGACGAACGAGCTCGTGGGTGACAGCTCGGTTGACGATGAATTTAACCGCGAGAAAACGGTGTTTTATCTGTTGTTCCCGGTGTAATTGTTCGAATGCGGAAAGGGGTATTTTGGTGACCACCACATGTTGAACCCCTGGAGAAGGGGGCACTGAGAGGGTCTCAAAAAAGTAGGGATGCTCCTTTTGTAGCGCATCGAATAGGGCTCTTGATATTTGGTCATTGGGGTGCAGTAACATCATTTCCGTGAATGCACGAACCGAACCGGAGATCAAAAGTGTTGTTTTGTCGAGTCGATCTATTTGGAGAAATTTGGGTTGTTGAAAGAAAAAATTATCAACTGCCTCGGGGGACGGCGCAGTGACCGTGAAGGTTGTTGCGCCCATTTCGAGGACTGAATTGTGGCCATATTCAGCCATTTTGCGGACAAAAGGGATGGCCGATTGGTGATCAATCTTATCTTCACTCTTGTAGCAGATGCGCCCGCAAAATTCGATACGGATTGGAAGGCTTTGCCGGTCAAGTTCATCAAGAATAACGACGCTTGGCTCTATAATGCGCATGGGGTACCGGAAAGAAAAAGGAACGAAGAACAACGCCGCTGGTCATCCGCAAGCGGCGTTTGATTGAGACCAATTACTTGTTTTCTTCCCAGAACGGGGAGAGTTCCCGCAGGCGGGCGATAATGGGGGGCATTTTCTCAAGGACGAAGTCAACTTCTTCTTCGGTATTGTAGACAGAGAGACTGAAACGGATGGAACCATGCGCTGCCGTGAAGGGTACTCCCATGGCGCGGAGAACATGGGAAGGTTCCAGCGACCCGGAGGTGCAGGCCGAGCCGGAAGAAGCGCAGATGTTATGCTGATTCATCAGTAAAAGTATTGCTTCACCCTCGACATATTCAAAGCTGATATTGGCCGTGTTGGGCAGTCGTTGATCCGCATGGCCGTTGAGCAGGGCTTTGGGGATACTCTCTAGCAGACCCTTTTCCAACTTGTCGCGCAGCACCCGGACTCTGGTGTTTTCTTCCTCCATTTTAGCTGCGGCAAGTTCACAGGCCTTACCTAACCCGACAATAGAGGCCACATTCTCGGTGCCGCCGCGTCTTCCATTCTCCTGATGCCCGCCGTTCAAGAATGGGATAAAAGGTGTTCCTTTGCGTACATAAAGGACGCCAATGCCCTTGGGCGCATGCAGTTTGTGGCCGGAAAGAGAAAGGAAGTCGATATCGGTTGCCTGCAAGTTGATCGGAATTTTGCCGACCGCTTGGACTGCATCGGTGTGAAAGAGGACTCCGCGTGCTTTTGCAATTTTGGCCATCTCCTCAACCGGAAAAATCACGCCGGTCTCGTTATTGGCCCACATAACGCTGACAATCGCGGTTTCATCAGTCAGGCTTTCTTGGAACCGTTGCAGATCAAGGGTGCCGTCCTCAGCAACCGGCAGGCGCGTAATGTGGTACTTACGTCCGGTCAGTATTTCCAGGTTGTCGCAGAGATTTTTCACTGCCGGGTGCTCAACTCGGGTGGTCACCACATGATTCTTTTCAGGATAGGTCTGTAAGGCGGAGAGGATAGCCGTTGAATCACTTTCGGTGCCGCAACTAGTAAAAACGATTTCCTCCGGCATGGCCCCAAGCAGATTTGCAACCGATTGGCGAGCCTCACTCACCGCCTGGCCCACACGACCACCAAAGGTATGCATGGACGAAGGATTTCCGTAAAATTCGGTGAGGTAAGGCAACATCGTATCCAGCACCTCGGGGGCAACCCGAGTGGTGGCATTATTGTCCATGTAAATAACTTTGTCTGCGGAGGCGGCCATTATCTGTCCTCCTCAACAATCAGGCTTTCAAGGACCTGTTCGCGCAGTTTTTTCTCTACATGCTCTTTGAGGGTGGTCCGGGAAGAGTGACATCCCGCGCAGGAGCCCCGAAGGGAGACGGTAACAAAATCACCATCCACATCGACCAGTTGGATATCTCCGCCATCCTTTTTCAGGATAGGCTTGATCTCTCTTTCGATGACCTCCTCAATTTTTTTGATTTTCTCCAGGGCCGTCATCCGTTTTTGTTTTTTTCGTTCACTGCTCTGACCACTCTGATCATCGGTCATTTCGTGCAACAGTTCCTTCAAACGTCCTTCGCATTTACCGCACCCGCCACCAGCCTTGGTGAAATTGGTGATTTCTTCAACCGAAGCCAGCGCATTCTCTTTGATCGCTCGAATGATCTCAAGGTCGGTCACACCAAAACATTCACAGACTACCTCGCCTTGGGCCATGGGTAAAATGACGCCGGTGTAATCGGCAATGGCTGCCTCAAGGGCTTCTCTGCCCATAACCGAGCAGTGCATTTTTTCCTTGGGAAGTCCGCCCAACGCTTTGGCAATGTCGTCGTTGGTCAGATTTTTGGCATCTTCAAGTTTCATCCCCTTGAGCATTTCCGTGAGCATGGAAGAGGAAGCAATGGCCGAGGCGCAGCCAAAGGTTTTGAATTTGGCGTCGGTGATGATCTGATTTTCATCAACTTTGATGGACAAACGCAAGGCGTCACCACAGGCAATGGAGCCAACGTTGCCCACACCGCTGGCGTTTTCAATTTCGCCGACGTTTTTCGGGTTGATGAAATGTTCTTGGACTTTATCTGTATATTCCCACATGACCGGTTCTCTTGTGTAATAAAATTCGACAGTTAATCGCGATGCCTCCAGGGGGAGGAAAGCAGAAATGTATTTAACTTGCTACATTATGCCAGGAGTCCTATTTCGGCAAGCATCGATTTGGCACTTTTTACCAGAAGCGAAGTTTCTTTGGCAGTCCGAGCCTCCACGTAAAAACGCACTTTGGGCTCAGTTCCTGAGGGGCGAATCATTAGCCATGAGCCGTCTTCCAAGATCATCTTGCGACCGTCAATGACAATCACCTCGGCAATTGTCTTCTCCTCATCGCCCACCCGGACCTTGCAGCCCGTGGTGTATGTCTGCAGTCGATTCAGCGTCTTCAGTAGTGTTTCGCCCTGCTGGGAAACCGTTACTCCGTCACGGTCGGGAAAGTAATGACCAAATTTTTCTTCGATTTCTTCCAGATAGCTGCCAAGGGGTTTGTTCAGCGTCTGCACCATGTCAATCGCCAGAATCAGGCCGATAAACGCATCTTTTTCCGGGGTATGGCCGATAATGGAAATGCCGTCGGATTCCTCAAAATAAACTAAGGCTTTATTAATTACCGGTTTAAATTCTTTAAAGCCGACCTTGGGTTCAAAGATTTCCTCGCCCAATTGGCGGGCTAGTGCATTGGCCAAGTTACTCGAGGCCACGGTTTTGGCCACCATACCCCGTTTCCCTTTGACCTCATGGAGGAAATGGTAGGCCATTGCACCAAATTGGTTCATGGAGATTTCAATATCACCGTCGGTAAAGCGAATTCGATCTCCATCTGGATCAATAATAGCCCCAATTTTCAATGGCTCACTGCGCGAGGCCAGAGTGCGTAGAGTTGGCTGCATGTTGATTGACGATGGTTCCGGGGCAATGCCGCCAAAGGTCGGGTCTTTCCGGTCACGCAAGAGGATAAGTCGGTCCTCTGGAGGGTTATTTAATAAGCGGCTGATGTAGCGCCGTGAGGCGCCATGGACCGTATCAACGCAAACGATGATATCCTTGTTGCTGGCAAAATCAGTCAGCAGCTGGTCGTAGGCTACACCGTGCAGGCCCTCGCCGTCACGGATAAGTTGCTGCCAGCTGGCCAAGGCATCTTCAATGACGAGATTAGGTAGATCGGCCAGCGGCGTCTGTAGGTCGAGATTCGTTGGGATGAGGGGCACCTGCTCTGCCTGGATGTATTCACGAGAAAGTCGAGTGATAGTATCGGTGAGAATGGGCGCAGCAGGGCCGGCATCGGCGGCATTATATTTAAAGCCTCCATATTCCATCGGGTTGTGACTTGGCGTGAGGTTGATGGAAAAAGCGGCATTCCGAATTAAAACCGATGCCGAAAGTGCCCCGGTGGTCGCTTCCCCGGCATAAAACACACTGACACCGTTGGCACAGAGAACGTTTACCGCCGCCAACGCCAGGTTCGGACCACCAAAGCGGTTGTCAAAACCGACCACGCAACCGCGTCGTTGCATCTCGGCAAAACTGTTGACGCCCAATGCTTGACGCAGGTCTTCATCATTTTCCGCATTACGATACAGGTTTAAGATAGCAGCCGTGACCACTGCCACCGAGCGGATATAGAGATCCTTTCCCAACATGCCCCGCCAACCGGATGTGCCGAACTTGATCGGCTGGAGAGGCCTACCATTATTGGTCAGTATCTCGTTTTCGACGCACTGATACACCTCGTCGATTCCACCCTGCCACTGCTCTTTGTCGGGCGCATCGGCATTTTCACGCCCAGTCACCAACTCTTTAATTGCCTGGAAATAATGGCTTTTAGCATGATTATTTTCGACTATATACTGGGATGTAATATCGGTGATTTGTTGTGCGATGCTCATCTTCGCTCCGTCGGGGTACGGGGTTGGCTGGCTCATAAAAACGAAATATTCCATCACTATAGCCTCGCCTGCAAGGCTTGGCAAGTGCTTGCGTTTGCAGTGTGTAGATGATCCTCTTTGCACAATTACTAGGCGGACGTTTCGGTTGACCGGGAGGGTTATTTTTTTTATATTTCAGTAAGTTTTTAGCTATTCACGTCGGATTCCGGCAGCAGATGGATTGTTGTGCAGAGGAAGTAATCCGGCGGCTATATTTCACACGGGAGTTACTGATGGAAAACCGGCATGATACTGCACTTATTCTTTGGTTTGATGAAATCGGCATTGGGGACGTGCCGATGGTAGGCGGAAAGAACGCTTCCCTGGGTGAAATGCATCAGAAGTTAACCTCCAAAGGTGTGGCTGTGCCCAATGGGTATGCCATCACCGCCTATGCCTATCGTTATCTGCTTAAGGAGGCCGGTGTCGAAAATGCGATTCTCGATGCCCTGCAAGGGCTTGATACTCATGATTTATATAACCTCCAGGAGCGAGGCGCCAAGGTCCGAAATATAATCCGTAATGCCGAATTCCCGGCCGACCTGCGCCAGGAAATTATCAGCGCCTATAATAAAATGGAGGCGGAGTACGGCAAAAATGTTGATGTGGCTGTTCGTTCTTCCGCTACAGCCGAAGATTTGCCCGATGCCTCCTTTGCCGGTCAGCAGGATACCTATCTCAATATCTGTGGTCCGGACGCCCTGATTGATGCTTGCAAGCGCTGTTTTGCCTCGCTGTTCACCGATCGCGCCATCTCGTACCGCCACGACAAGGGATTTGGGCAGTTTGACGTTTACCTCTCAATCGTGGTCCAGAAGATGGTTCGTTCCGATTCTGCCTGTTCGGGGGTTATGTTCTCCATTGATACCGAATCCGGCTTTAAGGATGCGGTTTTCTTGACCGGAGCCTGGGGGCTTGGCGAAAATGTGGTCCAGGGAGCGGTCAATCCGGACGAGTATTACATCTTTAAACCCACATTAAAAGAGGGAAAGCGGCCCATCGTCGGCAAGCGGGTTGGCACCAAGGAAATCAAGATGGTGTATAATACCGATCCCGGGGCCGAGGAGCCGGTGAAAAATATCGATACCACGCCTTTGGAACGGGGCTCTTACATTCTTAGCGACGAGGAGATTCTCCATCTGGCACGTTGGGCCTGCATCATCGAGGAGCATTACGGCCGTCCGATGGATATCGAGTGGGCCAAAGATGGAGACGGGACGTCCGTAGGCACCGGAAACCTTTTTATTGTTCAGGCTCGTCCAGAAACGGTTCATTCTCAGGCCTCCAAACGCACCATGGAGACCTATGTCCTTAAGGGAAAGGGCACGATCTTAGCTACCGGCCAGGCTGTGGGGGCCAAGATTGGTCAAGGTGTGACCCGTCGTCTGTTTGATGTCAGTCAGATACACGACTTCAAACCCGGTGAGGTTTTGGTGACCGATATGACCGATCCCGACTGGGAACCGGTCATGAAGACCGCGGGCGCCATTGTCACCAACCGTGGCGGGCGGACCTGCCATGCGGCAATTATCTCCCGCGAACTCGGCATTCCTTGTGTCATCGGCACGGAAAACGGTACTGAGGTGATAAAAGACGGGCAGCAGGTAACCGTTTCTTGCGCCGAGGGCGAGTCCGGACACATCTACGACGGTTTGCTAGATTTTGTCGTCGAAACACTGGATCTTGAAAATATCCCTGCCACACGCACCAAAATAATGATGAATGTCGGCCTGCCCGAGAAGGCCTTTGTCGAAGGACAGTTGCCCAATGAAGGGGTCGGCTTGGCACGTGAGGAGTTTATCATCAACTCCCATATCGGCATTCATCCCCTGGCTCTGATTAACTATGCATCGCTTAAGGCCCAGGCCGCCGATGATGACGAGATTCAGGACGTCATCGATGATATCGACTATCGTACCTCAGCCTACCCTGAAGATAAATGTCAGTATTTTATTGATAAATTGGCTGAAGGTGTAGGCCGGATTGCAGCGGGTTTTTATCCCAAGGATGTTATTGTTCGTCTGTCTGATTTCAAATCCAACGAATATGCCAACCTGATCGGTGGGTTCCTCTACGAGCCGGAGGAGTCCAATCCCATGATCGGCTGGCGCGGTGCCTCCCGCTATTATGATCCGCGGTATCGGCCGGCCTTTGAGTTGGAGTGTCAGGCGTTGCTCAAGGCCCGTAACGATATGGGGCTAACCAACATTAAGCTGATGGTGCCTTTCTGTCGTACTCCGGAGGAGGGGCGTCGCGTCATCGAGGTCATGCGGGAGAACGGTCTGGTGCAGGGAGAGAACGGGCTGGAAGTGTATGTCATGTGCGAGATCCCCTCGAACGTGATCTCCGCTGATGCCTTCTGCGACGTGTTCGACGGTTTCTCCATCGGATCAAACGACCTCACCCAATTAACGCTCGGCCTGGATCGTGACTCAGACTTGGTGTCGCACATCTATGACGAGCGTAATGAGGCGGTTAAAACATTGATCCGCATGGTCATCGGAACCGCAAAACGTCGTGGCCGGAAAATCGGCATCTGCGGTCAGGGGCCATCGGACTTCCCTGATTTTGCCACCTTCCTGGTGGAAGAGGGCATCGACTCCATTAGTTTGGTGTCAGATACGGTGGTGAAAACTCGGTTGGCCATTGCGGCCAAAGAGCTGGAGTTAGGAATTACGCCGTGATTTAAAAGATGATGGCGTCGTAAAAACTTTGATCTATTAAGTTGGCTGTTTTTACCTAGCCATCTCTTAGAGTGTGATGGACTTTTGACGAGTCTATCACAGAGAGCGACTCAAACACAAACAGCCTGGTGGGAGATACTCCTGCCGGGCTGTTTGTGTTTCCGGGGGAAGGTTACTCTACCGGAGGCAGTGGTTGCGCCTCGTCAATCAGCATGATGGGAATGTCATCACGAATGGGATAGAGTAATACGCAACTGCGGCACATCAGGCCGCTCCCATCCTGTTTTAGTTCCACCGGCCCTTTGCATTTGGGGCAGGCCAGAATCTCAACTAATTCCTGTTTAATCATAACGGTGTCCTTCAATATGCCGGTTCGGGCATGCTTGTTTGGTGGGTTGGCGGAGGCCTCCTCATTGTAGGTTCCATTGTACCGTACTGAACGCTTCCGGTAAAGAATGGGCGTGGTGATCCTGTTCTCAACGTAGGAAAAGAATTGTGTTTCACCCGTTATTTTGATAAGCGTAAGACGCTTTGAATGTTCACTGCGCTCTGGCTGCGCGGACCTTAGAAGGGCAATGATGAGAGTTGCTTCAACAATGTAAATGATTTTGGTGTGGTGGTATGGCTGACATATCGGTGAAGAAAATTGTTCCGGTCACAGAGGCGGTTGGTATGGTCCTGCCGCATGATATTACGGAAATTGTGAAAGATAGCTTTAAAGGACGGGCTTTTAAGAAAGGTCATGTCATTCGTCCCGAGGATGTTGAACATCTGCGTCGTCTAGGCAAAGACCATATTTATGTGCTCCAACTCGGGGCCGATGAGATCCATGAAAACGAGGCGGCCCTGCTTATGGCCAAGGCGTTGGCCGGCAGTGGCGTCGAGTACTCGGAGGAGATCGTCGAGGGCAAGGTAAGCTTGAAAGCCTCGGTTGATGGATTGTTGAAGATCAATCGCGATGCCTTGTACCGGTTTAACCTGTTGGGTGAGGTTATGTGTGCCACCCTGCAGGATAATACGCCGGTAAAAAAAGGAGAGCAGATTGCCGCGTCCCGTATGATCCCCTTGGTCGGAGAGCGGCAGGTGGTTGTCGAAGCAGTATCCCTAGCCAAAGCCTCATTTCCGATTGTTCAAGTGGTCCCTATTCCCAATGTCAAGGTCGGACTGGTGATCACCGGCAGTGAGGTATTTTACGGCCGTATTCAAGATCGGTTTGAAGGCGTATTGCGGGAAAAAATGGCGCAAATCGGCTCAGAGGTGGCTGTGGTCGGTTTTGCTCCGGATGATATCTCCTTGATCGCCGAGGAAATCAACAAGTGTATTGCCGCCGGTGCGGAACTGATCGTCACCTCCGGCGGGATGTCGGTCGATCCCGATGATGTGACGCGTATGGGAATCAAGGAAGCCGGGGCGGAATCAGCGGTGTATGGAACCCCGGTGCTTCCTGGCGCTATGTTTCTTGTCGGCAAGATCGGCGATGTGCCGATCCTCGGTGTCCCCGCCTGCGGTATGTTTCACAGCGTCACTGTGCTTGATCTTGTGTTGCCAAGAGTTCTTATCGGTGAATCCATTGGGCGCGAGGAACTTGCCGTACTTGGTCATGGCGGTCTCTGTCGCAACTGTGCCAAATGCCAATACCCGGTGTGCAGTTTCGGTAAGGCGTAACTTTTTTTCTCGTCAAATTTAGGGTTTTTAACCCTGTTTTTCTGCAGCCGTTTACCACCATAAGGGGGTAAACGGCTTCTTTTTTTCTCTCCCCCCTCTTCTCCCACCAGAAAGTCACGGTTTGGTGCTCTCAGGAGACCGAGCTGTAGCCCATCAAAACAAATAACTGATATAAATATAATATTTTTGAAACGATCGCGAAACAAATGCCCGGTACATTCGCATCCCGTAGCCGAAGAGAGCAGGATGGTGAGTTGTTGATCATACGTCATATGGCCGTGCATCGGTGTGTTTTGAGGGGCATGGCGGATTCTTGAAATTCAGGAGGGAGAAAAATGTATTTTGATCGTCGAGAGTTGTTAAAGATTGGTGGAGCCAGTGCCGCAGGCCTGGCTTTATCTGGATTCGATTTGCCATTTTTACCGTTTAAACCGGCTTTGGCAGATGCCATTTCTGAAAATGCCTGGTGTTTCGGTGTAATGGCGGACACCCAGTGGAAAGGAAGTGATGATGCGGATGAAGCTGCTTCCACCTGTGCACTGCGCATTATTCATGCCTTAAGGGATATAGAAATTACAAATATACCGTTTTAGGGGAGATTGTTATATCCCACCAGCGTAGAGCGGGTGACCGTCGCAGTCGTTGTTCAAGTGCTGTTTTTTCGTCACCGCAAACCTTGACACC
>JAQUEZ010000469.1 GCA_028684915.1 Desulfobulbus sp.
TATCATATCGAAATCCGCTGCCGTCGTAAATCGCCTTTGTGGGCCGTTCTGGATATTTGATTTAATTTCTGAGGGTTAAAGCTCAGCGGAGGTACCAGGTGAAATTGTCGAGATCAGGAGGTCTGAATTTATCTTGGTCGTCTTCAAGAAACTGAAAAACTTTCCAAAAATCATCGAGCGTCGGGACGTGCCGATCAAACCGTTCTGAAGCAAATTTTTCAACTTTGGCAAAAGGGTTTACTTCCGGAAGTTGAAGGAATTTCACTCCCCAAGCCCAAGCAGCCGATAAATTTTTTTTATCCTTATTGGCCGCATTCCCCGAACGATTGGCAGATTGCATTTGCAAAGCCTTTTGAGCTTAATAGGCTGTTAAGAAATCAACTGAACTTTCAGGGTTGATCTTTGGGCAGAAAAAAAACAGACGAAAAGCCAATCTTTTTTCATCGAAAGTCTTTTTTGCAAAGTTCTGTTCAGCATGCCGAAGGTATTCAGTAGCCCATTCAAGCAAGCAAATCGTATGGGTCTTTTGTACGAATAATTCGGGGAGCCGTTCGGACTCCCAAAGAAGGGCTTCCTTTTTCGTTAGAAAGCTTTTCCTCTGCCTCTTTCCGTTGATCAACCTCTGTCCGGTCCAAGGAAACTTTTCCTTGTTTTTGTTGTAGTTTTTGTACGCCATGGTTCGTAACCTCACTTCGTGGAAATCTCCAGGAACGTGGCCCCAAGCGTACTCCCCCGATCTTCTCGAGACCGTAGCGAAGTAAGACACGCTTTTCAACTCGGAAATATTCGCACACCTCTTTCAAGGTCATCATTTCGGGGAACATTTTTAGAAACCTGGTAAACGCTGTTGCCGTTTGTCGATGAGTTGTTTCTCTTCTCGGATAGCGGCTTTCATGCGCTGGGCTCGTTCCATTACTTGCAGCATATAATCAGCACCGAGGGGCTTGTTGCCCATCAGACCGCGCCGGGGTGTGGTGAAAATGGCTTTATTCATTGTGAACCACTTCACTTTTAGCTGAAGAAGAATTGTCGTGGTGCAACTCAAGAAAAAGTAAGAAGGTTACAAACGCAGACAAAAAATAAAATATTACGTCAGCCATCGAATTTATTACCGAAAGATGACCTGATGTTAACCAAAGTGGAACGCCGAAAAAGAAAAGCCTGTAAGCATTGCCAACATCTTTGTAGTCGTGGAGGTCACAAAAAAGAATATACGCGAAGATAATGAAGCACCAAAAATAGAACCAGGGGGATAGATAAAGTTCTGTAAATTCGAGATGATACGATGCTAGCTGATCAATCATTTTAAGACCTCATTTAATGTTGTTAGAATGGACATAACAATTGCCGGGAGTCCTGGACCTTGACCTTTTTCCGGGAGTGCAGAGGGACGAATAAGGCGTTTTTCCATACACCTGGAACCTTGCGGCCAAAATGAAGGACCAAGGCCGGGTCAAGGTGTGCTTGCATGTACTCGGCACCGGCCATCCAGCGGTTTTGCTCATCCTTTCCCTTGCCTGGTCCCCGGACAGCTACAACCGAACGAGGGCCGATGTATTTCGGAGAGAGATCAAAAGTGGATTCATTGCCCCACTGCATGACTGGAACGGTTGTTACTCCGTTGAGAATCCAATAATAGGCCAAGAGATTGGAGCGGTAGACTTGATAGGCTGCGATCTCTACCGGGAAATGGGTCTCGATAGTGAAATCCGGAGCAGTCATGATGCCGGTGCAAATGGCCTTGGCAAGCCCTTGGCCATGATGCCGCCAAAGGTGCTCGAGACGCCAATCGTCAACAAAGCAATGGCGAGCATCGGCGGTGCCACCAGATCCGAAGCGAGCCCAAGAGAGTTTTTCCCAATCTGCCCAATCCAGGGGACAGCGGAACATGAACCCCGAATAATGGGGCAAGGGGGGAAGTTCCATTTTATAGCGATAGGTCATTTTTCCCACTCCGGTTTGCAGCCATGTCGGCGTTCAAATTCTTTAGAACATTCATAATTCAAAGCCACTTTCCCAAAATCGGATTCGTCTTTGTGGCTGGACATTCTGCCGTAACGCTCCAAGCGGGAATCAGATAATTCGCCAACCCAAGCCCATCTTTCTGAAGAGCTGAAATCTCGACCTCTACCACCCATGCCGTACCTCAATTTGACCAGTCGTTACTTGCTAAAGAGCCAGAAGCCTAACCCGCAAGGGTGCTCCTGAACTCGTTTCGTTTAATCGTCATCTTGTCGATAAAGGCCTTTTCATCTTCGAAAAAGTCGTGAAGGTCTTCCTCAATTATGCCTTTACAGAGATGAACGATTTTATCGATGTCGTCCGGCTCCACTTCCAGAGAGGCGCAGACCGACATGAGGATTCCGCGGGCCTGCTTGCGGAGCATTTCGATATCTTTATGTTTCACGGGGTGGGTGCGGACGTAGCCAAAAACGCCGGTCCAGACAACGGCCTGGACTTTCTGCCAAAACTCCGAAACCTTGGCTTTGGTCTGGTTGTGGTTGCGGTTCACCTGATTTTCTGCATGCCGGGTCCATTCGGTGGTGAGATAGGCCCAAAGGGATTTCATGGTATTGACCAGATCAAAGACGGTGTTGATCCCGTTGCCGTCTTTGTCGGAAAATTCACGGAGCTTTGGCCGGCGAATCTGGTATTCCACCCTGGTCACCGGGAATTCGTCGTAGTGGATTAATCCCCAAATCTCGGAAAAGACCTGTTGCTTGTTAGTGGCCCTGGATTCTTTCAGCTCGAGAACCTTGTCGTACACACGAAGCATCAGGTTGCCCTTGCCGATATTCAGTCCGGAGAAGTTGTGGTTTGTGAAATGCCGGTCAAAGGCCAGCTTTTCGGGGTCTGGTTCAGGGTCTCTTTTCTGCACTATGAGCTCGTCATGATCACCATTTTTTCGGGCTAGGGCTATCCAGTGGCCCCGGTTTTCAAGCTTGGTTGTTTTGATATCAACACCGATGAAGTCAGCGGCCAGATGCACCTCGGAGACTCTTTCCTTTATGACGTCACCGCCATAGACGGCGAGAAAAGCTTTCACCCGGTTGTAGATGGCGTAAAAACCTGGCGACCAGCAAGAAAGGGAGCCAATTTCCAAGCGGCAGTTGGGAATTTTTTGGGTAGGCGAACGGCGATTGAAAAGTAAAGTGACATCCCCGGATTTGATCCGGTAGGTGTACATTTTGGTTCCAGAACGATAGAGATTCCAATCGAAATTGCTTGCCTCGAAAACGGGGATACAATCGTTCTCCGTGTCCTGGACTATCTTTTTTGCCGAATCGAGACGGCCAAATAAAGAATCCACCCCCAGAGGGGGTGTTTTTGTGTTTACCCCTAAAAGGGGGTTAGTCTGCCTCTTGCCTCCTGAGGAGGCGAGGATCATTGTCCCCAATTTGGTCGGTATTTAATTCTCAGCCTTTCGTTATTGGGCTTCTTGATACTTGACATATTTTCGTATCTTGTCAGCATCAAGACCGACAGTATCAACGCAATACCCTCGAGCCCAAAAATGATTGCCCCAATAGGGCTTTTGCTTCAACTTGCGAAATCGA
>JAQUEZ010000150.1 GCA_028684915.1 Desulfobulbus sp.
CCACCCCACCGCCTGATTCAATCCCTCGGCACCAAAAAGCTCTTTTCTATAGAGGCCCACCGGGCTTGTCCAACAAACGGTTCAGATTTTGGTTCGCTGCGCTCTCAAAATCTAACCTTATTCGTTGTGTTGAGGGATATGAGAGTAAAGAGCGAGAGCTCTCTCTACCAATTCATGCTTATAATGAACTATCTGGTTTAAGATTTGCGAAGCCAATGCTAATAGATTAACAGCTTCGTCTTCTTAAGATTGTTCCTGATTATCTCTGTGGGAATGGATAAAGGAGTCTGTTGCAAAACCAGTGCAAAAATTTTCAATATATATCATTGATATGTCGATGTTAACAGAGCTTTTTGCCCGCCCCTGCTGCCGATATCCATTGATCAGTGGGTGGAGGAAAATCACCTCGCCCGGTTTCTTTGCGATTGTGTGGAGCATTTCAATCTGGGGCAATCAGCTCTCGAGACCCGCATGTAGCCAATCAGCATATTCTACCTGTCATTTATACGTTCGTTTTCTTTACCGTGATCAGCCAGCTCTCCAAAGCTGACTTTTCTTTCTTTCTTTCTTTCTTTCTTTCTTTTTTTCAGTCAATACAATAAAATCGTCAACGCTGAGATAAGGTAGGGTTTAGAATAACCTCTTTTTCGTCCTCCCGAGAAACGAACAGCAATGCAATGTCAGCAAGAGGCGGCCCCGCCATTGTTCATGGAGGGCGATCACTTTTTGTCGTTTTTGTATTTTTCGTTAACCATGTAGACAAAGGCGAGAACTTCAGCAACGGTCTGATAGAGTTCATCGGGAATTTCTTGGCCAAGGGGTACTTTGGCCAACAACTCGACCAGGTCCTTATCCTCTTTGATGACCACGCCAGCCTCTTTTGCCGTGGCGATGATCTTTTCGGCAATCAGGTGGGACCCAGTGGCAACAACCCTCGGCGCATCCGACTTTTTCTTTTCATACAACAGGGCAACCGCCTTTTTGGGCGTTTTATCTTCTTTTTCCACCAAAATCCCCTTGCAAACAGTGCGGTGACAGATAGCTTTCTTTGCGAGTACTTAGGGCATTATAGCTGAATTTTCCTGTCAAAAAATTCCCTTTTCTTCTGTTTGGCGAGCAAGCAGTTGCGCAGCTTTCTCCCCGCAGCGTTTGCCTTTGCAAGCTCCATCGCCAATGCTGCAGGCTTGCTGAACCTCGGCAACCGTGGCGGCTCCATTTTCAATGGCTTCGATCAGGCGAATCAGCTTCACCCCCTTGCAGATGCAACCGGCTTTGAGTCGGGCCATCATCCGTTCATCCGGCTCCATGATCTGTTTGCTCCGTTAGGTGAGGGAAATGCAATGCTAAGGTTTTGTCATCCCGAACCTCTGTCAGGGCTCTCCTTTTGTTGGCCGGGATGATGGCTGCTCCTATCCAATGTTACGCCGCAAAATGCGTATGCTTGCCTTTCGGCCCGGCTACGGCGCATTATTCGAATACTATTTTTCTTTCCCCGACCCTAACGTAATCGCTTCGAGAGTTTGCATCAAGGTTGATGGAATCGTAAAAACTCTCGAGAATGACGTTCAGATCTTCGCAACATATTGCATTGACGATATATAACTTCTCGGCTTTTGATTTTTCACCAAGCTGTCATTTTTCAGGATGCAATTGGTTGTAGATCTGCCGTGCCAATTCAGCTCCGATCCCCGGCACCTGCGCCAAATCCTCGATCCTGGCCTCAATAATCCTTTTCAGTGAGCCCAGGTGCTGCAACAGCAGTTGCTTGCGTTTAGGGCCGATACCCTCAATGGCATCGAGTTGCGAGCGCAATTGGTCCTTGCCGCGCAGTTTACGGTGGAAGGTGATGCCAAAGCGGTGCGATTCGTCGCGGATGCGCATCAGGTAGAGTAGCACCGGCGAATGCGCCGGCAACAGAATCGGATTCTTGCGGCCCGGCCTGAAGAGTTTTTCTCCCTCCTCAGCCTTTTCCTTGGCAATGGCCACCAGATCGACCCGCCCAAGCAGGTCAAAATTGCCCAGCACATCCATTGCCACCTGCAACTGTCCTTTGCCACCGTCGATCAGGAGCATATCCGGCAGTCGATCTTCTTCAAGCCCCTTGCTCATCCGCCGCTCCAGCACCTCGCGCATCATGGCGTAATCGTCCGGGGTATCCTGACTACGGATGCGGTAATGACGAAAGAGTTTAACCTCTTTATCCCCCAGGACAAAACAGACTAGGGAGCCAACCGCCTGTTTGCCCAGCAGGTTGGAAATATCCAAGCATTCGATGGTGTCCGGCCGGTTCACCAGCCGTAGCTTGGACATGAGGCTGGTTGCCAGGGCCTCCCAGGATTGTTCTTTCTTGGCCTTTTCGGAAAAGATTTGGGCCGCGTTGGCCGTAGCCATCTGCATCAACTGCATTCGCTTGCCGCGTTGTGGTGCCAATAGGGACACCGGCCCTTCGCGTAGTTCGCCCAGACGTTCAGCGATCAATTCCCGGTCTTCGAGCGCAAAGGGGAGCAGCAACTCTCGCGGTGGTTGGCGCTCACTGGAGTAGAATTGGAGAATGGTCTGGCTGAGTAGGCTGTCGTCTTCTCCGATTGGATCGGCGAGAAAAAAGTTCTGCGCCCCGGTGATCATGCCGCCACGGACAAAGAGCAAGGCAATGCCCACCGCTGCATCCTGACGATGGATACCGAAGATATCCTGATCCAGGTGATGGTCGGCAACAATAGCCTGGTGTTCGGTGGTCTTGGTCAGGCCACGGATTTGATCGCGGTACAGGGCCGCCTTTTCAAAGGCCAGTTGCTCTGCGGCTTGCTCCATCTTGGCGGTCAGCTCTTTGACGACCTCGCTGACCTTGCCTTCAAGGATTAGGAGCACATCACGGACCATCTGTTGGTATTCGGCACTGTCCACCTTACCCGCGCAGGGGGCAAGGCAGCGGCCCATCTGGTAATTGAGGCAGGGCCGGGTTCGTTCCCGCATGATTTTGCAGCGCCGCAACGGAAACTGCGTGTAGAGCAGGGCCAGGGTGGCGCGCATGGCTGTGGTCGAGGAGTAGGGGCCGAAATAGCGGTTGCCGTCGCGCAGCCGTTTGCGGGTGACTACCACCCGGGGCCAGGGCTCGCGGATGGTGACTTTGATCATCGGGTAGTTCTTGTCGTCGCGGAGGATGACATTGTAGCGTGGCCGGTGCTGTTTGATCAGCGAGGCCTCGAGGATGAGCGCCTCCTTCTCGGTGGTAGTGAGGATGGTCTCCACCCGTTGCACATGGGAAAGCATGACCGCGGTCTTGGAGTGGGCAGACCCGTTGTAATGAGCATACTGGGCCAGACGTTTACGCAGATCACGCGCCTTGCCCACATAGAGCACCTGTTTTTTGCCGAGCATCTGATAGACGCCTGGGCCATGGCTAACCGTGGTCAAAAAATCGGCGGAAAGAGGGGAGGTGGGGGGCGTTTCTGATGGCGAGGGTGATGAAGGTGTAGCCAAGGGGGACGGTCTCGTGAAGTGAATAAAAAAAACATGCATTCGCACGCACGATACAGTGAGCACGATCTGAGAAAAGTTGGCGCAAACAGCAGTTTGCTTACCCTCCGTTCTCGGGCCTATATTCCATCAAGATCAGCAGCGGGGTGGATTGGCCGCAATCAGGTCATTGAAGTACAACGTCCGTTGCTGCGGAGCATCAAGGGGCAGAATGAAAGTGTAGTTCCAACATTCGTTCACAAGGCCTTTGTCCTGTTGCAGCGTTGTAACCGCTACGTGCAGATTATCCGTTTCCCCCATGGAGAGGGTATTGATCTGAAATCCGGCCAGATGACCTCGAGGGTGGGCATAGGCGAGGATGTAGATCCCACCTTTTTTCGGAAGCAATGCTGATTTTGAAAAAACGGTAAATGGATAGTGCTTGCCGGTCTTTCCTGTGAAAGACCATGTTTTCTCCAGGAGCATTTGATTACCACGACAAAATTCTTGATTTTTCCCGAAGCCGGGACGTTTGCGCTCTTGGAGCGCTGGTCACAGCGGCTGCAGAACTGCCCAAACAGGAACAGGCCATTACGGTCGCGTCCCAGATAACTCTTCGTTTCGTCACCTTCGGGGCCATGTGGCCTTATATTGGTCAGCGGCGAGATGCGCCAAAAATGCCGCCGAGTACACCGCGTAAAATCTTGCGGCCGATTTGGCTGCCAATGGTGCGGGCGGCTTGCTTGGCCATGGTTTCCACCATACCTTGTCGGCGCTTGCTGCCCCATAATAAATCACCCAACACACTTCCCTGGTCCGAATCCTTTTCCGTTTCAACCTGACGCGTCTGCGCCTCGGCAGTTGTCTTTTCCAAAGCCCGCCGGCTGAGTATTTCATAGGCAGACTCCCGGTTTACGGGCAGGTCATATTTGTTGCCCAGTGGGCTGCGTGCACGCACCATGGCGCGTTCTTCGGCTGTCACCGCACCTATCCGGCAGCGCGGAGGACAGATCAACGTACGCTCAACCGGCAAGGGGATACCTTTTTCCTGGAGGGTGGAGACAAGCGCCTCGCCTACCGCGAGTTGAGAAATGGCCTTGGCGACATCAAAGTTGGGGTTAGGGGCAAAGGTTCGCGCTGCCGTCCGCACCGCCTTCTGGTCCCGTGGGGTGTAGGCGTGCAGGGTGTGCTGGATGCGGTTACCGAGTTGGCCGAGAATCTCACCGGGCAGGTCGTCTGGAAACTGTGAGCAAAAATAGATGCCAACCCCCTTGGAGCGGATGATTCGCACCACCTGTTCCACCCGCTGCCGCAACATGGGCGGCGCGTCATCGAAAAGGAGATGCGACTCATCAAAAAAGAGAACGAGCTTTGGTTGGTCGAGATCACCCACCTCGGGCAGATTTTCAAACAGTTCGGAGAGCAACCACAAAAGAAAGCTCGAATATAATCGAGGCCGCAATATTAGCTGATCCGCGGCAAGAATGTTGATGATACCGCGGCCGCTTAAATCGGTCCGCAGCAGATCGCCGAGTTCCAGTGCCGGTTCGCCGAGGAAGGCCGCACCGCCCTCACGCTCAAAGGCCAAGAGCGCGCGTTGGATAGCGCCCAGCGATTGACTGTTGACCAAGCCGTACTGGGTGGAGATCTCTTTACGTTTTTCGGTGATTAATCCCAAGAGAGCCTTGAAATCATCTAGGTCGAGCAGCAGAAGCCCTTGGTCGTCGGCGAGTTTGAACACGATCTCAAGCACACCGGTCTGGGTGTCGTTGAGTTCAAGCATTCGCCCGAGCAGGGTTGGGCCAATCTCACTGATCGTTGTTCGCACCGGATGGCCCGAACGTCCATACAGATCCCAGAACAGAACCGGGTTTGCCTCGTGAGTAAAGCCCTCTATGCCGATCTGGGCTACGCGCTGTTGGATCTTTTCACTCGGGTTGCCAGGCATTGCCAGACCGGCGACATCACCCTTGACGTCGACCATGAACACCGGTACGCCCAGTCGTGAAAAACCCTCCGCCATGACCAGAAGGGACACGGTTTTTCCGGTGCCGGTGGCGCCAGCGATCAAGCCATGGCGGTTTCCGTATTTGCTGAGCAGGTGAACGGGCTGTTCGCCCTTGCCAATGAGTATCTGGTTCATGGGTTTGTGATTTTAGGTTGATGAATGTTGATGGCGTCGTAAAAACTTCGATCTCCTACGTCGTAGCGTTTTTCCCGACACTCGACATCCCTGATGTATGCCTTCGAGCCGTGAAAAACGCTATTCCTCGTATATCTGTGTCTTTACCTAGCCATCTTTAAGAGTGTGATAGACTTTTTACGAGTCCATCAATGTTGATGGATTCGTAAAAAGTCTATCTCATTGCGAGAGATGGAAATGTATTTGCAATCTCTATGCGTGCAATGGCTTGTCTCTGCGGACCGGATACCTTCACTGTCGCGGGCGGAGAAGATCATTGCGCTCCGGGAAAAAATCCGCTTAAGTCAAACTGCCTCTGCTACCGTCCCCATTCAGCCTGTAAAAAAAGGAAAATGGGTATCAAAAACCACGAGATTGACCAGTCCTTTTTTTCGTCACTCCCTAGGATCATTGCGAGATATCACATGAAATACTGCAGTTATTACAGCGTTGAACAACAGGCACAATCACGGGATATTCAACCCAGCTGGCGGCAATCAAAAGGCGGGTTTGTCTTTATTCCGTACTGCACCCACCCTTCAGGCGAATTTTGTTTGAGTAATGTCCGTTTCTGGCCCGATGCAACCAATAGGCTGAAATGCCAAGGAAACATTGCAAAGTGCCAGTTGGAAAACGGGGTCCCGGAATCGGAGCAGCCCAAGTGATGTTCTTCGAAGATCGCCTCCTCTATTGCAGATGGGAGGGGGCAATCGGAAATTGATCTCTAAAGCTTGTTGCGGAAAACAACTCACTCCTCTTCAGGGCTTAATATAAGCATACCCATCCTGTTGCAGTTCAATCAGTGCCACCACTCCGGCGGGAACGATCTCGCAGCCTTCGATCAGATTATCCGGATCAATATTAAAATTGTTAAGGGCATTGCGGCAGACCTTAAAGGACACCCGTGACTGCTGCAGGCGCCAGATCTCGTCACGGAAAGGGGCGCACTGTTCATTTTGCAACAGGGTCACCGCCGGACCGTTGAACAGCAGCACCAAGTCGTAGTGCTTTTCCGGAATGGCGCGGATCAGATTGCCGACATTGGCCAGGGCAATGTTGAAGGGCTTGGCCTCATCCAGATCGACGTGAAAGACGGCGCGGTAGGTCATGGGCATAATCAATTCTCCAAACGTTGGTTGAGGTGGAAGGCGGCATCAAAGAGTCGTCGGGTGTATTCCTGCTGCGGGTCGGCAAAGATGGCGGCCGCCGGGCCGGCTTCGACAATCCGGCCATGATGCATCACCGCCAGCTGATCGGCCAATGAGCGCACCGTGCGCAGGTCGTGGGTGATGAAGATGTAGGTGAGCTGGTAGCGCTGCTGGAGGTCCTTGAGCAATTCGAGGATCTGTTTCTGGATGGTCATGTCCAGGGCACTGGTGGGCTCATCAAGGATGAGCAGCTTAGGGCGGAGGATCAGGGCCCGGGCAATGGCGATGCGCTGACGCTGACCGCCGGAGAACTCGTGGGGAAAGCGGCCTGCTAGGCTGGGATTGAGTTCCACGTCCTCCAATGCCTGCGTTACCAGTGCCTGCCGTTCCTCTTTACTCCCGCCTAAACCATGGACTTGCAACCCCTCGGTGACGATTTGCTCAATGGTCATCCGTGGCGACAGCGAGGAAAAGGGATCCTGGAACACGATTTGCAATTCCCGGCGCAGGGGACGAAACTGTTTGTTACTCAGCTCGGAGAGGCAGTGGTTGGCCCCGGCCTGAGGAAAGTAGAGCACCTTGCCATCGTATCTGCTCAGGCCCAGCAGGCAGAGGGCTAGGGTCGATTTGCCTGAACCGGATTCCCCCACCAGGCCCAGCGTGGTCCCTTGGTTGAGGCTGAGGCTAACATTATCCACCGCCTTGATCACCCGTTTCTGGCGCGTCAACCAACCCGACCACTGGGTCTTCATGGTGAAACTGCAGCTGATCTTCTGCAGTTCGATCAGTTTTGCCCCACCGTTTCGTGTTTGCTGCACCCCTTGGGGCATGGCGGCCATCAGGTGGCGGGTGTAGTCTTCTTTGGGGGCGGTGAAAATATCGTGCACCGTACCCTGTTCGACAATGCGGCCTTGATGCATGATCGACACTGTGTCGGCGATTTTCTGTACCATGGGCAGATCGTGGGTAATCAGCAGCACCGACATGCCGTATTCGGTCTGGATGTCCTTGATCAGGCGGAGGATCTGTTCCTGGATGGTGACATCAAGAGCGGTGGTGGGCTCATCGGCGATGAGCAGGGTGGGGCGGCAGGCCAGGGCCATGGCAATGATCACCCGCTGGCGTTGACCGCCGGAAAGTTGGTGCGGGTAACAGTTGATCCGGTATTCCGGGTTGTCGATGCCGGTGCGCTCAAGCAGCTGCAGGGCCTGGGTATAGGCCTCGGCTTTGCTCAGACTCTGGTGGAGCAGCAGCGGTTCGATCAACTGGTTGCCGATAGTATAGACCGGGTTGAGCGAGGTCATCGGCTCCTGGAAGATCATGGCGATGCGGTTGCCGCGAAGGTTGCGGATCGCCCGTTTGTCCAGGGAAGTGATCTCCTGATTCTCAAAGCGGATTGAGCCGCTGGAGCGGACCTTGCTGGTCTCATCAAGCAGGCGCAGGATGGAAAGCGCGGTGACCGATTTGCCCGATCCGGACTCACCCACCAGGGCATGGGTCTGGCCCTGATCGATGTGCAGATTGATATCACAGAGAACCGGGCTCGTATCGCCGTCGGCACTGAGGAAACTGAGACTGAAATTTTCGATGGTCAGTAAGGGGGCCATGGGTAGTCCAAGTGAGAGAAATAACGAGGTACTCTACCCCAGCAGCCACATCCGGGCAACAGGAAGATGTGTCGAGCTCATCGCCTACCGGGACGTTGGGCGTGGGAAGAAGGACTTGAAACCAGTGGGGATCTTGGTGTACATCGAAGGGATGTTCACCGTGGCCATGGTGTCGTCCTGTGCCACCCTCTTTTGTACCGATCATCGAGAGCTGCATGCATCTTCGTTTTGCCAAACCTGCCATCCTCAGAGACTGGCTGCTCTACCTGCTGACCCTGGCTGGTCTGTTTTGGCTGGTGCTGCGCGGGTCCGAGCGGCTGGGCTACTCTTGGCATTGGCGGCAGATCCCTCGCTATTTCGGCACCCTGACCGACGTGGGTTTTGTTGCCGGCCCATTGCTCAAGGGGTTGGTCGTCACCTTGGAAATCAGCGGCTACAGCCTGGTGCTGGCCGCGTGCGTCGGCTTGGCCACCGCATTGCTGCGTCTCTCCGGCTCGATGGTCGGTCGCTGGCTGGCCCGGATCTATCTCGAGGCCATTCGCAACACACCCTTGCTGGTGCAGATTTTTTTCCTCTATTTTGTCATGGCGCCGATCTTCGATATCGGCCGCACCTTCACCGCCGTGCTTGCGCTCAGTCTTTTTGAGGGCGCCTATGCCTCGGAGATTTTTCGTGCCGGCATCACCTCCATTGACAAGGGGCAGTGGGAGGCTTGCTATAGCCTGGGCTTGAGCCGTATGCAGAGCTATCGCACCGTGATCCTGCCCCAGGCCGTGCGTCGGGTGTTGCCGCCGCTCACCAGCCAGGCGGTGTCGCTGATTAAGGATTCGGCCCTGGTTTCCACCATCGCCGTGTATGACCTCACCATGGAGGGACGGGCCATTATTGCCGAGACCTTTCTCAGCTTTGAAATCTGGTTTGTGATCGCGGCTATTTACCTGGTACTCACTTTGACCCTCTCCGCCTTGGCCTCCGGCCTGGAGCGCCATTTTTCCAGGATCGCCCCATGAGACAATGTGAGCGCAAACGACTTCATCCCGAACCCATTATCCGGGCGGAGCATCTGGTGAAGATGTTCGGCACCCTGCCTGCCCTGGATGATTTTTCGGTGGAAGTGTTGCGGGGCGAGGTCCTGGTGGTGATCGGTCCCTCGGGTTCGGGTAAGTCTACCTTTCTCCGTTGTCTCAACGGCCTGGAAGAGATCGACAGTGGCCGGATCGTAATCGATGGTATTGAGCTCAACGACAGCGAGCAGAATCGGCTGGCCATTCGCCGCGAGGTGGGCATGGTCTTCCAGTCCTTTAATCTTTTTCCCCATCTGACGGTTTTGCAAAATATTAACTTGGCGCAGCAACTGGTGCGCGGGCGGAGCAAGGCCGAAGCCACCACGCAGGCGAGGGCGCTGCTGGATAAGGTAGGGGTAGGGGAGAAACTGCATCAGTATCCGAATCAGTTATCCGGTGGCCAGCAGCAGCGGGTGGCCATTGCCCGAGCCCTGGCCATGCAACCCAAGGTGATGCTGTTTGACGAGGCCACCAGTGCCCTGGATCCAGAGATGATCGGTGAGGTGCTCGATGTTATGCGAACCCTCGCTACCGAGGGCATGACCATGGTGGTGGTCACCCATGAGATGGGTTTTGCTCGTGAGGTGGGCGACCGGATCGTGTTTATGGAAGCCGGGCGGATTGTCGAACAGGCGAGTTGTACGGATTTTTTTCAACGGCCCGTCAAGGAACGTACCCGGGAGTTTTTACGCCAGATTTTGTAGGTGCCAGAGAAGCGACAACCACTGTACGGCCGAGTACACTTCAAAAGGATACAAAACGAGATCCCGCCTTTGTTCGGGGTGATTCGATATTGTGTGGCCACCCCTGGTAAGAAACGCTTCACCTCTGTCCTTTTCGACCAAGGAGAACATCTTCTTGGTTTCATGCTGCTTGATAACTCAGCTTTTGGCCTTCAGGCCCTGGCGATCCCATGATTCTCCTTAATGCGCTGTTTCCAGTACTGGCACTGATCGTCTTTGGTTGGGGTGTTCGTCACTGGCAGATCACCGATGCCGCCTTTCACCGGGTCTCGGATAAGCTGGTCTATTTTGTCTTTTTCCCCTTGATGCTGTTTTGGAAGATCGGCGCCTCTCCCCTGCATTTTACTGATAATTGGCAGTATTTTCCCGCTGCAGCCCTGGCCGTCGTCCTCGTCTGCGGCTTGAGTCTGCTCTATATCCGTCTGCGACCGGTGGCCGACTTTCAAGCGGGCTCGTTCAACCAGGGTTGCTACCGCTTTAACACCTACATCGGTATGGCGGTGCTGATCAACGCCTTTGGCCAAACCGGAGTCCAGCTCTACGGCATCCTCATCGGGCTGATCATTCCCCTGATCAATGTGCTCTGCGTGTCGATTCTCATTTGGTACGGCGGCAGCGAGACGAGCCACGGCAATCGGTTTGCGATCACCCTCAAACACCTGATGGCCAATCCGCTGATCATCGCCTGTCTCGCTGGAATTGCCTATTCTCGACTGGTAGGTTCCTTTCCCTCGCCCATCGACAACACCCTTAAACTGATGTCCCAGGTCACTCTGCCCCTGGCCTTGTTTTCTATCGGCGGCAGCCTCAGCTTTGCCAATCTGCGCAGTAATTTCAACCTCGCCTTGGCTGCGGCCGGGTTGAAACTGGTGGCGCTCCCCCTGGTTGGGCTGTGCCTGCTGTGGCTCTTCGGAGTAAGCGGACTGGCCTTTAAGGTGAGCATGCTTTTTTTTGCCCAGCCCACCTCCACCGCAATCTATATTCTCTCCTCCCAACTTAATTCCGACCCCGAGCTGGCCTCGGCGGTGATTGTGCTCTCAACCCTGCTTTCTTTTGGCTCCATGGCCCTGGTTTTATTGGCGGTGGCCTGAAGATGCGTGCAAGGTTTGTGTTTAATTCTACCTCTCTTGATCGGTTGCCTATGTTGCCCCTGCGTGCTCAGCGTTTCAGTTGGTGCTCTTTTTTGACGATGGTTTTGCTGGTGCTGTTTTCGCTACAGGCTGGCCTGGCTGCGGATACCGGGAAACCTGGTGGTCAGCTGCAAATCACCCCAGAAATACTCAAAGCAAAAATTGACGCCTTGTCCCAAAACAACCAGATGGATGAGGCGAATAAGACCAAGTTGCTTGAGCTGTATCGTAATGGACTCGACAATCTTAGCGGCGTAGAGTCGAACAATGCTCAGGCCAACGCCTTTATCGCCACCATCGGCACGGCACCTGGTGAGATAAAAAAATTACGTCAGGCCCTGGAGCGGAATACTTCGCGGGAAAAGGTCGACGATCAGCATCCTCCAGTGGTTGAGGACGATCCCAGGCCATTGAAAGTCCTTGAGCAGGAACTGTTCACAGTCAAGGCTTCTGCCACGGAAATTGAGGCTCAGGTGGCCACATTAACCCGCCAGAGTAATCAGCTGAATGATCGTCCTACCAAAATCAACCAGCGACTTAGCGAGATCAAGGCAAGCGAAGATACGTTGAATACGGCCTTGAAGGTGCCGCCGCAGACCACGGATTCGCCCGAGTTGATCGAAGTTCAGGGGATGGCTGCGCAGATCCAGTTGGCAGCCTTGCAAAGCGAGTCGCACATGCTCAATCAGGAAATGGTGAGCATGCCGGTGCGAAGCGAGTTGCTCAATCTGCAGCGGGATGAAGCCGCGTCCCGGTTGGATCTTGCACGCCAACAGATGCAGGCGCTGGAGGCCAAGGTCAACCGCAAGCGGCAGGAGGAAGCCAGCCAGAGTGTGGGGGAGGCCAAGGAGGTCGTCGCCCAGATGGCCGACAACCAGCCGGTGTTGCAGCAGGTTGCCCAAGGAAACGCCGCCTACAGCGAGCAACTTTTGGCCATAACTGCTGCCCTGAAATCGACTGTAGCCGCTCGGGATGACTTGGAAAAAGAACTAAAAAAAATAGAAGAGAGTTACACCAGCACCAAACAGAAAATCGAAATGGCAGGACTCAATCAGGCCTTGGGGCTACTCCTGCACGATATGCAGCGTAATCTCCCCAGTGCTCGTCAGTTGACTCGAAAGTTGACTCGTAATCGCCAGGTGATCGCGGAAACTGGGCTGGTTCAGGTGCAAACCGAGGAAGAACGGAAGAAACAGGACGATATCGAGGGGGATATCAAGGAACTTATCGGTGAGGCTTCGCCCGACACGGCCAAAATCCTACGCCCGGAATTGCGGTCCCTGCTGGCCAGCCGAGCGGATTTGCTCGACAAAATCATTGCCGCCAATCGCATCTATCTGGGGCAACTCTCCGAGATCGAGCTTCTATATACGAATATGCTTACCACGGTCGACGATTTTAACCATTTCTTGGAAGAGCGATTGCTGTGGATGCGGAGCACGCCGGTGCTTCAGTGGCGCGACTTGGCCCAGTTGCCGGGAGAGATTCACGCACTTTTGGCACCGGGGCAATGGATTGGTACAGGCCGCGCCCTCGTGCAACAGGCTTTCTTTTCACCAGAATTTTTGTTGGCCTGTCTGATTGCCCTCCTCGTGCTTGGCGGACGCCGCTCGCTTAATCGTCAATTGGAAACAGCGGTGAATCTGGCCGGAAATCCTGTTTCCTACCATTTTGGTTTACCTCTCAAGGCTCTGGGCCTGACGGTGCTCTTGGCTCTTCCTTGTCCGTTGTTTTTGGTGGCCGTGGGCTGGCAGTTGTACAGCCTGGGGGAGACCAACGATTTTTCCAGGTCGGTGGGAATAGCGCTGCTCTTCCTCAGTCTTCGATTCTTTTATCTCCGGATTATTGTTGTTTTTTTGCGCCCCATTGGTGTGGCCACGCGGGTGTTTTTCTGGCCCAAAGAGAACGTTACTCTGCTGCGGCGGGAGACCAGTCGTTTTCTGCTTACCTTCCTCCCGGTCGTCTTTTTTACCCATATCGCATTTTACGTTAATTATAAGGCCGGAAGCAGTCACACCCTGGGGCGTTTGAGTATTCTTCTTATCCTGGCGGTCATCATGTCGTTAGCCGTGCGTTTGCTCCATCCAGGAGCAGGGCTGTGGAGTGAGGTGCGCAAGAATAACCCGCAGAATCTGTTGGTCCGCCTGTGTCCACTGCTCTTTGTCACCGCTTTGGCCATTCCCCTGATCCTGGCTGTGCTGGTGATTGCCGGCTATATTTTTGCGGTTGGCGGTTTGCTCAGCTGTCTGATCAACTCCATTTGGCTCTCCTTTGCGTTGGTGGTCGGTCATCAGTTGCTCGAACACTGGCTGATTCAGTCCGAACGGCAGCTTGCCCTGAAAAAATCCTGGAATCGTTCTGCAAAAGAGGTGATCGAAGAAGGCGTGGGATCGGTAGCTCGCGGGCCAGAGTCGGAGGCTATGCCGGAATCGAAGGAGAGTTTGGCTGATTTAAGCATGGAAAGCCGTAAGCTGCTCAACGCCCTGGTCACCCTCACCGGTTTGGTCGGGCTGTGGTTGGTCTGGTTCGATGTCCTGCCAGCTCTCAGGGTATTGAACCGGTACACCCTGTGGACCAATGTACTGCAAGTGAACGGTCAGGCTCTCACCCTGCCGGTGACCGTGGCCGATGCTGGCATGACCCTGCTGATCGGCTGTCTCACCCTGGTGGCAACCCGGCACCTGCCCTCTCTGTTGAAGATTATTCTGCTCAAGCGGTTGCAGATTAGTACCGGTAGCCGTTACACCATCGTTACCCTGACCCGTTATTGCATCGGCGCAGCCGGTATCTTGTATATTGCCGATATGCTCGGCTTTCGCTGGGCGCAGATCCAATGGCTGGTCGCGGCACTTGGCGTGGGTATCGGTTTTGGTCTGCAGGAGATCGTGGCCAACTTCATCAGCGGCATTATCATCCTTTTTGAGCGGCCCATTCGTGTCGGTGATGTGGTCACCGTGGATACCACCGACGGTGTGGTTACCCGTATCCGGATTCGGGCCACCACCATCCGTGATTTTGATGGCAAGGAATTACTGGTGCCCAACAAGGAGTTCATCTCCGGGCGATTGCTCAATTGGTCCTTGAGCGACCCGATTTTGCGGATTTTGTTGCCGGTAGGGGTTGCTTACGGCAGCGATGTGGCCAAGGCGATGCAGTTGATGCGCCAGGCCGCAGAGAACCACCCCCTGGTGTTAAAGGATCCAAAGCCAATGGTCACCTTTGACAGTTTCGGTGACAATGCCTTGCTGTTGAACCTGCGCTGTTTTATCGGCTCAGTGGATGATCGGGTCCGGGTGCGGAGCAATCTGCATCTGGCCATTGACGAGGCCTTTCGGACAGCAGGTATTTCCATGGCCTTTCCCCAACGGGATGTGCATCTCGACACCACCACGCCGCTTGCGGTGCACCTGATGCGGAGGGAGGAAAAGGAAGAGACGGCCAGCGAGGGCTGATATTTAGTAACCGATCACGGGGAAACCCCAAAGGCACCGTTTATCAACGGACCTGTAAGCGATTGCAGGGGTGCCGGAGGTGCAAGGCATCGGCCTGTGCAGCACCTGTACGTCAATAGGACGATAACACTGCAGATTCGGTGCCCCGTGATTGCTTAGGATATTTATCGTTCCAACACCTCGACCAAGGTG
>JAQUEZ010000470.1 GCA_028684915.1 Desulfobulbus sp.
AAGTCCACAACAACAACAAACTCGTCTTTTTCCTGCAGGGGATTATTTTCCGGAGTAGTAATTGGCTCTACCAAGGTTACGGCTTCAGTAGTTGTGGTTAGCAGACCCTGGGAAGGGGAATCAGTGGTAAGGGAAGGGGATTCCGCCCGGCTCGGCAAGTCCTGGGTATTGCCTAGGCATGACCCTGCCGGGGAAAGGTTGGGACATGGGCCGGGAGCCGGGATATTGCTGGGCGCTTCCCGTGGATGCGGGTTCTGGTGCTTGTCGAAATGGACGATCTGGATGTAGCGTTCGCAGCCCATTTCGTAGCGGAGGATGAAACCCAGCCTGGCCAGTTCGCCGAGAAACGAATCGACATTCACCTCATCATAAGGGAAGACCTCCGCCTTGATTTTTTTCGGTCGGTCTTCCAGCCGTCCGGCCCGGTCGGCAATCCCCCACAGGCCGATGAACAGCAGGCGTCCTGCGAAATCCAGCTCGGCCAAAGTATCATTCTTGAAGAATCCCGGTTTGATATTACGCGCTCGCATGTTCCCCCACCTCGAATCCAGCCGATGTTTAATGTGACATACCCTGATTATTTATAGGCCTTCTCGACCCATTTCTCGAAACGGTCCCGATGTATCCGCCACTGCCTGCCAAATTTCTTCGCCGGCAAAATTCCTTGTTTCGCCATGCTGCGCACGGTGTTCGGATGCACCCCCAGCACGTTAGCCGCTTTGTTCACGCTGATCAGGATTTCCATATTCATTTGCACTCATCTCCAATCATAAAAACCTGTTCGACTTTTTTGCCGAGCGCCGAAGATATGCTCTCCATGGTTTTGAGTCCCGGATTGCGCCGTTGTCCCTTGGCCAGCATCGACACGTACTGCGCCGACGTGCCGGCAGTTTCCGCAATATGGCGATACGTCAGTCCGCGACGAACCCGCCAGTAATCAATCCGATTATTCACAAATTCACCTCCGAAATATAATCACCGGCTCATACTAGCACGGTTCAATATTTGAAGGAAAATCCCGTTTTTCGCCAAAATGGGCGGTTATTCAGGAAAAAAGGGAAAGAAAGCTCGTAGTGTTCGTTTTTAATTTATTTTCGCGAATTCTCTTGAAATAAACTAAACTATAGGTTTATAATAGAGCTGAGATACTAGATAATAAAGGAGAAGGTGAAGATGTTCGGTGAAAACATGAAAGCGATAATGAAGCAAAAAAAGATTACATCTCGCACTTTAGCACCAGCCATTGGCATATCGGAAACCTACGTCAGCTATCTGCTGAACGGGAAAAAATCGCCAACCTTTAAACTGGTGGAAAAAATTGCCGCATATTTAGGCGTGCCCATCGAGGCATTGATCACGAAAAAAGAGCCCCCGCCCACGGATGGGCTGGAGGCTCTGGCCAAAAAGTATCAGTCGGTCCTGCTGGCGATGGAATCCATGAGGCCTGAGCTTGTCGCGGAGCTCACGGAGCGAATCGAGGCTGCAGCCAGCTTGTTCCCCCGCAAGGATGCATCGGAAAAGAACAGCCAGGGCGGTGCATCCTATTCGCGCAAGAAAAAACCTGGCTGAAGTGGCTCTCTCGCAGATGCGGAGCAGAATCGGAGCCGACCGACAGCATCCGCCTGTAGGGAGAGCAGAGGAGGCACTTCATGGCAAAAAAACCAAAACCGCGACCCGATGGCCGCTATCAAGTCAAACGCATGGTGGATGGCAAGGCAAAGTTCTTTTACGGCGCCACCTACGACGAGGCCGAAGCCGCCGCCAGGGCGGCCGGCCAACACAACATCACCAAAAACGACACGTTGGCGATATGGATTAAATACTGGTTGAAAAATGTCGTTAAGGCCAATGTGGCGGAAGGAACCTTATCAAACTACACGATGCTGATTGAAAAACACATCGAGGAATCCGATATCGGCCGGACCCGGCTGCGCGACATCACGACGCAAAGCTTGCGGCAGTTTCTCACCGCAAAACTGGAGAAACTTTCTCCGCGCACCGTGTTGATGCTGCATCATTTCCTAAAATCCAGCCTGCAGCAGGCGGTGGAAGACAGCGTGATTTTTCGCAACCCGGCAGCGCCGATCAAACGGCCAAAGGCGAAGCCCAAAGAAGACAAGTATCTGGAAACGGCGACTGTCCGCAAGCTGATCGACGCAGCAAAGGGCGTGCACAAGGTCATGGTGATGCTGGCCTGGACATCCGGCCTGAGACGCGAAGAACTGCTCGGCCTCTGTTGGTCGGATTTCAAGGCGGGCACGATTACAGTGCGACGCTCGGTGAAAAAGGGCAGAATCCTGTCCACCGAACTAAAAACCCCGTCGGCATATCGGACGATTCCACTGCCGACCGAGACGATTCAGGAGCTGAACAAAAAAGAAAAAGACCGGCCCAAAGTAGTCAATATGACTACTCCGGATCTGATCTTTCCGGCAGCGGATGGCAAACCGATCGAACCAATGGTGCTGACCCGTTTCTTTACCCGGCTTTGTGAGCGCTGCAAAGTGGAAGCAACGCTGCACGACCTCCGCCACACCTACGCCACCAACCTCGCGATTGCCGGAGTGCATCCGGCAAGAGCCCAGTATCTGCTCGGCCACGCAAAGGCCCAAATGACTCTTGATGGGTACACTCACATTCGAGGCGGCGACATGGATGGGATTGCTGAAATCGTCGAAAAATCGATGGTAGTCAAGCAGGTAGTCAAATGACCGCTTGAACGGCGACTTTCAGACAAAAAGAAAAACGCTGCAACCCTTGCAGCGTCTCGTATCTGATGTGGTGGAGGTAGTCGGGATCGAACCGGCGACCTCTTGAATGCCATTCAAGCGCTCTCCCAGCTGAGCTATACCCCCACGTTGCCGACGAATGTTATTATAGCGCAGGATAAAAGATCCTGTCAATAGTTTTTGCACTGAATCATGTTTGTGCTGAATCGTTCATCGAGAACACCATTTTATTCAAAGACGAATCCTTTTTCCCTGAAAAGCGTCAAACAAGTTGCCGCGACCGTTTCGTCATAAGCTGTGCCGGCTCCCTGTTCAATCTCAGCCAACGCTCTCTCGATGCCCAAGGCAGGTCGATAGGGCCGGTGTGAAGCCATGGCTTCTACAACATCGGCTACCGCCAAAATACGCGCACTTAAATTGATCTGGTCCTTTTTCAAACCATCAGGATAGCCGGACCCGTCGCAGCGTTCGTGATGTTGTTTGACAACTTGGGCGACATTCCAGGGCAAATCAAGTTCTTTGAGAATCGAGTAGCCTGCGGTGGCGTGTGTATTGATAAGTTGCCGTTCTAACGGCGATAATAGTCCCGGCTTGCTCAGCAACTCTCCAGGAACGTTGATTTTGCCGATATCGTGGATCATCGCGGCCATTCGTAGACCTGTCAGCGCATCTTCGCTCATTTCCAGCTCGCGTCCGATTGACACGGCCAGTTGCATCACCCGTTTTTGATGGCCGGCAGTGTAGGGATCTTTGGCTTCCGAAGTCGAGGCTAGCACTTCTATCGTTTGGTGCCAGGCTTTTTGCAATCGT
>JAQUEZ010000471.1 GCA_028684915.1 Desulfobulbus sp.
AAGGGAAATAAGTATACGCTTGCTTTGTGTAACATATTGCCGAAGTGGTGGAATTGGTAGACACACTATCTTGAGGGGGTAGCGGCCCACGGTCGTGCGAGTTCGAGTCTCGCCTTCGGCACCATTTAAAAGAAAGGCTAACTTGCTGAAAATAAGCAGGTTAGCCTTTCTTGTTTTTAGGGGTTTGATGAGCTACAATTACCTCCAATTATCATAAAATCGCACCGATTAGCAAAAAAGTGCGACCAAAAGTGCGACCAAAAATAGTCGCATTTTACGGAGGCAGCATGGCAACTGTTAAGGCTCGGAAGAGAAAGAAAGGTACTGTTTATTGCGCAGAAGTCAGGTTGAAAGGACAGCCTCACTTATCCCAAACTTTTGATCGCAAATCAGAAGCTGTCAGGTGGGCAGAGGAGACAGAAGTAGCCCTACGTAATGGCAGCTATGTAGCAAACGAATTGCCGAATGCTATGCGATTTGAGGATGTGTTGGCTAGATACCTTGCGGAGGTATCGGTCCAAAAAGCGACCTCGACGCATCGTCGTGAAATCCATCAGTCTAGGTCGTTAGAGTTTTTCAATGGCAAGCAACTCATCGAAATAACACCGACCCTCGCTGCGAAATTTAGAGAAAAACGTTTGGCTGAAGTCATGCCGGCGACGGTGATAAAGGATCTCAATCTGTTGTCACATATTTTTTCTACAGCGATCCGAGAATGGGGCGTTGAGGTTACCAATCCCGTCTCGATAATAAGAAAACCAAAAACACCGCCAGGGCGTCTTCGTTTTTTAACGGAAGGCGAAATCAATAAATTGTTAGATGAGAGTAAAAAAAGTCATCGGCTAAATCTCTTTCATTACATCTTAATCCAGCTTCATACCGGGATGCGGCCAAGTGAGGGTGCTTCTCTTACCTGGGGTCAGGTTGACCTAGATGGACGCGTCCTTGATCTCCAGCAAACAAAGACTGATCCAAGGAGAGTCCCTTTAACTATTCCGGTCATAGAAACATTATCTGATCTTGTTCCAACCGAAAATTTTTCTTGTTCAGATTATGTGTTTCTACCGAAGAACCCAAAAATGACATACAAACAAAGGCCTAATCAATACTTTCGAGAAAGTTTCGAAGCTGCCATAAAAAGAGCGGGTATCGAAAATTTTCACATGCACGATTTGAGGCATACAGCCGCGAGCTATATGATCATGAACGGTGTAGATCTTCGAACAGTTGCGGATATTCTAGGGCATAAAACAATATCGATGACAATACGCTATACTCACCTCCTTGATGACCACAAATTGAGAGCGATTGACCGAATCGAACAATTGGGCCGATAGTTCTATTTTACGGAATCGACCAACTTACTCCCGCTTTGAACTTCACCTTTTGGGCGGGGATGGTGATCGTCTCCCCTGATTGCGGGTTCCGCCCTTCACGGGCGGCCCGCTCTGTAACGGAGAAGGTGCCGAATCCCACAAGGGTGACCTTGTCGCCGGTCTTCAGCGCCTCTGCGATGGCTGAAAAGACGTTGGTGACCACCTGCTCGGCGGTGGACTTGCTCAGGGCGCTTTCTTTGGCGACCTTGTCGATCAACTCGGTTTTGTTCATAGCTGCTTGGAATGGGAAGTTGATAACACCTTGTCTGCCTTGCGAGATAGCAGACCTTACCCGCCAAGGCAAGGTGCAATTGCCTTGGCGCGGGTCATGAATCGACCGAAACCGAGCCCTCTGCGCCACGCGAAGCCTCTTCGTTCTTCTCCTGAGCTTTGAGCAACTCCAGATAGTCTTTGATTTCGTCGGGGGGATAGTAGCGGAACTTGACCTTCCGGCTGAGCCGTGCGGTGAAATCAGAAAACGCCATCACGATCTCCCGCCCTTCTTCCATGAAGGCAGCACCTTCTTCATAGGTGATGCCACCCATCTCTCCCAACCGTCCCTTGAAATTGGCATAGGCCATGTCAAACTGCCGCAAAATACTGAACATGGTCGCGCCTATCGGCGAGTTGACCCGCATGACCCGGGAGCCTTTTTCCTTCACCAGATTGATCTTCTTCTCCTCAATCTCCTGCCAAGAGGGACGCTGTTTTTTTTCTTCGTGTTCCATGGTTGAACCTCCAGTGATTGTTGATGTGAAAGTGTTGATTCCGGCGTCGATACCATGCCGGGGTACAGACCTTGTATTCGTTGTGGTCGGCCAAATTTGGTCCAGTCATGCTGGTTAGGCAGAAATACGCTGTATGTTGCGCTTGACCCGGTGGCGATGCCAGCAGTCAAGCAGATAGACCGATCCGTAGGGAAACACCGCAGCCAACACCATGAGCAGGCTGCTCTTAGTGGCCAGCGGCACAAGGTGCGGTTTGATGGCAAAGAAGCCGTGGTATATGTCGTGGGCCTTTGCACCAAACTGGCTCGCCAATCGGCCAATGTTCTCCGGGGTGCTCAGCCTGAACAGGACCAGATAGATGACATAGACCACAAAGGCCTTGAGCAGCAGAGAGAGGGCCCGGCCAGAGAGCAGGGAGTTAACTGCCTTACGGGTGATGTTGCCGACAAAGTAGCGGCTGATGTAGCTGCACATGAGGGTGTTGATGATCAGGGGCAGATAGGGGATACAGCCAAAGAGCAGATGGCTGAACCCGTCGAGATGGAGAAAGACAAAGGGAAAGAGGTAGAAGTGGAACACCGGAAACAGCAGCACCAGAGCAATGCCCTCGTTGAAGCCGCTCTTTAGGCCGATCTTGAAGAAATCGATAGTTCGCTCCAGGGTGAGGAACTCGGCCGGAATGTTCTGTCCCTTGCTCTCGATCACATAGAACTGCTGAATCTCGGAGATGGCACTGAGCAGGTTGACCGGCTTGTAGATCCGGCCGCTATTGGTGGTGATGATCTGGGCATTGGTGTCGTTTGCCCCTTTCACTTCCCGTTCCTTGGCCATCAGCTCACCTGGTCACTGCCGGTATGGGGACTGACCTTGAGGATGTCGCGGAGCAGATCCGGCTTGGCTCGTTCCATCTCGGCGATGGAACCAAAGGCCTCGGCATGGAAAGGGGTATAGTATCCCCGCATCTCCTTGTTGAACTTCCTGGTCACCAGGAAATAGCCGCCGAAATAGGTGGCCTGGATCAAATGGGTGGCAATCACTTCATGCTCCCGGCGCAGGTGCTGCACAACACTGAACAGCACCTGGCGCATGGTGGAATCACCCTGGGCCATGGTGGCTATCTCCATGCAACCGGCCTCTTGGGCCTGTTTGCGGGCCACCTCTTCCAAAACCTTAACTTGGAAATAGACCAGACCGTCGGCCATGGAGAAGGCGAGGAAGCGCCGACCATCAACCCGGTTGATGTAGGGCTTGAGCATGGCCAGGTAGCCAGCGGCATCGAACCAGGCTGAAATGTCCATCCGCTGGGGTGGCGCGATCTCTTCCCTGCTTGGCGCGGGATCAATGGATTCCCCGTATATATCCGCCTGCACCCGTTGCACCGCTTCCCGGGATGATGGTTGCGGTGGCTTCTCTTTCGCTTCCTCTTCGTTCGAC
>JAQUEZ010000472.1 GCA_028684915.1 Desulfobulbus sp.
GCCTATCCTTGAGGGCTGTATAGTTGGTGGTGTTCACGGTGGGGCCTCCTTGGTTGGTGTTCAAGTCGGCCACAGTATGACATCATACGATACTGGCTAAAAGATGCGGTTGTTTTGACGCTTACGAATCAGCGAAAGCCGATGAATGGATAGAACAAACCAAAGTTCGACTCTTTCACGACAATGCCTCACATGTCATCGCTGGCCTGGGCAGAATGAAATGCAAAACAGCCACTGCGGAAACTGAGAGGACTAAGCTGGTAAATTACCTGAAAAAGAACAAAGACAGGGTCGAGTATGGTCGTTTGCGTCGAGGTGGGTACCCGCTTGGCAGCGGAGCGATCGAAAGTGCCAATAAGTTCATCCGTAATATCCGCCTCAAGAGATCCGGCGCCTGGTGGAAAGTCGATTACGCAAACAATATCCTCAAACTGCGTTGCGCCAAGTACAACTCAAAATTTGATTCCTTTTTCGAGGAGTATGAGCAAAACGCAATGCAACAGCGAGCATCACGGTCAAAGAGGATCCGACGGGTTAAATAATGCCATAAGCTTCGGATGCACCCTATGATGATTCCAGGCCAGCCAGCCTCGAATCTGATACTGATCCATCCCGATAGTCGTTTTGGCATCTTGGAACGAACGTTCAACAAAAAAACGTTGCGCCTGCATTTGAGCGAGTCGCTCAGGGGTGGTCTCTGGCGGGGCATTGGAAAGGCTGTACTTGATTGTTTTTTGGGAGTCAGTCTCTCGCCTGACCACAAGATGCCATTGGCGGACGGACTGTTTTTGGTCAAGCCAAACCCAGACTTGCTGCGTGAGTATATCAACCTTCAGCCGTCCTTTGGTGGAATCGCGAATGCTTATCCGTTGCCAGGCGTCTTCCGGTTGGCTGGCAGCCCACTGTTCCACCACCATCCTGGTGCTCTTGGTTTTGTACAAGGACGGAGTCCTTCCTTTGGCCGTCTGCCGATCAGGGATGTATGGGCAAGGATCTTCGAGTTAAAAGGACTGATCCTTGTGGACATCGGCAACAAAGTGTTCGCCCTCGTCATCAAGGGCTTTGAGAAAGAGAGGTTCCTTGCCGTACCCGCCGTCAATACCGACCCAGGCATATCGTACGCCTATTGACCTGGCATGGCGAACGATAGCAAGGGCCAGTTGCGATTTGGTGTTGAAGGTGACGTCTTCTGGAACACCGGCAGCTTTGCAACGATTACGGTCATCTGTCCATTCCTTCGGCAGATACAGTCGGCAGTCGATAATCGTTGCCGACGCTCCCTGAACCAGCGAGGCATACACACCGGTCTGGCAATTATCGACCTTTCCGAGACGGCCGCACCATTGGCGGGCAACGCCGACAGACTTTTTCCCTTTTTTGGGTATGGAGCTTTCGTCGAGAATGAGGTCGCTGTCAAGGGTAACCCCTAAAAGACGATCGGCGTCCAAGGCCACCTGATCCATTACGGGGCGGTAATCCGTTCGACATTTTTACGAGCAGCCTGCATGAGTCCACTCAGATAACTCAATGACATGGGTTAGGAGAAAATCCCCAAGACCAGTATTTAGGTTGTATCCATGCAACTCTTCGTGCACTGTACGGCTCCAACTGCCGCCAGAAAAACCTTTTTTCTGTGATTTATCTGTCATCGGTCATCTCAGGTTGGATGAAGTGAGTTTAAGTTAATGACATTGAGTGCGCTTTCTATGGCGTGACGGTAAATGGCCGGCGATACCAGGGCAGTGATTTTTGAGCGTCATTTTTCAGGAGCGTTTCGAAGCGATGAATCTGCTCCTGGGCATCGGGGTAGGTGGCCTGTAACTTTTGCGTGAAGAGATTGTTTGCATAGGCATATAGCTGTAAATCTATAGAATTCATCTCTACTAATTTGAGCATGGCACGCCTGTCGCCTCGGAGTTCGTCGGCATAGTTGGTGGGCCATTCTGTTGAGGTAATATTAAGTCGTTCATAGGGACGTAGGCTCCATCTTAAATCGTGGCAGGCGAGCAGGAGCGATTCATTAAAACGTTCGGAAATTCCCACAAAAAGGAATTCCTCGTTAATTCGATGTATTGCCCTTCTGAGCATGTTATTGGGTCCTCCTCCTGCAATGAAATGGGTTTGGAGGTTTTGGAACTGTCTTTTCAACGGGGTGTTCAATATATCCCGAAAAGTAATATCGTCGCCTGAGTAAGTTATATTTTTTAGCTGATTATAAAGGGATAAGCACCGGTCAATTGGGTGGCGAAGCATGGTTGCGTAGCGAAAGGGCCGGTCACCGGTCAACCATTGATGGACTCCATACCCATAATGACCGATAAATATATCTGGCTGATTTTTTTGTTCCGGCGTGAGTTTTTTAAAATCCTCCAGTTTAATGTGCTCTGTTGCAGGATAAATAGATATTATTTGAGACGAACCGTACTGTTTGTGGATAATGTCGCGCAGAGTGGTGCCGGCAGTTTTCGGTATGTGCAGAAAAATTATTTGTTCGTTTTGCATGTGGTCAACCGATTATAGCAAGAGTCAGACTCAAAAAGAGGGAGGCGGCGACAAAATAAATGTCGTTTCTCAAAAAATTGGAGAATTGTGTTTCTCGCTTTATAACGCACTAGTTCGGCCATACCATGGGGCTGCATAAACCGACTTTTAGAGGATTATCTGATCTTCAGCGTAAATCCTTCGAAATCCGTGGACAAGTTTGGGTTGTATGCCGGATCTTTTTGTAGGGTCGATCCCCATATTCTTTTCATAGCGTGAAATTCCCGATTAAAAATGGTTTGCTTCTCCGGCGTGTCATCGTGCCCACGGCTGATTGATTCATGATGATACAAGACAGCGTGTGGCGTGAAGACATTGCGATACCCTTGGGCAGCTAACTTGAGGCAAAAGTCGATGTCATTGAAAGCCACTGCAAAGTCTGCGGCGTTCAATCCTCCGACTTCCTGGTAAAGCTTTTTTCGCACTACCAGGCAGGCCCCGGTAACTGCCGATAGATTTTGGGCCACCATCGCACGGTTACGGTAGCCAGGGGCATCCTGCGCCAGGTTTTTGTGGGCATGGCCAGCCACCCCCCCGATGCCAAGGATGACCCCGGCATGCTGGATGGTGTTATTTTCGTAGAGCAATTTTGCACCTACCGCTCCGATACCGGGTTGCAGGGAATGACTGACCATCTCGTCCAGCCATTCTGGGGTGATGATTTCGACATCGTTGTTAACCAGAGCAAGAACCTCTCCTCGAGCCTGCTCGACTGCAAAATTATTGATGGCAGAGAAGTTGAATGGGTGGTCGTAGCGCAGCACTTGGATGCGAGGATGCTGCTGCACGGCTTCTAGATAGTCGAGGGTGGTGGTCTCGGTGGACTGGTTGTCAACGATCAGTATCTCCCAATTGGGATATCTGGTTTTGTGGACAATACTCTCAATGCAACCCTCCAGAATGTTTTTTTTGTCGCGGCTGGGTATAATGATGCTCACCAGAGGGGCAGGGGTGGGCAGGGGGTGACGGATATGGTACAGGCCGAGTTCCGGAC
>JAQUEZ010000473.1 GCA_028684915.1 Desulfobulbus sp.
AAAGATGGGGAGTTGAAGTTGAGGCATGGTAACGGTCCGATGCGGGGTGTCTGGGAAAGGGCATTTTTTGCTATCATATCGAAATCCGCTGCCGTCGTAAATCGCCTTTGTGGGCCGTTCTGGATATCTGCTTTAATTTCTGAGGGTTAAAGCTCAGCGGAGGTACCTGGTGAAATTGTCGAGATCAGGAGGTCTGAACCAGGGAAAGTTGGGAAACGGCAGTGTTCTCGCTCCCTGTTTGCCGACCCAATAGGTCAGTGCATGGTAGGCGAGATGGTGTTGGTGACAATATTCCCTGCGGGATAAACCGCTGTCCGCCAGGGCTTTGACATGCGCCTGCCAGAATTTACGCCTATCCTTGGGGGCGGCATGGTTGGTGGTGTTCACGGTGGGGCCTCCTTGGTTGGTGTTCAAGTCGGCCACAGTATGACATCATACGATACTGGCTAAAAGATGCGGTTGTTTTGACGCTTACATTGGTCCTGCTGGTAGCAGATTTTCCACTAAAGGGTGGGTCTGATTTTTCGGTACCACTCATCTGAAGAGTGGGCGGTCTTTTTCTTGCTGTCTCAAATAACGCTCAATTTGTCATTTTTAATTTATTTTTTAAACAAAAATGTTGAAATTAATAATATTTATTCAACTCTGAAATTGGATTGTCTGATTTTATTCCGTTAAATCAATTTGTTGTCATTTTTTTCGTGCTTGGCATGTAGATTGAATTGTACAGTTAAGCTCATAATTAATCTGAATTTTTAACCATGCATGATAAACCAAAATGTTGAGAGGAGAAAATCGAATGGAAACGTTAATCTTGTGACGATTGAATGGATGTGTCGGTTGCCTGTTAGGCGGTGTTAAGCGGATAAATTGATTGCCAAAATCAGCATGTTGGTTTGGCCTGCAACAGGCCTTATTGGTAAGGAGTGATTTATGAAATTTGTAAGCGCAATTATTAAACCTTTCAAACTTAATGAGGTTCGCGAAGCCTTGACAGCGCTTGGTGTGAAAGGTGTTACTGTGACTGAGGTTAAAGGTTTTGGGCGCCAAAAAGGGCATACAGAAATGTATCGCGGGGCTGAGTATGTTATTGAATTTCTTCCCAAGCTAAAAATAGAAGTCGCTATAGATGACGATCACCTTGATCAAGTGGTTGAGGGTATAAAAAAGGCGGCGAATACCGGCAAGATTGGCGATGGAAAGATTTTTGTATTTGACTTGGAACAGGTAATGCGGATCAGGACTGGCGAATCAGGCCCTGAGGCTCTTTGATAGAGGGGGGATTATGAAAAATAAGTTTACTTTAGCCTTTGCTGCCACCTTCATTGGATTGTTTTTTGTGGTACCTGCTTTTGCAGGTGCCAGCGCCCCTGTTCCTGACAAAGGGGATACGGCATGGATGATTACTGCTACGATGTTGGTCACTCTTATGACCATTCCGGGTCTGGCTTTGTTCTACGGAGGCCTTGTTCGAACCAAAAATATGCTGTCCGTGTTAATGCAAGTTTTTACAATCTTCAGCCTGTGTATCGTGCTGTGGGTATTGTACGGGTATAGTTTAGCTTTTACAGAAGGTAATGCCTTTATTGGCGGGTTTTCAAAAATTTTGCTCAAGGGGGTAGGCGTTGAATCGGTGGCTGGCACTTTTAGTAAAGGTGTTGTTATCCCTGAGCTGATTTATGTGTTTTTCCAAGCAACATTTGCAGCGATTACTCCTGCCTTGATTGTTGGTGCTTTTGCAGAACGTATGAAATTTTCAGCGGTGATTGCTTTTATCGTACTGTGGTTCTCTTTCGCCTATTTGCCGATTGCTCATATGGTTTGGTTTTGGGCAGGTCCAGATGCTTACACTGATGCCGATGCGGCAGCAAAAGTAGGGGCGACTGCAGGGTTTCTTTTTCAGAAAGGTGCGATTGACTTTGCTGGTGGCACAGTAGTTCATATTAACGCAGCCATTGCCGGCCTTATTGGTGCCTTTATGGTGGGGAAACGTGTCGGTTATGGGAAAGAATCAATGGCTCCCCATAGCTTAACCATGACTATGATTGGCGCTTGCCTCTTATGGGTGGGCTGGTTTGGTTTCAACGCCGGTTCCAATCTCGAATCTAGCGGACTTGCATGTTTAGCCTTTGGAAATACAATGCTGGCAACTGCAGCAGCTGCATTGTCTTGGACCATGACTGAATGGATGCTTAAAGGCAAGCCCTCTATGCTGGGCGCTGCCTCTGGGGCTGTTGCTGGTTTGGTCGCAGTTACGCCGGCGTGTGGTTGGGTTGGAATCGGTGGCGCGCTCGTAATCGGGTTGGCAGCTGGTGTCGTATGTTTGTGGGGAGTTAACGGCTTGAAGCGTCTGCTGGGTGCCGATGATGCATTGGATGTTTTTGGGGTGCACGGTGTCGGTGGTATTTTAGGCGCCCTGTTGACTGGTATTTTTGCTGATCCCTCATTGGGCGGAGTAGGTGTCTATGATTACGTCACCAATTCTGTTGCCGAATATTCTATTTCTGGCCAGGTGATGAGTCAGTTGTGGGCTATAGGGACTACGATTATTTGGTCAGGTGTGGTCTCGGTAATTGCGTATAAGCTAGTCGACATGACTATTGGGCTGCGCGTGACAGAGGAAGAGGAGAGGGAAGGTTTGGATACAGTTAGTCATGGGGAATCTGCTTATCATCATTGATTGTTAGTTGAAATAAATGTGTAAAATATAAGGCTCCTGAATCTTCAGGAGCCTTTTTTGATATGTAACGGCTGATTGGTAGTGCTAACCTAAAATTGACCAGCAAAGAGGGTTAGTGATTACCAAAAATTGACCACCTTGAGCAAAGCACTTTCGGTTAGGATGTTGATTTTTTAAACATTCAACCCGGAGATGAGGAGTTGCTTGAAATGGATCAATACGAATACCTCAGGACGTCCCATAGAGTCTACGGTGGCTCTGCTGCCAATGTCAGGATCCAATTTCAGAACTCCTGACCTCGGTAAATTTGCATTAAAATTATGCATCGTGTCAACATCCTGAAAAATCGTAAGGATTGGCGGTTTCTTTGGTAAAAGAAATAACAATACCAGCCACTTCAATGGATTCATTTATGATACCTAGAAGGAACAATCAGTACGATGTAAGTAGACGAATCAACTTGTTTTATTATGCATAAAAATTATGTGATTATCCTGAAACAGTATCATCAAAAATCTCTCGACGTCAGGAGTTCTGAATTTGAATATGATTTAGTGTCCGGAAAAATCGTTGATCTTAGCCTGAATGCGTTTGACGACCAGGATGCAACCAATTCAACGCTGACCCTTGATGTTGTCAGAGAAGGTGACCTTGTTATTCGCGACCTTGCGTACATGCATTTATCTGCATTGCGAGGTATCTTGCGGAACCTTGGCGATTTCTTGTGCCGTCTGCAAGCCAACAAGCAGGTGTATCAACTTCAGGGCGACAAAAAGGTTCGGTTGAATTTTTCCCGGATTGTTCGAGCCATGACCGATGCCGGGATCGATAAATTTGAAGACACAGTAT
>JAQUEZ010000474.1 GCA_028684915.1 Desulfobulbus sp.
CCTATTGGAAGCTGGGTCGCGACTCACAGGGCTGGCGGCCTTTTTTCCGCTGGCCATTCTTGGCATTTTGGCCTTGATCGGCGGCATGGTATTGATAGTTTTTACCCGGACAGTCGGTGTCGCCCTCTCAGGTGAGCCCCGAACACTAGCAGCGGCCAAGGCGCATGAGGCCGGATGGCGTATGGTGGGACCAATGGCGGTGCTCGGCGGTCTTTGTCTTTTCTGCGGCCTTTTCCCCGCTCTTTTGATGGGACCTGTCAGCCGAGTGTCGGAGTTGATTGCACCCGGCCTTCCTCACCTCTTGACTGAAAAAGCGCTAGCGCCTTTTTGGCTCGGCTGGCTTGGTTGGGGCATGGTGGTTTGCTTTGCCTTGGCCGCAGCTTGGTCCCGTTGGCTCAACTCTCTTGGCCAGGCAGGTTCGGTCCCTACGTGGGGCTGCGGTTATGCTTTTCCTACCAGCCGAATGAGTTACAGCGCCGAGGGTTTTACTGAGCTGGCAGAAACCAGCTTGCTGTGCAAATGTCTCCAGCCCGAAGTACAGGGTGGCCGTTCGACTTCACTTTTTCCCAAAACAGCGACTTTTCGACATCGCGCGCCTGATCCGGTGCTGGACTCTTGGTACCATCCTCTCTTTGATTGGGTGGCTGTTTTCTGTATCAGTTTGCGAAGATTGCAGTCCGGATCGGTTCCTCTCTATTTATTTTATATGTTCATTACCATGGGCCTGTTCTTGGCATGGGTAGTGATACGGTAGTTCATCGGAAGAGAGACGACACCTGAGACAGCGGGAAGCGGTTTGTTTTTGCTTTGGCTGGACCAGACAGACGGGTTCTCACGACTGGGCGCGGCCCCATCGGTTCGTCTATACGAATCACAACCCTTCATCTACAGGATGCAGGCATGACACTTATCATCATTCGTCTCTTTTGGCATTTGTTCCTGCTCTTTAGTCTCTCACCGCTCCTTATTGGGGTTATCGGCAAGACCAAAGCCTTGTTTGGCGGCAGGCAAGGACCACCTTTTCTTCAACCCTATTTCGACCTCCTCAAACTGTTTCAGAAAGGAATGGTGCTGAGCCGGACCACAACTTGGCTCTTCCGATCCGGACCGGTCGTCGGATTCACCGTCCCGATAATCGCCTCCTTTTTTGTCCCTTTCGGTGATCTCGCCGCACCGTTAGGCTTTGACGGCGATCTTATTTTTGTGATCTACCTTTTCGGACTCTCTCGTTTCTGCACAGCCACTGCTGCCTTGGATACCGGATCGTCCTTCGAGGGCATGGGTGCAGTGCGCGAAGTCACCTTCGCCTGTTTGGCGGAGCCCACGCTCTTTTTCGTGCTGATCGTCCCGATGCGTCTGACGGGTTCATTCTCCCTTGGCGGTCTGTTCGGGCCATCCTTACTGGCGGGCTGGCATACGGCCGCCCCCTCTTTGATTCTGATTCTGGTTTGTATGTTGTTCGTGGTGCTGGTCGAAAACTGCCGTATTCCCTTTGATGATCCCAACACCCATCTCGAACTGACCATGATCCACGAGGTTATGGTTCTCGATCACAGCGGTCCCGATTTAGGGATGATCCTTTATGGCTCCGCCATGAAACTCCTGGTCCTGGGAGCAATGGCGGTTGGTCTGATCCTGCCTTTTTCGTTTAAAAATCAATTTCTGGACGCCTTGGTTTTCGGTCTTGGCATGCTGCTCCTGGCTGTCTTGATCGGCGTCATCGAATCAGTTATGGCCCGTTTGCACATGCTCAGAATCCCGCAGCTTTTGATTGGCACCTCACTGATGTCTTTTTTCGCGCTTATCCTCCTCTTGAGGTGAAATTTATGGAGAGTCCAGCTAATATGCTGCTTTTGCTGATTATTCCTATCAATTTTTTCATCCTGGGAAGCAGCCGTCTGGGGGCCTGCATCCGTATAACGGCCCTCCAAGGTTCTATCCTTGCACTGGTGTCGCTCCTTATGCACCCGGTTTCCGGGCACACCCTTTTTTTGTCCGGTTCAGCCCTTGCCATGAAGGGGTTGCTTATGCCCTGGCTCCTATTTCGGGCCATCCGTCAGGTTCAGATTCGTCGGGAGATCGAACCCTTGATCGGGTATGTGCCGACCTTGATTTTGGGAACATTGGCGATGGCAAGCTCCTTTATATTTAGCGATTACTTGCCCTTGATCAAGGCCCATCATGGCTCGCTCATTATCCCCGTTGGCCTCTCCACCATGGTGACGGGTTTTTTGATGTTAACTACTCGCCGCAAGGCCTTAACCCAGGTATTGGGATATCTGATCTTTGAAAATGGGGTTTTTATCTTTGGGATACTGTTGACAGAAGCCATGCCTCTAATGGTGGAGGCCGGGATCCTGCTCGATCTCTTGGTGGCTATTTTTGTCATGGGAATTGTGATCAACCAGATCAATCGGACGTTTTCGTCAATGGACGTGGAAGACCTGTCATCTTTAAGAGAGTAACATGTTGATTTTACTTATTCTTGTTCTTGTTCCGTCGGCGTTTGCTTTGATCGCCTACTTTATGCCCTCGGACCGGCTGCGCCCCTGGCTGCTGGCGGCGGCTGGGTTCGTCCATCTGACTTTAGTGTTTTGGATCCTAGCCCACCCTGTGCCAATCAATCTCGGAGCCTGGGTCGGGCTTGATCCTTTAGGACGGCTCGTTGTGCTCGTGGTTTCGCTGCTCTTTTTTTGCTGCTCAATCTACGGCCTGGGATATTTGCGCGCTCGTCTCCACTGGGGCAACCGAATTTTTATTACCTGTATGCTCTTGTTCCTGGCCGCAATGAGCCTAGCGGTGGAAGCAAGGCACCTGGGGCTCCTCTGGGTGGCCGTGGAGTCCACCACTCTGGCCTCGGCCCCGCTGATTTACTACAATCGCAACCGGCTCTCTATCGAGGCCACGTGGAAATATCTTTTGCTCTGTTCGGTCGGCATTGCCCTCGCTATGCTGGGTATCCTTTTTGTGGCGTATTCCGTACTGCCTGCCGAGCCGATCAGTCTTCAGCTCGATGATCTCATCGCTGGGGCGAGCCACTACTCCCGGCCCTGGCTGCGGACGGGCTTTGTCTTCCTTTTAGTTGGTTTCGGCACCAAGGTCGGCTTGGCCCCTCTCCATTCATGGAAACCTGACGCCTATGGCGAGGCGCCCGGGATGGTCGGCGCCCTGCTCGCCGGCGGGCTGACCAACATCGCCTTTCTGGCGCTCCTGCGAGTTATGCAAATCATGGCAGCCGCCGGCGAGATTGAGACAGCTCGCGAGTCTTTTTTGATAATGGGCGGAATATCGCTTTTTTTTGCCGCCGTCTTCATTATCAAGCAGCCCGATATCAAGCGACTTTTGGCCTACTCCAGCGTTGAGCACATGGGCATCATGGCCATTGGGGTGGGTATTGGCGGCATCGCCATCTTCGGGGCTATGCTCCATATGGTCAACAACGCCTTGGTCAAAGGGGTCCTCTTTCTCGCGGGCAGCAACATCAATCGTTGTTTCGTGAGCAAACGACGGGAGGAGG
>JAQUEZ010000475.1 GCA_028684915.1 Desulfobulbus sp.
TTGGGGGCTGTATATTTCCGGCCTGGCCTTCTTTATCGGCAACGCCGCCGGTGGACTCGTACTCACTTCCTCGATCTACCTTTTTGGAGTGAAAAAACTGAAACCGTTGGCAAAACTCGGTGCACTCACCGCCTTTGCCAATGTCACCGCCGCTATGTTGATCGTGCTGCCAGATATCGGCAAGCCGCTTCGTCTTATGTATCTCGCCCTGCATCCCAACTTCATGTCACCACTGGTGTGGGATGTCATTGTTCTGAATCTGTATGCCCTGGCCTCGGCAATCTATCTCTATATCCTGATGCTGCCCGAACTGACCGGCAAACTCAGTTGGCTCGCCATCAAGGTAAACAATCCCCACGAATTTTCCGAACGCTGGGCCAAACGAATCGCTCCTGTGGCCCTCCTGTTTGCCATCGGCATTCATGTGGTGACAGCCTGGATCTTTTCCACGCAGGGCGCCCGGGATTGGTGGCATTCACCGGCCATGGCCCCGGATTTTGTTTCGGTCGCCATTGCGGTTGGCACGACGGTCGTGCTGCTAGCGGGTGCATTGGCCTACGGCACAGGCCAAAAGTACGAGGAAGCATACCGGATCCTCGGTTTGATCATATTCATGGCTACGTGCATTCACCTTTTTTTGATGATGAACGACTTGGTCATCCATGCCTGGTATGGCAATGCGGAAACACATCGGATCATGGAGATTGCCTGGGGTGATTTTCCCTGGGCGCATATCTTCGAGGTCGCGGCGCCATTTATTGGTGCGGGGCTCCTCATGTTGCCAGCAGTTCGGCGCTCGTTGCCATTAGTCGCCTTGAGTTCCGGCATGATCATCGCTGGCGTTTTTATCCACCGGTTCCTGATCATGCCGGCAGCCTACAACAATATTCCGATGACGTTAACGCCCTTGGGCCTGCCCAATACCCACTGGTCTTTACCGATAGCCTCAGGGCGCTTCCTTCCCGGTATGAGCACCTTTCTTGATCAGTACAGTTATACCCCTTCACTGGTAGAGGTGGTTATTCTGCTTGGTATTATGGCCTATGCGGTTTTTCTGGTAGTGTTGGCCATTTCCAAGCTGCCCATTTTGGCCAAAGGGAACGCTTGATGCCGAATACAATCAACGCCCATGACTTCTGGGCCGTTTCCAGCCTGTTCAGCTATCCTGATGCGCAAACAATCTCGGCTCCCATTCCAGATGGCGTGGGAGTCGAGGCGCGGGCGTTACTCACTGAAAGGGGAGAGCTCGATCCAATCCTTCTGGAGAATGAATACATCCGCCTTTTTGTCAACGCGCTGCCCGAGGTCCCGTGCGCTCCCTATGGCTCGATTTATCTTGAAGGAGCACTGATGGGGGCATCAACCATGCGGGTTGCTGGAATATATCGTAAATATGGTTTGAATCCTGATGAACTGCCAGACCACATCTCGGTGGAGAGCGAGTTCCTTGCTTGGTTGTCCGAAGAGGCCGCGCATACCTCGGAGGCCCGCAAAGATTTCGATTTTTTATGGGCCCATCTTCAAGACTGGATACCCCGCTTTTTAGCTCAGGTCGAACAGCATGACCAACTCGGTTGGTATCGACGCTGCGCAGAATGGGCGAAGGGGGTTTTTTTAACGGTCGAGGCTTGCAATCAAGGTCGATAGATCAATTTTTGTTCTTTTTCAGGATTGGTTACTCCACAGTGTCTTGGAACATATTGTACAGCATCATATCGTACAAAATCTTTAGGCCACCGGCGACGAAGAAGGGAGCGGAAAACAGCAGCGGGTTGGCCATGAACAGACCGGCCAAGAGCGGCGAGAGCGTTGCGCCCACCGAGCGGGCCACGGTGGTGATCCCCGAGGCGGCTGAGCGTTCATCCGGTGCAACCACGGTCATAGTGTAGGACTCGCGGACCGGCACATCCATCTGCGAGATGCAGGCTCGGAGCAGCAGCACTGCGACAGCCAGCCAGAAGTCCGGCATCAGCGGCACCAGGCAGAGCAGGATGTTGGAGGGGATGTGGGTGTAGACCATGGTGCGCACCAGGCCGATGCGTTCGGCGAGCCGGGTCGCCAGCAACGCCGATACCCCGGCCAGGAGATTGGCGCCGAAGAACAGGGCGCCGAGTATCCCTACGTCAACCCCGTAACGGACATGCAACCACCAGGCGATCATACTCTGGACCACGAAGCCACCGGCAAAGGCATCCAGGGCAAACAGCGAACTGAGCTTGAACACTACCTTTTTGGAGCGATGCAGGCCGATGGTTTTGCGAGCAACACCTTCACTGATGCGGGCCACTGGAACCACCTCCGCACGCTGCGACAGGGTGGCAAAGAGCACGATGAGGACCAGGCCGCAAGCCGCGTAACTGGCCATGATCGAACGGTACGCTTCCAGCTCGCTCCAGCCCAATCCCTGGAGCAACTGCGCCAGCCAGCCCCCGGCAAGGGCTCCGGCAGCGGTGGCGAAGCAACCGGCGAGGTTGTACCAGCCAAACAGCCGGGTGCGTCGGTTATCCGGAATCAGTTGCGACAGCGCCGCCTGTTCGATGGACAGAAAAGGGCCGATCTCGCCGCCGCTGGGACTGACAATGCCGATAATGGCGGCCAGGGTAATCCACACCGGATCGGTAGTGAAGAGAAAGACTAGGCCGGCCAGGATCATCAGGGTTGCTCCAAGCAGCAGCATATTCTTACGGCCAACCCGGTCGGCCACCAGCGTCACCCACAGGGAAACCAGGATATCGCCGGCGAGCGTGGCGGTGAGAATCGCCCCGACCCCGGAGACGCTCAAGCCAGTGGAAGCGAGATAGAGCCCGAGAACAACCGAAATGAGGCCATAGGCGAACAGCCTGGTTATTCGAGTGGAAAAGAGCAGGACAATGTCACGAGTTGCTGGATTCATGGTTGCGGTATCGGATGGCCCCGGAACAGGTGACTGTTCCGGGGCCATTGTTTTCAGGCCATCCAGCCCTGGATTTCCGTGTGCAGGGCGAGGAAGCGCTGTTTGGTCGCCGGGGTCTTGCTGTATTTGTCGTAGCCGTTGACGATCTCGACATACTGCGTCTCGGCCATGGCTTCATTCGCGTCCGGGACGATGCCGTCGGTATAGATATCCACCAGCCAGTCGGCATAAGTGACGATCTTCTCCTCCGGCGTGCGCAGGGTATAATCGCGCACCGGCAGCCCGAACTCCTTGGCTTCCGATTCCGTCAAGCCAGCACGAACGTGCTTGAGGATGATCTGGCGGATTGCCTCGTCCAATCCCAGTTCCACGGCCATCTGAGCGCCGATCTCGCCATGGTCCAGGCCATGGGATTTGGCCTTGCCGAGGTCATGGAAAAGAGCGCCCCGGGCGAGCAGATGCTTGTCCACCGGAATCTTCACCCGGCTGGCGATCTCCAAACACTTTCTCGCCACCTCCAGGCTGTGCTGGACCGCATCATCGGGGACTCCCGCATTTTTCAGGATGGCGGTATCCTTCATCAACAGATCCTCGGTCACATGGAGCAAGAACTC
>JAQUEZ010000021.1 GCA_028684915.1 Desulfobulbus sp.
CGGTCCCGACAAAGACTATTTTATTGTCTTCCAATACTTTAGCCCCCGCCACAACAATGATTTCTTGGGCGGTGTAATCCGTTGAAGCTGTCATGTTGACTCCTTATCTTTGGGTTCCGAGAAAATTGGTGCAATAACCGAGTTGGTCAAATCAGGTCAGACGCTCGCAGTGGTGGGCTTCCGCTGCTTTCATTGCCAGCAGTTGATTGACACCAACTTTTTGCAGAAATTCTCCGAAATTCTCGACTCCGTAGATATATTCATCATAATAAGCTTGTAATGCTTCCGGGGCCCCACCTTTGCAAAGTGGCGCAATGCGGCCAAGGAAATCGCGGGTGTGATCGCCGTCAAACCAGTAATGCCGGCGGCAGGCCCCAGGATAGGCACCGTAGGGGACCTCGATGACTGCATCAACAGCAGCAAACGGGATCATGATGTCTTTCGGATTAGTTGTAAGCAGTTCATGGGAAACCAACTGCTCACAGGTAACGATGGTGTGGGCGGATGCCATGGCTATCTCGGCACAGGTTGCATCGGTTCCACGAATGATGCAGTTACCGAATTTATCGGCAGCTTGAACATGAATAAGAGCTACATTGGGATTGCTTGCGGGCAAGAGCGCGATGGGGCGGGAGGTAAACGGACAGTCGATGGTTTTGGTACGGCTGGTGTTTTTGATATCGCCACCCAGAGGTCCACGGGTCGGGATGAAGGGCAACCCCATGGCGCCGGCTTTGAAACGGGCCGACATGTTGTAGTTACTCCAATCCTCGATTTCGAGCAGACCGCGCTCGGCGAGGTAACGCCAAGACGGAGACAGGCCGAAAGCTTCGTGGCCCCAGTAGGCCAGTTCGATGCGTTTAAAGGAAAATTTGTCGGGATTAAGGATCATGGCACCGGCAAAAAGTTCCGGGCCAAGTCCAGCGGATTGAAAGGAAAGAGTAAGGTCTTTGAACCCCTGACGTATTACTTCGTGGCAAATCGCTACGGGCTGGCGGACATTGACAAAGCCACCGATACCTACATTGTCACCGTCCTTGACAAATTTAGAGACAGCCTCTTTCAAGGTCATCCGTTTGTCGCGCATTGACTTGTCTTTTTTGACAAGTGCTTCCCGCGCTTCGTCGGGTGATAAACCAGTCCAGAACATTTTAGCGTTGTTTTCCAATGTGTTACCTCTTCCTGTCTATCAAGCGTTTTTGTTGCCCGGTAACCATCATTCAGCCCACCGGGATCCCCCTATACAAAAAAAAGACCGGAAAACAGTAGGTTAAATGCTACTGTTTCGCCGGTCTTTTCTCTGACTCGATCGAACACGATTTACTGCAACTCTTGAAAATCTTTCTATCATATATGAGCCAATTTTCCTCAAATGGTTTTACCCTGATTATTCAGGATAAATACAGATGATTTGCACATCCACAGGCTTTATGCCCGCCTTTCTTGACTGCAAAGGAAAAACAAGTCTCTTTCGTTGCTGGTACTCTGTTTATTCTGAAAGGACTGGAGCTACTTCTTTTGTACGACCTCACTGCTTACAAACCTGCTCTGGGAAACCAAGAGCAGTCTATACTAAAAAAAATCGACTTCCTAGAGAAACCGATTCACCAATACAAAATCAAAAAGCCTATAACCAGCTAAAACTAAATAACTTTAGGTAGCGTTTTCCTATTTGAGTTTGGCCGTTTTGTCAACAGTAAAAAAAGAGATAGATTTGTTTATGAATAGATATTCAGTCGTATTTAGTGAGAAAATAGCTAGTTACGCCATGTGTCAGGTTGAGTCGATTTTTTGTCCCCTGTGCTCGCCTGAACAGAGGCTCTAGATTGGAGTGTATTTAATCCATAAAAATTTCGAAAGTGTTAAAAAATTGTATTGATTAAGCAAGATAGGAGGTTGTGGCATTGGATATTTTGGTGTACAAGATCTTATTTAACAGTACGCAATGCGAAAAAAAGTTGTGTTGAGCCATTTTTTTTGCATCCTCAATGCCCGAGATTCAATTTTGACCTTGTGGTCATGTTCTTCTGGGTATTCTCTCCCCCAAGCGTGCTGCTTACCCCCCATGCCTGTTTTCTTCTTTGGCATATGAGCAGGGTTTAAACCCTATCATCAATACATTCAAAGGAGTGCTCGGATGAAAGTGTACACTGGTGGTGGTGACAAAGGTAAAACAAGCCTCTTTTCAGGCGAACGGGTTCCTAAGCACCATATCAGAATCGACTCATACGGCGATCTTGATGAACTCAACTCAATTTTAGGCGCGGTCATTTCCTATCTTCCTGAAAATGAAAAAGCTGTCCTTGAGGATCTGGAAGGGATTCAATCCAATTTATTTTTAGCCGGTGCCTGGCTTGCAACAACCCCGAACTCCTCTGCAACCGGTTATCTGACAACCTTGCCGGCAAATGTTGCCAAGGATTTGGAAAAACGCATAGACACCCTCTCTGAAGTATTGCCGATCTTGAAAGAATTCATCCTTCCCGGTGGAAAACCGGTCGCCGCCTGGGCCCATGTTGCGCGAACCGTTTGTCGTCGTTGCGAACGACGTCTGACGGAACTGATAGAGGTCTCTAACGAAGCCGGAGAAAGCGAGTTGGCGATTATTCAGATTTATCTTAATCGTTTATCGGACTATCTGTTTGTATTGGCGCGGTACTTAAACCAGGCACTGGGCACCCCTGACAACACCTGGAAGAAAAAGTAATGACTATGGTTGTAGCAGAACATTCGGTTACCATCTTGGGGCGAAAATGGCTGAATGAGGAGACCTTCGAGTTGATTTGTACCCGGCCCGAAGGATTCGAATTCGTTGCTGGACAGCATGTTTCCATGCGCTACCAGGGGAATGAGCGGGAGTATACCATTCTTTCGATTCCCTCCGCCGATTCGCTTTATTTTCTTATCAAACGAATTGACCAGGGGCGATTGAGCAGCATTCTGGCTGATCTTAACCCGGGAAGCGAACTCTCGATCAGTAAGGCCAAAGGCTATCTGATTCATCGAGTGTCAGATCGTCCGATATTTTTTGTCGGAACCGGGGTTGGCATTGCGCCGTTTGTGTCGATGGCCGCTGCAGGGGTGCGCAATTTCACCTTGCTCCACGGGGCAAGAGATGTTGCTGGGTTGTTTTACCGCCAAGATCTGGTTGTCGCGGCTACTCGCTATATCCCCTGTGTTTCCGGCCAGATCAAGCCGGGGACCAATGTTCTGGACCTACACCGCGGCTATGTTACCGACTATGTCGATCGTTATCTCAAGCCGGGAGCCTATGATTTTTATCTTTGTGGCTCACGGGCCATGATTCATGATATGACCCATCTGCTCGATCAGCACTACCCTGAAACGCGGATCTATAGCGAAGCATTCAATTAAGAGGAACAGCAGGGACTGGTTACATCAGGCCCTGCATATACCGATGCATGGATTCTGCGGCATCAAGGCCTTGACAGACAGCCTTGGCCACGGTCTGTGGCCCAAGCACCGTGTCGCCACCGGCAAAAATCCATTCAACACTGGTCTGGAGAGTGACTGGGTCAACCACATAGGTGCCGCGTGGGGTGATTTCCACTGGAACGGTTCCATCGTGGACCGGAATAACCTTCTGCCCCACCGCGCCAATCAGGGCATCCGCCTCTAGTATAAATTCCGAACCGGGCAACGGTCTGGGGACACAGCGGCCAGTAAAATCCCGTTCACCAAGCTCCATGCGAATGCATTCCACCCCGGTCAGTTGGCCGCCATTGGAGAGGATGCGGGTTGGTGCCACCAGAAAGTGAAGTTTTACCCCTTCTTCCTCAACATGGTGCACCTCCACCCGAGATGCGGGCATTTCCTCCCGGGTGCGGCGGTAAAGAATACTCACATCCTTCCACCCCGAACGAAGCGCAACCCTGGCGACGTCGATAGCCACATTGCCACCACCTACCACCAGGACCCGGTCCCCCAGGGCGATTTCACGGCCAGTAAGGACCTGGCCCAGATAGTCAACCCCGGATATCACCCCTTCAATTTCTGTTTCACCTGCCAAGCCCAAACGTTTACTCTCGTAGGCCCCGATGCCAAGAAAGACGGAGGCGTAGCCTTGCTCACGCAACTCAGAGAGGGTCAGGTCGCGGCCTACAGTGATGCCTGTCTTGACGTTGACACCGCACTGCTGCAAGGCATAAAGCTCGGCGCCGATGATGTTGCGCGGCAAACGGTAATTAGGAATGCCGACGCTCAACATGCCGCCGAACACCGGCAGGGACTCAAAGATGGTGCAACTGTAGCCTTTATGGGAGAGGGCGTGGGCCACTGTGATCCCGGCCGGTCCAGAGCCAATGACTGCCACCTTGCTGCCGTTTTTCGGCGCACAGCGGGGAGAAAGGTTTTTACCGTTAATGATCATCCAGTCGGCGAGAAACCGCTCCAACAGGCCGATGGCCACCGGCGAATCTTTTTTGGTGCGGATACAGGCGCCTTCGCATTGAAATTCATGCGGACAGACCCGGGAACAGATAGAGGGCATAGAACTGGTTTCGCGGATGGTCCAGTAGGCCTGTTCGAACTTATGCTCCCGCAACAGGGCGATAAAACGAGGGATATCGTTGCCGATTGGGCACCCCATAACGCAAGGCGGTTTGCGGCATTGGAGGCAGCGTTGTGCCTCGGTCAGTGCGGTGGTCTCATCAAATCCTTTAGATACTTCATCAAAATTATCAAGACGTTCCTGGGCGTTTAATTCACGCGGCTGCTGCCTGGGTATTGCCAGTTGTTCCTTGATGTGCATATACGTATCCTTATTTTAGTTGAGAAGATTTACTAATATGTAACAGCTCCTCACGAGAGAGGCAACAGGGAAGCTCTGTGGTGTCCTGTATTCGGATCTCCTTGCATTTTTCAGGGTGAACCGGTAAGTCCAACAACCTGAGTGGTGGGGGTTGGCTCGCGGTATGCTTTGGTCTGCCCACGGTTGGTTGACACCATTGTCGTTCTTGGTAAAAGGTTCAATCGTGTGGTTTCCAGATGCCTCGCCGACTGTTTGGGGATGGCATGTTTTTTTCGACCTGAGCCCGGCTTGTTATTTTTGGGGGGGAATGCATGGAGCGAGCGGATGTGCTGGTTGTCGGCGGTGGCCCAGGTGGGCTGGCCTGTGCGACATTGCTGGCACAAAAAGGGGTAAAGGTCGTTCTGATTGAACGTAAGCCGGTGATTGGTCCCAAGGTTTGCGCCGGAGGTATCACTTGGCATGGGCTGATCAATCTGCTTCCGGAAACTCTGATCGAGCGAGCCTTTCCTGAGCAGAGCATCTGTTCTGATCGTCAGCACTTGGTTATTCGGGAGTCTAATCCGATTATCGCCACCATCTCCCGGGAAAATCTGGGGCAATGGATGGCCAAGGAAGCGCAAAAGGCTGGGGTGTGCATTCGTACCGCAACGCGTCTGATCACCTGCACGCAACATGAAGCCACTGTTGAAACCGAGGGCAGGGGACAGATGACCCTGCATTTCTCGCATTTGGTTGGCGCAGACGGCGCCAATAGCCGGGTCAGGAAACTGCTCGCAGTGCCCACCGAGTTGGGCGGCCTTGGTTTGAATGCAATGATTGATGGCAGTTTCCCCCGGATGGAGTGGCACCTGCGCCCGGCATTGTTTGGCTCTGGCTACGCCTGGATCTTTCCCCATGCCGACAAGTGTTCGGTGGGGGCCTATGCTGACCAGTCCTTATTTTCAGCCACCCATTTAAAAACGCAACTCCTGCACTGGTGCGGCGAGCAAAAACTATCCCTGGAACCAGGGGCAATTCGCGCGGGCTTGGTAAACTACGATTATCGAGGCGTTCGGTTTGCAAAAGGCTTCCTGGTCGGCGACGCCGCCGGTCTTGCCTCCGGCCTCACCGGTGAAGGGATCTATCCGGCCTTGATATCCGGCCAGGTGGTGGCGAGGATGATTCTTGATCCGCATTATCCCGCATTGGAGCTTAAGCGGCTAGTCCGCAGGCACCAACAGCATCGGCAAATGGTCCAGTTGGCCGGTCGATATCCCCGTCTGGGCAGTCTGTTGACAGAAGCTTTGCTGGTTTTGCTGCGATGGCATATTATCGACTTCCATAAACTGGAAATGGCAGATTAATAAGGTGCATCTTTTTGTCTCCCCTGTTGTGTGTAGAGCTTGTTGCGCACCTGTACCCATCTTAAAAGTCCTATGACCAAATCAACAAAACGTCTTCTTGCCAATGTGCTGTTTGTTGCTGTCTGTGGCGGTATCCTTTACTTTCTTCTGGATGCTCCTCCGGAAACAACCAAACCGTTACCCCACGACGACAACCATCAGCGGTTTATGACCATGAAGAAAAAAGAGGCGGAAAAATTTTGCGAAAGCTGTCATGCTCCTGGCAAAGAGGCGCCTTTACCGGAAAGTCATCCCCCGAAATACCGGTGTCTGTTTTGTCATAAACGCATCTGAGAGGAGATCCCCATGGCCACTATTCCCCAAGACGTCTACTATGTTTCCGGTTCAACCGCCATTCTCGCCGAGGATATGGGCAAGGCCCTGTTGGCGCAGTTTCAGGGGATCCGATTCCGAGAAGAAAAAATTCCTTTCATCCATACCCCGGATGACGCCCGTAAGGCCCTTGGTCACATTATTCAGCAGTGCGAAGGTAATCCGCCCTTGGTGTTCTGCACCATCATGGACCAGGAGACCCGCGATGTGTTCAACTGTCCACAGGTTCGTTTTTTTGATATTTTTCTCAACACGCTGGAACTCCTCGAGCAGGCACTTGGTACTCCAGCACTGCGGGAACCCGGTTATTCCCGCCATTTTACTCTTTCCAAGATGAACAAGCGGGTTGATGCGATTCATTTTTCCCTAGAGCATGACGATGGTACCCGGCCGGCTGAGTACGATGAGGCTGAAATTATCCTCATAGGCGTGTCTCGATCCGGAAAAACCCCGGTCAGTATTTACCTTGCCACTCACATGGAGCTCAAATCGGCTAACTTCCCGCTCACCGAAGATCATCTCCACCAGCATGAACTACCTCAGGAAATTGTTCGCAACCACAAACGGGCAGTGGGATTGACTTGTTCTCCGCAATATCTGCACACCATTCGTGAAAAACGCTATGCCGGTTCTACCTACGCGAGCCTTGCCACCTGCACCCGTGAGTTGCAACAGGCCAAACAGCTGTATATGCGTCATAACCTCAAGGTCCTCAACGTGGAAGGGCGTTCAATTGAAGAAATAGCGGTCCAGGCCATTCAGGCAATCGGTCTCCAAAAAAAGAACGGGCCCCGTCCACGCCCTCGCCCTCTCTCCCGTAGCAGGCACTAAACGCTGCACCCGCCTCGCTCACTCGCTCAATTCACCCCCCCCTGTCGATAAATAGGATATTCTCTCTAGTTATGGAATCTCTGCACATTGATGAATTTATTCGTCCTGAGGAGATTGCAACTCTTCTCGAACAGGCCGTTCACACGCCCGACAGTCGCATTGATGCCATACTCGAGAAGGCGTCGCGTTTTGCAGGCCTGAGCTATCTTGAGGTGGCCAGCCTGTTAAAGATGGATGACAAACACCTGCAGCGCCTCTTCCAGGTGGCCCGGCAGATAAAAGAGGAAATTTACGGCAACCGTATTGTCATGTTTGCACCGCTTTATGTAAGCGATTACTGCATCAACCGTTGCGCCTATTGTGCCTACAACGACTGCCACAGCTTCACACGTCGTAAACTCTCCCAGGAACAGGTCCGCGATGAGATCATCGAAATCATCCAAATGGGCCATAAGCGGATTGCCTTGGAAGCAGGTGAGGACGACGTCAATTGTCCCATCGACTATATTATTGACTGCCTGCGCACCATCTACCAAACCCAGGCCGATCTTTCCGGAGAGATCAGGCGGGCGAATGTGAATATCGCCGCCACCACGGTTGAGAATTATACCAAACTCAAAGAGGTCGGTATAGGCACCTATATCCTCTTTCAGGAAACCTACCACCAACCCACGTATGAAAAATATCATCTCAATGGGCCGAAGAAGGACTACTGGTACCACACCACCGCCTTTGACCGGGCAATGTCCGGTGGCATTGATGACGTTGGTGCCGGGGTTTTATTTGGCCTGTACGATCCTGATTTTGAAGCATTGGCGATGATGGTTCATAACGAACATCTGGAAAAAAACTACGGAGTTGGTTTCCACACCATTTCCGTCCCGCGTATTCGTCCGGCGGAAAGTGTGGATTTGACCACGGTGTATCCCAATATACCGGAGGACGAAAAATTCAAAAAGATTGTCGCCGTGCTCCGGCTTGCCGTCCCATATACCGGGATTATCATTTCTACCCGTGAGAGCGCAGCCATGCGTAAGGATTTGCTTGATTGTGGCGTCACCCAGATGAGTGCCTGCAGTGCCGTGGGTGTCGGCGGGTACAAGGCGGAAAAACGTCGTCGTGAAACCGGTGAGATCGATCCAACCTTGACGGCCCAATTCGCTAAAAACGATGAACGCTCAGCCGATGAGATCATCAAGTGGCTCATCGAAGAAGGTCTGGTGCCGTCCTGGTGTACCGCCTGTTACCGCGCCGGCCGTACAGGTGATCGGTTCATGGCCTTGGCTAAAAGCGGGCAGATTAAAAATGTCTGTCATCCCAATGCTTTGATGACCTTGTCCGAGTACCTGGAGGACTACGCCTCACCGGAAGTCAAGGTAATGGGCTATGCTCTGGTAGATAGGGAACTGGACAAGGTCGTTAAGCCTGATCATAGAGAAAAAGCGCGAAACAACGTTGAGATGATCCGTAAGGGCAAGGCCAGGGATTTGTATTTCTAGCTGGCTGCATAAAAAAACAGCAACGGATAGCACGTTTCTGAAAAAATCGGACGTGATCGTTGTGGTAACCTCCTTTCCGTGGTGCGGTATACAACGGGGTAATTGGCATAGGTGCGAAGTTCACTCCTGTTAACCTTTGCCTGTCTTACCAAAGGCTAAAAGGATTTTTGCACAGGGCGGCGTTATAATAGCGTTTGTCACCGGTAACTTCCTCACCAACCCAGGTCGGTTTATCAAACGATTGCTCTTCGTGCTCCAGTTCTATCTCGGCCACAATCAGCCCCTGATTTTCCCCAAAAAATTCATCGACCTCCCAGGTGAACCCGGCAAAGGGGATGGTGTAACGGATTTTCTCGATCTGCGGGTGAGGGCAAAGTTCATCGAGCATAGCGCGCGCCTCGTCCAGCGGAATAGGGTATTCATATTCATTGCGACCGATACCCACAGTGGCTCCTTTAATGGTAAGGAAACCTTTTTTACCGGCGATACGGACTCGGACCGTGCAGGTGCGGTCGGCATGGAGATATCCTTGGCGGTATTGTACCCCTTGAACCAGACTGCGCCATTGATCGTTGGCGAGTAGAAATTTTCGTTCGATCTCTTGTGCCATAGTTTTTTCATCTCCTTTTCTGGTCGAATCAATTGAAATACGGCAGCGGAACCCAACATCTATCTTAGATGTGCTCTTGGGGAAATAATGACAGCAACCATTTAAAATATCATTCAAAACACAGTAAAATTCAGGAGTGATTGTAAGGAGTATCCGGTGGTTCTTTGCTTGACACTCCCACCACCAGTTGGTATCACAGAGCAGAATTTCTCCAGAGACCCGAGAACGTCGTTTTTCTCATAAAACGGCCAAACGACGATCCTTGTTTTGTTACTCTTTTTATATCATGAATGGCTTTCTGTTTTTTGGGTTTTTACGAGTCCATCAAGATGGTCATTTTCGTAAAAAAACGAGAATGACATTTACCTGCTTCGTAACTAGTTAATTTATTGCGTCATTTCACGCATTTTTCTATTTGCGCAGCTATCATATTTCGAGCTTCGTAACTGACCGTACTTGTGTTGTATGGTATTTCGAGATTTGGTTTGTTGCGAGGCCGTCGAAGATTGGAGCCCATGCCCAGAATACCACAGAGATTAGTGTTTCTCACCCTTGGCGTTTTGTTGTGCACACAACCGCTTCGAGCCGAAGACAATGTGCTTGGTACGATCCGGGAGGCAACCCGACAGTATGAGGCCGGCGATTACACCGGTGCGGCCTCCAATCTTGATTATGCGGCCCAGCTGGTGCGACAGCAGAAAAGCGAACACATGAAATCCCTATTGCCCGCACCTCTCAACGGATGGGAAGGGAAGGAGGCCAATGCCCAGGCGCTTGGAGCGGCCATATTGGGAGGTGGTGTTACCGTCAGCCGCGACTATAAACGGGGGGCATCCAGCATTAGTGTTGAGATCGTCTCTGATTCACCGGTGCTGCAATCAGTGCTGATGATGATCAACAATCCTATGTTCGCCGGTGCCGGTGGCGGCAAGCTCGAGACGCTTAAAGGGCAGCGAGCAATTATCAAATTTGATAGCGGTAAAAAGAGCGGCGAGATGTATGTGGTGGTGGATTCCCGTTTTGTGGTGACGATCAAAGGGCGGCAGGTCACCAGGGAAGATTTGATGGCCTATGGTGAATCCATTGACTACACCTCGCTGGAAAAAAATTAAGCGACAAATGTGATGGACTTTTTACGACGTCATCAGGATTGACGGCTCAAATCAAAAACCACTACCTCCCGGGGAATGCTGGCGAGGTTTTTTCCGTGTGAGCGTGGTTCTCCCCTGTTACGACTGGTTAAGAATTGGCCTTCTTCCTGTAGCAGGGGTTTTTTTATGACCAGAGAAGAGAGGTGTGCATGACTGCAGACGAGAAAAATAGACAACAGATCCGGCAAGAAATCAGCGACGAGGCTATTTTCAAGGTAGCCAAAGAGATTGTGGTTAAATTTATCGAAGTGGGCCGCCTGACCCCGTCTGGATTTGATGATACCTTTGAACGGGTCTATCGAACCATTGAGAAAACGGTGCGTCAGCAATGATAATTGCAGAACTAGACCCGTTGCTCAACCACGCCCCGGCCGAAGAGCTCAGGCATATTCACCTGATCGGTATCTGCGGCACCGGCATGGCTGCCATGGCCGCCATGCTTCAACAGCAAGGCTTTGTGGTGACCGGTTCTGATGAGAATGTGTACCCGCCAATGTCGGTGTTCCTCGCAGAGCTTGGAATCGAGGTCATGGCAGGGTATCGGGCAGAAAATCTTATCGCTTGCCCAGATCTGGTGATTGTCGGCAACGTGGTTCGGCGGACCAACCCTGAGGCCGTTGAATTGGCCCGGCTAGGGCTTTGCTACCTCTCCATGCCGCAAGCGCTGGGCTATTTCTTTTTAAGCGGAAAAAAACCGCTGGTCGTGTCTGGAACACACGGAAAAACAACCACATCATCGCTTTTAGCCACCACGTTGCATCGCATGGGTGCCACCCCTGGTTTTATGATCGGTGGATTGGTGGAGGCCTTTGGCCGTAACTCCCATGTCAGCGAGGGGCCGTACTTTGTGGTGGAAGGGGATGAGTACGACACCGCCTTTTTCAACAAAGTCTCCAAATTTCAACATTACCAGCCCTTTGCAGCGATCCTCACCTCGGTGGAATTCGATCATGCCGATATCTTTACCGATCTCGACGCGATAAAAGCCTCCTTTGGCGAATTTATCGGGCGTATTCCTGTTGAGGGTGTTCTCGTAGCTCATATTGAAGATCCGGTGGTGGCCGAGTTGGCAGCTGCCCATGCCGCCTGTCCGGTTATCGGCTACGGTACCTCGGCGGATTGCCAGTGGCGGCTCGATGAACTCAAGGTCGATGGCCTGGCCAGTGAATTTTCAGTCTATTACCAGGGAAATATAATGGGTCGGTGCCGCCTGCCCATGCCCGGGTTACACAATTGCCTCAATGCGCTTGCGGTGATTGCCCTCCTGCATCGATTAGGCTTTGCCTTTGCCGATATCACTGCCGGACTTTCCTCCTTTGAAGGGGTCAAACGGCGTCAGCAGATCCGTGGAGTAGTGGGAGGCGTCACGGTGATTGATGATTTTGCCCATCATCCCACCGCAGTTCGAGAGACCTTGAACGCCCTGCGTCTGGCCTGGCCAAAGAATCGTCTGATTGTGGTGTTCGAACCCCGGACCAACTCCAGCCGCCGGGCCGTTTTCCAAAATGATTATGCCCGGGTCTTTGACAGGGCCGACCGCATCCTGATCCGCGAGCATGTTCCTCTGGATACGGTTCCCCTGGAAGAACAGTTTTCCTCCCCGCAACTTGCCGTTGACCTGCGCAGACTCGGCAAAGACGCCCATTCCTATGCTGATACCGAGGCTATCCTCGAGGCACTTCAGAGCTGTCAATCAGGAGACATTGTGGTTATACTCTCCAATGGCGGTTTCGACGGTATCCACGAACGCCTGCTGACTCAACTGGCACAGTCCGTTTGAAGCCAGCTTTATCTCACTGATTTCGTTTCTTTCGTCCTCATTGGTTGGAAATTGCTGGTTTTAAAAGCTGGCGTTTCCTTTCTATTCTTACAAGGAGTCCATTGATGAACATTGCCGTGATGAAGGAACTTCATCCCGGGGAAACCCGGGTGCCCGTGAATCCAGCCACCGTTGATCGCCTAGTCAAACTGGGTGCCGAGGTGGTCGTCGAGTCCGGAACCGGTGTAACTTGTCGATTTAGCGATGACGATTATCTGGCTGCCGGCGCTGTTATTTCATCTAACCGGAGCGACATGCTCGCCAATGCCGAGTTAGTGCTTCGCCTGCGTAAACCACCCCTGGAAGAGATCGGTCTTATGCGTCGGGGGACCATCCATGTCAGCTATCTAGATCCCTTCCGCGAGCGGGAACTGGTCGATGCCATGGTCAATGCCGGTATCAGCGGGGTGAGCCTGGAAATGATTCCCCGCACTACCCTGGCACAAAAGATGGACGTGCTCAGCTCCCAAGCCAACCTGGCCGGTTATGTCTCGGTGTTGCTGGGTTGCGAGCACCTGGATAAAATCCTACCGATGATGACCACTCCGGCAGGAACAATCAAGCCGGCCAAGGTTTTTATTATCGGCGTCGGTGTGGCTGGCCTGCAGGCGATTGCCACTGCCCGCCGCCTTGGTGCCAGAGTCGAGGCCTTTGATACTCGTCCGGTGGTGGAAGAACAGGTTAAGTCGCTGGGGGCCAAATTCGTCAAGGTTGACCTGGGGGAAACCGGGCAGACTAAGGACGGCTACGCCACTCAGCTGACTTCGGAGCAGGTGGAGCTGCAAAAACAAGGCATGGCCAAGGCCTGTAGCCAGGCGGATATCGTAATTACCACTGCCCAGCTCTTTGGTCGGCCGGCACCGCGCATTGTCGACCATGGGATGATCGCTCAGATGCAACCCGGTTCGGTTATCGTTGATATGGCCGTGGAAACCGGCGGCAATGTCGAGGGCTCGGTGCTTGATCAAGTGGTGGAGATCCAAGGAGTCAAGGTAGTTGGCCTGGGAAATCTTCCCGGACAAGTGGCCCTGACCGCCAGCCAGATGTATTCGGCTAACCTGGGCAATTTTGTCGGCCATTTCTGGGATAAGGAAAGCAAGTGTTTTCGGCTTAACCTGGACGACGAGATCATCAAGGGCGCCCTGGTCACCCACGATGGCGCCCTGTTCAGCGAAATGTACAAAAGTATTATTAACAAGTGAGGGACGCGATGACTGCCGTATATCTGACCTTTATTTTTGTGCTAGCGATTTTTCTCGGCTTTGAGCTAATCTCCAAGGTACCCTCCACCCTGCATACGCCGTTGATGTCCGGATCCAATGCCATTTCCGGTATTACGCTGATCGGCGCTCTGGCTGCCATGCAGACCTCGCATCACGGCATCACCGTGCTTCTTGGTACTCTGGCCGTTATCCTGGCCACCATCAACGTGGTCGGAGGTTATCTCGTCACCGATCGCATGCTGGCCATGTTCAAGAAGAAAGACCAGGGAGGCGCACGATGAGTCTTGATCAGGTGGGCATCAACTTTGTCTATGTGGTCTCGGCCGCGCTGTTCATTCTCGGTCTGAAAATGCTCGGCTCTCCTGCCACGGCCAGAAAGGGCAACACGGTCTCTGCCCTAGGGATGCTGATTGCGGTGGTGGCAACCCTGCTATCTCAGGGGATGGACTATCGCTGGATTCTCATCGGGGTATTGTTCGGATCGGCTATCGGTTCCATCGGGGCCTATATGGTAAAAATGACATCCATGCCGGAGATGGTCGCCCTGTTCAACGGCTTTGGAGGTCTGTCCAGTCTACTGCTAGCCTGGAGCGAATATCATCAGCATCCGCAGATGGGCTTTGCCATTGCCATTATTGCGGCGTTCTCGGTGTTCATCGGCGGCGTTACCTTCACCGGTTCCATGGTAGCTTTTGGTAAGCTTTCCGGACGTATATCCCAAAAGGCGATTATCTTTAACGCTCAACATCTGATCAATGGCGGGATCCTCGCGGCAGTGATCGGTGGTGGAGCCCTGTTCTGCCTGAATCCCGGATCGATCAGCGGTTACCTGCTGTTTGTGGGCATCATTCTCGTGGCCCTTGGTTTTGGTGTCACCTCCACCATTCCCATCGGTGGTGCCGACATGCCGGTGGTTATCTCGCTGTTGAACAGCTACTCCGGATTAGCTGCCTGTGCCGCCGGTTTTGTGGTCTCCAACAACATTCTCATTGTTGCCGGTGCCCTCGTTGGCGCCAGCGGGATCATTCTCACCAGGATCATGTGTAAGGCGATGAATCGTTCCTTGGCCAACGTTTTGTTCTCCGGCTTTGGCACCGCAACGGCCAAAGGGGGAGGGGAGGATGGTCCCCAAGGCGAGATCAGACCAGCCAGTGCCGAGGACGTCTATTACATCCTTGAAGGTGCGGATTCCGTGGCCTTTGTTCCCGGATACGGTTTGGCTGTGGCCCAGGCGCAGCATGTGGTCAAAGAGTTGGGCGATCTGCTTGAAGCTAATGGTACCGAGGTCGTGTATGCGATTCATCCCGTGGCCGGCCGTATGCCTGGGCACATGAACGTACTCTTGGCCGAGGCCAATGTGCCCTATGATCAGTTGGTGGAGATGGATGAGATTAATCCGCGGATGGAGACCATCGATGTCTGCGTGGTTATCGGTGCCAACGATGTGGTCAATCCGGCAGCGATCAATGAGGAGAACAGCCCCATCTATGGCATGCCGATCATTGAGACCTTCCGTGCCAAGACCGTCATCGTACTCAAGCGGTCGATGAATACCGGTTTTGCTGGGATTGAGAATGCCCTCTTCTATGGAGAGAACACGCGGATGTACTTTGGCGATGCCAAAGCCTCCATCCAGGCATTGGTGGCGGAGTTCAAGGGCAGCAACTAGTATATTCCCTGGAAATTTACGGGAAAGGCACTGCCGAACACCTCGTTAAGCAGCTCGGTTTACATTGCACAAAACGAACAAATCCCCGGAGCACTTGGTGTTCCGGGGATTTGTTTATTGGAAGTATCTTTTAAGCCGCTGCGAGTTTAGTGCGCCGGTATTCAACCAGATCCTCGATTGATAAAACCGTCATGCCGTGGGCCTCAGCAAAAGCAACCACCTCGGGAAGACGGGCCATGGTGCCGTCAACATTGGTCAGTTCGCAGAGGACACCAGCGGGTTGCAAACCGGCCAATCGCATCAGATCGACTGTGCCTTCGGTGTGACCACGGCGGGTGAGCACGCCGCCAGGTTGAGCCCGCAGAGGAAAGACATGACCTGGATGGGACAGGTCTGCAGGTTTGGCCTTCTTGGCAATGGCGGCTTGAATGGTCGTTACTCGGTCCTGGGCCGATACCCCGGTGGTAACGCCTTCACGGGCCTCGATGGTGACGGTGAAGGCTGTGCCGTTTTTGCTGGTGTTGTTCTCAACCATCATCGGCAACTCCAACTGGCGGATTCTCTCGTCGGTGAGACAGAGGCAGACGATGCCACTGCATTCACGAATCATCAGTGCCATTTGCGCAGGCGTCAGATGCTCGGCAGAGTAGATAAGATCGCCTTCGTTTTCGCGATCTTCATCATCGACGAGTAAAAGACCTTTGCCTTGAACAAGATCGTCCAAGGCGCGTTCGACGCGTTGGGTGGAGTTGCCAAAACGGGACAAAAGGGAAACATCAAGGGTCTGATTCATGGTTGCCTCCTGAAAATCAGTGACCAGAATCAGGGCGTGCGGGAATAACCGGCCCTATGCCGATTTTGGTGATAGAACGTGAGATACGCGCAACTTTTGAACTCAAAAGTGACACACCGACTTTTGCGCCGGACAACGCACTTGAGGACAAACGACGGATCTCCATCGTCAACCGAATTCTCTCCCATCCGGACTCTAACCGTCGGCTCCGGCTTTCCACCGGATCTGCTTGACCCTGATTCCTCTGGAGAAATCAGGCGCTCGCGGGCTCATCCACGGTACGACTGCCGCATCATGGATACACCGCCGGTAGGGAATTTCACCCTGCCCTGAGAAGTGGCGTCACAATAGCGCAAAGCCCTGTGTACCACAAGAGGCAAGCGATTAATATTCTCCTGCTCCCTCTGTTTTTTCACAAATTGAGTCATTTAAAAATGTTGCCCAATTACCGAGAGGAAGTATTTGACAGAGGCAGGTTTTACCAGTAATTGTGTGGAGGTCTGCAATCTTTTCTTTCGCATAAAGGATGTGATTACAGAGGGTTGGTGAAGATGTTGCCTGATGCGTATTGTCTGCACCCGATTCTCTTTAGTTCGTTTTTTTATTCAGGGTGTTTTGCCCTTGTAGTTCTCAGTTCTCGTAACAGATTTTGAGTACGGCGTATCGCCCACTCTCTCATATCAAAGGTAATTGTGGAGCCAACCACCATGAAACGCAGCCTGATCCCGCTTTTTCTCGTTTTCTTGATGCTCACGCCGACTTGGGCGGCACGAAAACAACTCCGAACCATTGCTCAGGATCCGTATGTCTCTGCCTTGGTAATCGATGCCGACAGTGGCAAAACCCTATTTGAGTCGAATGCCGATGCCCGGTTGTATCCCGCCAGTGTGCTCAAACTGATGGATCTGTATGTGATCCTTGATCGCATCGAACAGGGGGCACTGAAACTTGATGAGATGGTGGCTGTGACCGTTGAGGCCGCCAAAACAGGTGGCTCGCAGGTGTATCTCGATCCTAAGGAACAGTTTTCCGTAGAAGATCTGCTCTATGCCCTGATGGTCCAGTCGGCTAATGACGCTGCCGTTGCCCTAGCCACCCATATTGCCGGATCTAAGGAAGGATTTGTGGCCCTGATGAATCAAAAGGCCAAGGCCCTGGGGATGAACAGCACCGTGTTCCATTCCGTCCATGGTTTGCCCCCCTCCGAAGGGCAGGAGCCGGATATAACCACGGCCCGCGATATGGGGCTCCTCTGTCAGGCTTTGGTGAAAAAACCGGAAGCGCTCAAATACACCGCCACCCAGAACAGAGGATTCCGCAATAATTCATTCGACATGCGCAATCATAACAAGTTGCTGACCCAATACTCTGGCTGTGATGGATTGAAAACCGGCTATTATCAGGCCGCAGGCTTCTCTATTGCTGCAACGGCAAAGAAGGGTGGGGTGCGAATCATCTCCCTGGTCATGGGAAGTAAGGATCGCAAGGTCCGGGATTCCAAGGCCATGGAATTACTCTCTAAAGGTTTTTCCATGGTGCCTCCTAGGCCTGAACTTGCAGTGCCACAACCGCCTATTACTCCACCGGCGACCTCAGCAACTGTCACTGCAGATCAACCTTCCTCTGCCACCACTCCGGGCGCACAAAGCTCGACCACAGGTGAGGTGAGCCAGGCCCCTTCAAGTGAACAGGGCAGCACGGGGAAAAATAGCTGGGCAATTTTTTTTATAGGTCTTGGAGCAGGCTGCATCCTTTTCCTCGGTTTTTTAGTGATCGCCGGTATGGTGTCGAAACGGCGTTCGACCACTATTCGGACGAGATACAAAACGCGCGATTAATTTTCTAGACTTGCTTCGAGCAAAAAAATATCTTCCCTCGGAAGAAGGGCTTTTTATTCAATTAAATCAAAGGGAAATTGTTATCGATCTGGGCAGTATGTGATTGTAGCTTCGAACTTTTTATATTGTTTCCCAAAATGGGCCTTGATTTTTTTTTGGGGAGTCCTAAAATAATAATGAATCAATCTCAACGAGTGCACGTGGTGAATGAACTATGCAGTTCGCATCTGTTGCCCTTCAAGGAAGCCAATCTATTCTCAAGGCTACTAACCAGCAACCACAACTGGCGGCGGATCTCATCAGCAAAACTGTTAACAGCCTGTCCATGCTCAGAGTGTGCAGACGCCTGCGGGGCCGGTTTCACAAGCTAACGGGAATGAATTGGGAACTATTGTCAATATTACCGCCTAAGTAGAAAAGAGAACGGCGAACATTTGATGGATTCGAAAAAAGTCCATCACACTCTAAGAGGTGGCTCAGTAAAAACACAGATATACAAGGAGCAGAGTTTTTCTCGGCGCGAAGGCATACCTCAGGTATGTTGAGTGTCGAGAAAAACTCCGCGACGCAGTAGATCGAAGTTTTTACGACGCCATCATATTGACTGAGTGGGAGCGGAGTCACCATCTATCTTGAAGCAGGGAGAAAACCATGAGTATCAACGGTATCAGCGGATCAGTTTATAACAACCCCATGTTTCAGACGCCTCCCCAAACCACCGGGGGGCAGACGATTCAACAGTCCCCTCAACAGGTACAACAGGGTCCAACAGAGGAAAACCAGGAAGGCATGGCTAGTCAACGTGTTGAAAATGCCACCAGTTCAGAAACTCAAGAAAGATCGAGGATTAACACCTACGCCTGAGAGCATAAGCTTCTTCTCTTCGTCGTTTTTTGCAGGTACCTGGTTTTTTCTTTCAAGGGGGGTTACGCCTATACGGTGTAGGCCCCTTCTTCTGTTTGCATAGATCCGCTTATTTGTCAGCAATGGGTTGAAAGGGATTGAAACGGTTGGCCACCATTATTTTCCAGGAAGTGGAGCAGGTGCTGGGCAGGGGATTGGCGTACCAGCCAAAAGGAATAAGAAATCGACGGCTGGCATAGAGGGTGGGGTTCGTGGGTAAGGAAAATAGCTCATTGAACTTGGTGGGTTGCCCCGGGAAGGCTGTGTTGGCATAGGTCGTGAGTTGCAAGGTCTCCATTGCGGCCAGCATCGAGGTTTCGTCATCTTGCAGAATCTGAGTGTGATGCCGGGCTTGTTGCTGGGCTTGTTTTCCGTTTCCGCAGCGTCGGTAATGGTCAAGCATGTCCCGTACCATGGTAATGGCACCAAAACTCCACTCGGCGGAAAGTACCGCTCCACGATAGTTTCCGTCCCTATCGATACCGTTGCCGTCCTGATCAGAAAAACCAACACCCCAGAGGTTCGTTCCCTGTCCGTAGCCGCCCCAGGATTTAACCTCCTGCCAGAGGCTGAAGGCAGCGCCGAATCCATGCCATGAATCAATGGTCGCCGCACCAATGCCCGCCACACCCCAGGTATTGACATCAATCGCCTTGGTGCCAAAATACGGCTTCCATGCCTGCTTTAAGCCAGGTTTATCCGCCCAACCTCCTTGAACAAACGCACCCTTCTGCCAGGCCTGATGCCTCAGAAAGGATCGCAATCCCATTGTGGATATGCTGTTGTTTTTCCCACCAAGTTCCATCACCTCACAGATGTGCAGGGCCTGTTTGATCCTGTCTCGGTCTTTTGGAGTGAGATCAGGCTGGCGTGAGAGGGTACGTTGGAGCACCTGGTTGAAAATTCGAATACCGGCGTAGAGACTGATGTTATTTTCAACCGAGACAAAATAGGGGTCGACCAGCACTGCCCCTTGATTGCCCACTGTCCCGGCTGGTGCGTAGTACACGCCGCCAACCGAGCTTTGCATTGCGGCAAAAGTGGGCAGGACATGGAGTGCATTCTCAATCCCCGGGTCCTGAAGCGGCACATAATGATCGGCCTGATCAATGCGGTAATGCATTGCTGCCGCCTGCAGCGGGCCGATGAGAAAAGCCCAGGCATTTTCGCCGGTGATTGGTTTCCAATCGGTCCAGCTGATACGACCAAGAGTATATTCGGTGGTTAACGGGGGGAGCCCGACGCCGCTTAAATACTGAGCATATTTAGTCCCTATAAAAGGATCTTCGGCAAGCCATTGCCTGGGCAGCATGCGAAAGCTGTAGGCCTGATAAGGATCGGTAATCTGTTGCCGGTTATACACAAATACGGACCCGGCAGTTACCCCACGGGTCTGAGTGGCGGCAGGAGAAGGGCTCTCAGCGAAGTGTCCTTGCTGTAGCAGAAGGTTCTGGTGAGAGCTTAACGCATAGGCGTCCTGCTTACCAGGCAGTTGGAAACGATTACGCGCTTGGCCAAGCATGAGGGCTATCTGCCAGGTGGCTGCATCGTAAATATTGGTACCGTTGTGGGTATTTACTCGTTCGGTCTGCAGATCGCCGGCTGGAGAATCGCGGGGAATCAGGGTGAAATTCTGCGGATGATATTCGTCAATGACTCGGCAATCAGCTGCGTTGCAGACATGCTCGCCCCAATAGGCCGCAGTATCGTAAAAGCTTAACGGTAACTGTTTTCCCTTAAGCGATCCTGCGGTGGCGGTATAGAGAATACCCCCCTGATTGCGATCGCTGACCAAAAAACGAAAGGCCGATTCGAGTTGATCTGGTTGTTGCCTCTCTGCCGCACAAGGTGGTGAAGCATTGATGCAAAGCACCAGGGGGGCTGCCAGGATGGCAGCGTGTAATCTCCTCGGAACGCTAAGTTTTTTCAAAAGGAGGCCTCCTACCTGGGGGTAGAGCAAAAAAAAAATCTTATTTGCGGCAAATTTCCAGACCAAGTTGTTGCGCCTGCTCCAGATACCCTTCCTTTTTGATAATGGCCCCCTTGGCATCCACCCCTTGAGCAAGCAATTCACCGCTGTAATTGAATTCCATGGCATCAAAGGCGTAACGAACCGTAAGCCGGGCACCGTCAAAGATCTTGCCCCCATCGGTGGCTGCCACGCTCACCATATAGCCTCGACGATAATCGCGTTCAGGTTTAATTTCACCCAGAAGATATTTGCGGCTCCACAGCGCCTGGCAACGATCGATAAAGGTTTTAGTCTGGGCAGTGACTCCGTAAAAATAGATAGGCGAGCCAATGACGATTCGGTTGGCCTGATCGATCTTGTCATATAGGGGTGCCATATCGTCGTTGAAGATACATAGCCCCTCGCTTTCACAATGACCGCAACCGGTGCAGGGATGAATTTTGAGATGGGCCAGATTGATGTGTTCTGCCGTGAAACCTGCACGACGGATGGTTTGTTCAATGCGTTCAAGGAGAAGATCGGTGTTACCTCGCTTCCGAGGGCTGCCGTTGAAAAGAAGAATATTCATGCTTGACTCCGTGGCAACGAAAATAGAGAGCTACTTATTGTGATGACGTCGTAAAAAAATGTATCCACTGTGTCGTGGCGATTATTTCGACATGGACATACCTGCTCAGCAAGATGACTCATCTGCCCCCTTGGCTCCCTCTTCAGTAACCTCCGAGAGAGGTGCCAGTTGGGGTGGGATAACCGGGCATCCAGAGGCAAAATGGGTCACAGTTGTGTGCTGGTCAAGAATTTCGTTGATCCCGGTGAACACCGCTGACACATCCTGGGCCAAATCCACCCCGGTACAGCGGCGCATGGTATCCCCATTACGGTTGGCGTTGATGACAGTATGGATTTCCTCAAGCGGCGTCACCACTCGCCTGGTGAGGCTACGGATAAACACCACCCCGGCGAGAAAGACCGAGATTGCCATAAAGGCGACTCCCCAGGCACCGTTTCGCCCCAGATGCTGGGCATGTTGGTCAGCCAGGGTCATGGCATCGCGGTTGATTTTTCCCAGGTGGATAATGGCGTTCACGCTCTGGCTGCGGATTTGGGTATCGCCAGCCAACAGAGGTTGGAGGTGGTGCTCAATCTGGGCCAGCGCCACCGGCTCCTGATCCTCGGTGATATTGTCCTGGGCGCGCTTAAAGGCTCGACGAAATTCCTGCTCTTCGGGTTTGGAGAATCGGCTGCCGTCTCCAACCACGGCCAGGATGGCGAGCATATCCTCACAGGCCTGGAGCGTACGCTCGTTGCGATCCAAAATCACTTCAATGGCCGGTGCCATGCGTGAAAAGACGGCTATGGTGCCGACCGCCATCAACAGGTTGAGCCCGACCAGGACCCAGGATCCGACCCGTACCGCGTGTGCTAGGCGCATTTCAAATCCCCTTGGTGAGTTTGGGAATGGCGGTTTCGCTGGAGACGATGATTAACCGGTCGTTGGCTTCAAGCGGTTCGCGGGGATCTGGCTGCAGTACCTTGCTCGGTGCTCCTCTGCGGATAGCCACCACCATGACCCCGAATCGTTTGGGTAGGGCCAACTCTATGAGAGATTTTCCGACCATGGATGGATGGATCACCAATTCGGTGAGATGCAGGTCTTCGCCCAGGGGCATATCGGAAATAACATGGCGATTGATCAACCGATTGGCAAAACGCCGCCCGAATTCCTCCTCCGGGTTAACCACCAGATGTGCTCCGACCAGTTGCAGGATGCGGCGATGCATGGCGTTGTTTGCTCGGCCGATTACCCAGGGCGCACCCATTTGCCGCAGGAGCGCGGTACAGATGATGGAGGCCTCTTTGGAGTCGTCACCGATTGCACATATGCAGCAATCGCGCCTGGCCGGTTCCAGTCGGGACAGCTCGGTCTCGTCGGTGGCATCAACCATGATAACTTCGGTGACAAAGGCTGCGGCCTCTTCCACCAGTGCTTTTCTCCGATCAACAGCCAGTACCTCGGCACCCTTTTCTGAAAGGGTTCGCGCAAGCGACATACCGAACTGGCCAAGGCCGATAATCAATATTTGTTGGGCCATATACTGCCTCAGGTCAAAGTAATTCGAGCATCAGGACAACTGGATTGGCTGCTCTGGTGCTCGGCGCTTAAAAGGGTAAAGAGCGTCATTGGGCCGATACGGCCGATAAACATGGTCAACATGATGATGATCTTGCCGATCACATCAAGATGCGGTGTGGCTCCAAGGGAAAGTCCGACCGTACCCAGGGCCGATGTGGCTTCAAAAATTAATTGACGCGCCGGTAGCGCCTGGGTCAGAGCCAGGGCCAAAACCACTGCCGACCAGACGATGCCGCCGGCAAAAAAAATGGTAATGGTGCGGAATATAAAATTTGGTGGAATTCGTCTGTTTTGGACCATCACCGATTCGCGGCCGGTGATGGTGGTCCAGAAGGTGAGCACCAAAATGCCGAGGGTGGTGGTTTTGATACCGCCAGCGGTTCCCCCGGGGCTGCCGCCGATGAACATGCAAAAGAGCATCACCAGCAGGGTAGGGGGCAAAACAGGGGACAAATCCACCGAGTTGAAACCGGCGGTACGCAGGGTGACGGATTGAAACCAAGCGTTATGCAGTTTGTCGGCAAAGCTAAGCCCCTTCAGCACATGATCCCATTCAAAGACAAGAAAAGAACAGGTGCCGACAAGCAGTAAGACACTGGTGGTTACCAGGGCAATACGCGGGGCAAGACCGATCCTTTGGCAACGAATCCAGCGGGAAACCAGCATACAGGTGGAGGGAGCCAGGCCACCGAGAATGATGAGTATCGCCACGGTGTGGAGAATAAGGGGCTGATGCTGGAAAGACAGCAGATTGGAGCTGTCCAGGGCAAATCCGGCATTACAGAAGGCCGATATAGAGGTGAAAATACCCTTCCATAGGGCGCTTGTCCAATCAGCACCGGAAAGGCCAAACCCAATGGCAAGCAGTAGAGCGCCGCTTCCCTCCACAATGAGGGTGAACCGAACAATAGTCACCAGCGATTGAATCAATTCCTGGTGGCTGGTCTCGTTAAGGGTGGTCAGGAGGCGTTCCTGGCGCAGGCTGAGTCGTTTCCCCATGGCATGCAGGGCAACGGTGGTGATGGTCATGATGCCCAATCCTCCCAGCTGAATCAGTAACAGGATACATCCCTGGCCAAAGAGGCTGAAATCCAATTGGGTGTCCACCACAGTTAGTCCGGTTACACAGACGGCACTCACCGAGGTAAAAGCAGCATTGATGAGAGAAAGAGGTTGGCGGGCAGCGGCCCAGGGCAGTTGCAGTAACAGGGTACCCAGGAGGCAAAGTCCGAAAAAGGTACTGATAAGTACCCTGGCCGGATGATTGAGAAAGGGTTCCCACCACTGCTCACGGTGTTCGACCAAGCCCCGATGTCCACGGGGTAAGAGCCAGAGGCTCACAAGGGCAACGCTCAATGCCGCCTGAGCGGCAAGTTGCACGGTGAGGGCAAACATGACCAGCGCCGAGGACAGCAGGGGAAAGAGCAACCACCAGTTGCACCTTGCTTTCATTAGGACTCTTCGCAGCCAAAGGGCTACCTGTATCTGGCTGACTACAGTTGCAATGAGGATCGCCTGTTCCCCGAGTTGAAGATGGCGTGGGTTGAGCAAAAAGGAAACCGTGGCCATTGCTGCCAAGGCGCAAAGACTGTTTCGAGCATTATTGAAAAAAGAATTATTCTCCGGTTCCAGGCGGGACCCCTCTCCGCCACAGGGCAATTCAACCAAAAAATACCCTGCTTGGATCAATGCCACGCCCCCAAGCAGGGCAAAAAGGGGGTCTGAAGAAAAATACTTAAAGCCGGCAAGGGCAGAGCAGATTAAGGCCAAGAATCCAAGCAGCTTTGCACACCTCGGCTTCGACTCGCAGAAGAGGGCCAACCCCAACAGTAAAAACGACGCGGACAAAGCAGCCACCAGGCTGGAAAAGGGCAGTTCGCCTGTCGTGGCACTTCGACAGGCCAGCAACCAGGGTGCGAAAACCAGAACATACCATACGCCCTTCAGAGAAGGCGTTGAGGCCTGGGTATGGCGACGAACCAACTTCATTGCAACCGAAGGGCAAGAGGGCAAGAGTGAGGATAATCCAGCATGGAGTTGGTTTACTGCTCTTTTCCGACGTCCTGAACGTACCGTGCCAGATAGAGCGATTGGAGCACGACAAAGGCAAGGGTGAGACCGAGCATACCGAAAAGTTTGAAATTGACCCATGTGTTGCTGTCGTAATAGGTCATCACATAGAGGTTGGCCGCACCCAACACGAGGAAAAAGAGGGTCCAGCCACCATTGAGTCGGCGCCAGATCGTCTGGGGCAGGGCGATGGTAGTCCCGAGCATCCGCTCAATGGCGGTTCGTTGGCCGATGAAATGACTGAAAAGAAAGGCAACGGCAAAGAGCCAGTTGATCACGGTGGGTTTCCATTTGATGAACTGTTCGTCGCGAAAATAGAGGGTTAGCCCGCCAAAGATACCAATAACCGCCAAGGTAACCAATTGCATGGTCGCCAGTTTCTTGGTTTTCCACCAGGTGAAGGCAATTTGGACAATGGTTGCGGCAATGGCCACAGCCGTGGCGACATAGATGCCAAAGAACTTATAGGCGAGAAAAAAAAGCAGGACTGGAAAAAAATCAATAAAAAATTTCATATGGTTATCCAATGCAAGTAGGAATCCGCCAAGTGGATCGCCGTTAGGATAGAGACAGGTGTCGCCCTGATGGTACTCCAATTGCGACAGCCTTGCAAAACCCAAAAAGGAAAGCCACGACGAACAAAAACAATGTGTTAGGTCGTAAGCAAGCTAATTCTTCGTGTTTTTTGAGGCAAACGACACTCAGGGTTTAGGGGCAAACTTTGGCTGATCGATCCAGTAGGGATCAGCCACACCCTTGCGATAGGCGTCCAGGGATTCGGGAGAGGAATGCGCCCGGAGATTGCTGAAACTGCCGTCTGAATTTTCCCAGCGTTCATGCCAGAACACGGCCAATCGTACCCTGGGATACTGGGTAGGGATGAGGGTAAAGGCTTTACCGATAAAGCCTGCTTTGTCGCCGGGGGGGAATTCGCCCACGCCCCATTCTGCCAAAAAAATCGGCGTATCCGCATCAAGTTTTGCGATTTCGTGGTAGGGCACATGCATCATGTCGACAAAATCTGCCCACCCTTCGGAGCGATTCAGCTTACCGTAAACGCTTAACCCCAACCAGTCGACATATTCCTTGCCAGGGTAGTATTGGGCCATCTTATTCCACTCTTTTTGTGGGTCTGAAAAGTTATTTACATGGAAGCCCCAGAGGATGTTATTGGCCCCTCTGGCTCGGACCCTATCAATCACATAACGGTAAGCCTGCTTAAAGGTTTCCGGCCCGGCATAGAGAGGATGCCCATCCTTGTGGCCGATTATTTTTCCGCCGCCGTAATATTTACCGGACCAAGGAAACCAAATGCCGTTCATTTCCAGGCCCCAGGTCACCAGAAGCGGCTTGCCGTAGGCACGGGCACCATCGGCCCAGGCATCGATGTAGCTGTCCCATTGACCAGAAAGGATGTGATGGAGATTGAAACGATCCGGCCCTTTGCTTTCGGAATAGGGCTTATCCCAGGGAGACCAGTACAACATGGGGACAGCGCCATAGGCGGCAACAATGCGCACGGATTTGTCCGGAAAGGCCTGGTCACCCCAGAAATTACCAAAGCCGACCACAGCCAGGTGTTTTCCGGTCAACTGTTCAAATCCGACTAAGGCATCGTAGGTGACGTTTGATTCTCCCTCACCGAAATCAACGTACGCCCCGGTGTAGGCACTCTTTTGCGGCATGAGCAGCTTCAATGGCCCCTGATTCGTTGCTGGAGTCGGGGACAGGGGATTTTCTGCGTTGGCATTGCCTTCGCCACCACAGAAAATAAGCAAACAGACACCCAGCAAGAGGAGCACCACAGGAGAACGGAATGCATGTGGAGTCATAGTCATGAAGATATTTCCTTCCTTAAAATAGGTGCAGTTCAAATGGGTTAGCTCTTAATGGATTGGTCAGGAGCGGATACCGATGCCGTCCGGTCAAGCTTGCCCCAGCCGACCCAGACCCCTTTGAGTGCCCGTAGAATCGCCTTCACCACCACGTAGTTCAGTACTGGTCGATAGACAAATCGCATCGGGAGCACCAGCCAGATTTGAGTAAGCGGTTCGCGTTCCACTCGGCAGGCAACCGCAACCAAAAGAAGATCTGCAGCAAGGAAGATAAAAAAGTAGAGATAGAGAATAAGATTGGCCGGACTGATCAGCAGGCTCAGCAGTAAAATCAGGTCGATTACCGAGCCCAAAGCCACGAGAAAAATATTGAAAAACCAGGCGCTGGGCAAGCTGAACCATCCCAATGCCTTATAGCGGCTATTAAAAAGTAGGTCTCGATGTTTCCATAGGCACTGCAAGGTGCCGAAAGCCCAACGGAAACGTTGTTTGGCAAAGGCACGGAGGGTTTCCGGGGCCTCGGTCCAGGCGATGGCTTTGGCGGTGTAGCAGATACGGTAGCCGAGGCGATGCAAGGCCAGGGTGAGGTCGGTATCTTCGGCCAGGGTATCATTGCTGATTCCACCGGCCTCCTGCACCGCACTTATCCGCAGGGCACTGATCGCTCCCGGAACCACGGTAATGCAGTTGAGTTGGTGATAGGCCCTGCGATCAAGGTTGAAACCACAGCTGTACTCTAGCGACTGGAAACGGGCAAACAGGGTTTTGGCGTTGCCCACCCGAGCCCGGCCGCTGACGGCTGCCACCTGTGGATCGGCAAGCGGTTGTACCAAGGCGCCGATGGTGGAGGGGGTAAACTGGGTATCGGCATCCAGAGTAACGACTAGGGCATGATGAACCGCATTCAGGCCGGTACGCAGCGCAATCGCCTTGCCGTGGTTCATTTGGCGAATCAGGCGAATGCGATCATCTTCTGCGGCCATTTGGGCAACAATGGCAACGGTGTTGTCACTGGATCCATCATCGACCACCACGATCTCCATGGGTCCTTCATAGGTGGTTTGCAAAACCGTTCGCAGGGTTTCGCCGATAACTTTTTCCTCGTTATAGGCTGCGATAAGCACGCTCACCGCTGGAGTGAATGGTTCCTGACTGGCCTCTTCCCGGCTACGGTTGTGAATAGCCAACCAAGAAACCGCTAGGGTTTTCAGCACTGTGAGTACGGTGGCCACGATCATAAAGGCCCAGAAAAAATTGGTCACTTCATGGATGGCGGTGAAACCGCTGTTACTGATCATTCGGGTCCAGGGTTGTTGGTTGACCGGCACGATCGGCATCAGTTGCTGGAACGGGACGCCAAGCAACTGCGGTAACGGGAGAACACGGTCGCCTCGAGCATGAAGATAGTCGAGGATTTGCGGCAGGGCCGCCACGCTCTGGCTTCGGTCGCCACCGGCATCGTGCATCAAGATAATATTGCCCCCCTGTTGCCGTCCTTCCTTGACTCGGGCAAGCATCACCGAAACTCCGGGTTTGTCCCAGTCTTCGGTATCGATGTCTTCGGTCACAGTCACATAACCCATGGATTGGGCCAGCTTGATCGGAACCAGTTCCTCGGGATCGTGAGGATTGGTATCGGCATTGTACGGAGGTCTAAATAAAAGAGTGCGATGGCCGGTAATGGATTCGATCAACCGTTGGGTGGCATTGAGTTCCAGATGGGCTCGTTCATCGGAGACCAAGGCAATATTGGGATGGCTGTAGGTGTGCACCCCGATCAGGTGTCCCTCGTCAAGGATACGGCGGACGATTGCCGGGTGTTTTTCCATGTTGGCGCCGATCATAAAGAAAGTCGCCTTTACTCCATGTTGTTGCAGGATATCGAGAAGCTGAGGAGTCCATTCGTCGTCCGGACCGTCGTCAAAGGTCAGGGACACGCCGTCTGCCGGTCCGCGACCTTGATGGAGGATAGTCAAATACGAAGGAAAGCGTTGATAGGCTTCGCTATAGCGCAGGCCAAGTTCTGCCTTTGGGTTATGCTGAATCCTGCGTACCCCCTGGCTGCGTTCATCGACGATGGTGATCAGATTGCCATCGCCGATGTGGGCAATGCCATCACCAGGGGGGAGTTGGCCAAGATCCGCAAGATTTTTTTGCGAAAGCGGCGCGGTTGTCTCCATGTCGAGCACCTGCCAGAGAGCCGGATCTTCATTGCCTAAACGGTTGATGGCAATACCGCCTGCGTGGTGGGCACGAACCAGACTCAACTGGTTAAGAAAGGTCACTGCATCGAGAAACCAAACTGTATGCACTGCTTTGCCGTCGTCATAGACAAAATGAGGATTGGCTTCGGGCGGCGTAAAACCGCAGTTGGCTTGGTCGGAGTGGCCGGCCCGACTCATGACGTCCTGGAAACTGACATGCTCGCCTTCATGAGCCCCTTCGGACCAGTCATAGCCGTAGGCACCCTGGGAAATAATCCACTGCTGTGGTCTGCCGTATCCGTCGACCAAGGTGGTGAGCCAGCCCTTGAAAAAGGGTTGAGAGGCAATGGGGCCGGGATGATCGCTTTCAGCGTTCTCGTCGTGAAGTAAGGCGACAAAATGATCGACATGGCGGGATAAATGATCCAGATCGAACACCTTGAGTTCGCGTCCTACCGGAGTACAGAGCCAAAGCTCCAGCTGTTGCTGATGCAGCGCAAGAGCCAAACTGGTCAAGAAGCTGCTCATCGCATCGCGGTAGGAGGGGTCCACCTGCTGCCAGTCAAGCACGACACCGTCGGCATCCATGGTGTTAAGCGCCTCAATCAGTTGTGCAATAAAGGCCTGACGTCGTTGTTCCGTGCCGTTAATGATCCACTCTACCGCCTCGGCATGCCAGGTGTCATTTTCACCCAGATTTTGCAGCAGGGGCATGAGCTGTAAATCATGATTTTCGACTACGGCCAAGACCTGCTCGTCGGTACGCACCTCTATGGTTCCACTACCATTGAGAAGCATCCAGTCCGGACAGATATGGGTCAACTGGTCGGCATGGGCTTTAAGCGAATCAAGGCTGTCTGGATCCCATCCTTCATAAAACCCGAGACGGATCTCTTTCTCCCCGGCATGGGGCAGGGGTTTATCGTGCTGTAGTACGCGTGAAGAGGCGATGAGCTTAGAGTGATGTGGCGTCCCAGCTTTGTTCGCATGCGTCGGTTTTTTGGCGTAATCAAGCCACAGCGGTTTGCTGGATTTTCCTGCCTTTATTTGCGTTTGCAGCGCTTTAAGACGAGATTTCAGCTGTTGTACCGAAGGCGGCAGGCTCAGATCTGAAGGCAACACCAGGGTCTGGACAAAAAGAATGGCTGCAACAAAGATGAGCAGAGAACCGATAAAAGCCATTTTTTTGAAGCGTGGCCAGCGTTTGCCGCGTTGATCAAGAAAAACAAAGCTTTCTCGGTTGCATTCAGTCGAAGGCGGGAGAGGGAGAGGCCGCTGGACAGACGGCTCGGGGCTATTCATCAAACGTAGGTACCTGTAATGAAATTGGGTTCCCGGTCAGGATTGTTGGTGAGATGCATGGCTAAGCAATGGGGGGAAATGCTTGGAACAGTGGATGATCATATATCGAGCGCGCCCCGGGAATATGGCGCAAGCATACCGCTGCCGAATGATTTTTTCAAGCGCTGATTCGATGCAAATCGAGGCGTAGATGCTCTTTTTTCAGGGTGTAAAAAATACCAATATTTAGTGAGTTGAAAAAGAGGGGCCAAGGTAGACAGCAAGAAGATTATTCGTATATATCAGGCGCCTGTGCCACCACATTGTACCTTGAAAATAATGAAGATTCTCAAGGCCTGGTTATTGGCAGTCGTTGGGAGAAATTTAAAAGAAAGGATGAGGTTGGGTCGAGGATCTATACTCGTCTCGGTTAGCGATCTTCGGTGGGAAATCGTTCGGCCAAGGTGAGGATTTCCGGCCGTTTGGGAAAATAGAGCAGCATAGAGCCTGCGGAGAGCAGGGTCAGGAGATAAAGATCCTGGCTGTTTTTACCAAGCACATAGAGCACTAGCCCATAAACGCCGATGGACTCAGACATGCCCATGGCCACCATCATCACCGATAAATAGCGGGCAACCGCTGGGTGTTGATTGTTTTTCTCCGATCGTTTTCCTCGCGGAGCTGCCAGCAGATATTTGCGTAAAAACCAGGTGAGCATCAGGGTGAGAACGGCCATGGCCATGAGGGCAATACGCAGGGTACGATAACTTTCCTGGGAAAAGGAAACTCGGGCTACGTCAAAGAGCATCGGCGCAATACACACGTAAATAATGAGCGATGCAAAGAGGGCAAACCAGATTGCCCGGGTAGTGGTTATCCCTCGTTGTAGCTCCCTCTCGTTGATCATGATGCACCTCCTGTTGTTCCGGTTATCAAAAGACCCTACCCTCAAAACTCAGTGAGTGGTTCGGCTTGCTGTTATGATCGTTGTAGCATCTCCACGGTGAATTGACAAATGGACCCGGAATAAAGAAAGACAAAATTGCGCAAGAAGGGACTGCGAAAACTATACAGGGATGCATCGTACAGCGTGTACGCGTTTTCTGGTGGGTAGCAAGGTGGGTTGGTCATGGTGCCCGTAACAGGGCGATAACAGGTAAACCTGAGCGCACGCGTTCAAAACGGCCGATGGTTGGATGTTGAAGTGTGGTGGATTTTTTATGAGTCCATCACACTTCGATTTACAAGAAATAATCAGGGGCATGCGAGGAACAGATCCAACTCGAAATAAGAATACTTGACTCGACCACGATGCGGGAGTACGTTGGTAGTAAATTGATATATGAACATATGTGCATATATTTTTAATGAGGCTAAAGATGGATCATTTTGAGGAGCAGGATGATCTTTGTGGAATACGTTGCATCCATAAAGATCAGGTGACAAAAGCCCGGGAGCAGGCTTTGTCGGCAGAAGAATATGAGGACATGGCTGCACTGTTTAAAGCCATGGGGGATCCTAACCGCTTGCGTATTTTATGGGCCCTTGGACACGAGGAAATGTGTGTCTGCGACCTGGCAGCCCTTTTGGGCAGTTCTGAATCTGCGGTCAGCCACCAGCTGCGGATGCTGCGTCAGATGGCTCTGGTGAAAAACCGCCGCCAGGGCCAAGTGCTGTATTATCGACTTAACGATGATCATGTGCACACCCTTATCCATGTGACGTTGGAGCATATTAGAGAGTAACTGGCTTTGCTGGACTAGGAATTAAAAATTGATGGCGGCGTAAAAACTTCGATTTCGTGCGTCGCAGCGTTTTTCCGGGCACTCGACATACCTGATGGCATCTCTTAGAGTGTGATGGACTTTTTACGAGTCCATCAAAATCAGCATAGAGATGAATTTGACCGTAGGCTTCGAGTGAACCTGTACAGTTTGTATATTGAGAATTTCTTATGCAATACCCTATCGTTTTCTTAAGCGCAGTTTGGCATCTTCTGGAAGAGTCGTCTTTTTACATCCTGCTCGGACTTTTGGTTGCCGGTTTGCTCAAGGTGTTTCTCTCCCCGGACTTTGTGTCCGCACATCTGGGTAAGGGGAGAATCAAATCCGTATTCAAAGCCGCCCTGTTGGGAGTGCCGATTCCCCTTTGCTCCTGTGGCGTGTTGCCAGCTGCGGCTCAACTCAAACGCCAGGGCGCCAACAAAGGGGCAACGACGGCCTTTCTTATTTCCACGCCGGAATCCGGAGCAGATTCGATTGCCATTTCCTGGGCCTTGCTTGATCCCTTGATGACCATTGCCCGGCCGGTGGCAGCTTTCATTTCCGCCTTTGTCGCCGGCGTATTGGAAAATTTTATCGGAGACGGGGATCAAGCGGCTGGACCGCCCCCTCTGCAAATGGCCTCTTTGAGCCTTGCCAACTGTTCTGATGAACACTGTGGTTGCCAGCTGAGCCAGGAAAAGGAAAACGAAAACAAAATTATAGCTGGGGTGAAATATGCGGTTAACGAGATCTGGGGTGATCTGGCCGGTTGGTTTTTCATCGGTATAGCCATTGCCGCCATCATCACCACCCTCGTGCCGGATGACTTTGTCAGTCGTCATCTCGGCGGTGGCCTTGGCTCCATGCTGCTCATGCTTGTTGCTGGGGTGCCGATGTATATCTGTGCCACTGCCTCAACACCGATCGCAGCGGCCTTGATTCTCAAGGGGGTCAGTCCTGGGGCTGCTCTGGTCTTCCTTTTGAGCGGTCCGGCAACCAATGTGGCCGCGCTGGCGGTTTTGGTCAAGATTTTGGGCAAACAAGGACTTGCAATTTATTTGGCCTCCATTGCTGCGATCAGTGTCCTCTGTGGTCTGCTCCTCGACTTCACTTACTTGAGCTTTGGGCTTTCGGCGGTGGCCACTATCGGCCAGGTGCGGGAGGCCCTGCCGCATTGGTTAATGGTTGGGGCTACATTGATTTTACTCTCTCTTTCGGCTCGTCACCTGCAACGGGTATTTAGCCATCGAAGAGTCCACAACCATTAAGAGCTCCCCCTCTTCATGGCGGTCATGGTGCGTATATTTAATGAAATTTTTAGAAGAGAATCTTGTCGAATGGCTGCAACGCCCGGAACTCAGCGAGCTCCGGGCTGCTTTCTTTGCTGCTCACAGAGGCCAAACAGCACCAACCCCAGCAGGATGGTGCGGTCGTGCTCCATATCAATCTTTCGGTAGAACAGATTGCGCGTTTGGTTGGCAGTAGCCGACAGACCGTCTCTACCCAACTCAACCGTCTTATCCGTCAAAAACTTTTGCGCAAACAGGGCCGCGGCTCATTTGTCATTCCCGATATCACCCCACTGGAAGAATACTATTCTGCTGCTGATTGTCTGTAGTTCTCTTTGCCTCCCTCTTGGGATCCTCTTACCGACTTCCGTGCATCAGCTGGATTCCTGCCATCACTTCATCAGGGCAAAAACTCCACGGTAACCGTTCTGCCCGTACTACGTCCCTGGTCATCTACCACGCTTAAACCGAAGATGCCGGCCTGGGGCGGTCGCCAAGAAAAATTGGTGCCGCGGTTCCTGCTGCCGAGATAGAGGTTGTCGGCAAACCAGTACATCCGCTCACTCTCCCCATCAATCGCTGCGGCTAGTTCAATGCTTTGCTCGGGTTTAGAGAGCCGCAGGGTATAGATTACGTTGTTGAGGGGGGAGTTTACCCGTGGCGGATCACCGGTAATTCCAGAGTCTCGTTCGCTGCACTGCTTTGGTAAGGGCGGTGGCGATCGCCGTGGCAGCCCGGCGACACAAAAAAGACGTTCAAGATCTGAGGGCCAGAAGGCAAAAACTTCAAGTTTGGTCAGTTGCGGATCATAGGGCGGACAGGCCGCGGCGCCGCTTCGCCGCTCGACCATCACCGGTCGATGCAAGGTGGAAACCTTAATTGGTGACTTTCCGGGAATGAACCAGGTCTTTACTGTCTGCGGGCACCAGCGATTGGGTAGTTCGCCCGAGGCCTGACAGACTTCGACTTCGATCAGTCCCGTAGGCGGTTGAGGAGGAGAAGGCTGCTCATCGGCCAAGGTCAATTCCAGGGCATCGGCGAGCTGGAAGAATAGCGGGGTGGCCGCTTTGAGCCCAATGAAGGAAGGGTTGGCTTTGCCGTCGAAATTGCCGATCCAGACCGCCAGCAAATAGTCGCCAACCAGCCCCACGGTCCAGGCATCGTGAAAGCCCCAGGAGGTGCCGGTTTTCCAGGCTATCGGCCAATGATTGCCTCGATTATATTGATCTGCGGCTCCATCCGCACGGGGATTGCTGGCTAACATATTCCTCACCATAAAGGCTGCCTGGGGTGAGATCAGAGATATACCCTTGGTCATGGGATCCTTCATCCGGTAGCGCAGCGGGTGCAACTTTCCCTGATTAGCCAAAAGACCATAGAGCTCGACCAACTTCTCCATGCTTAACTCCCCGCCGCCCAAGACCAGGGAGAGGCCATAGTGCTCCTCGGAACGGAGGCCAGTCATACCTGTGCTTTGGAGAAATCCATAAAGCGATGGATTGTGCAGCTGATTGGCCAGCCAGATTGCAGGCACATTGCGACTGCGAATCAGGGCTTCTCGTGCGGAAATAGGTCCGATAAAACGACCATCGAAATTTTCCGGCTGATAGGCGCCAAAGGCGGTGGGCGCATCGCGGAGGATTGTTTGGGGATGGATCAGTCCCTGATCAATGGCCAGTCCATAGAGAAAAGGCTTGAGGGTCGATCCGGGAGAACGTTTAGCCAAGACCCCATTCACCTGCCCGTGGAGGGTTTGGTCAAAAAAATCAGCCGACCCCACCAAAGCCTTGACTGCCATATTCCTCCGGTCAACCAGGAGCAGGGAACCATTGACAATGCCCTGTCGATTTCGGTTTTTGATATAGCGTGCGAGCATGCGTTCAAGCAACCCTTGCAACCGGGAATCGAGGGTGGTGTTTATTACCTGAAGATTGTTGGCTGGGGCTGATTGGAGGATCTGGTCACAGAAATGGGGCGCAAGAAAAGGGAGGGAACGGCGGCTTCTGCCCTTAAAGGGTTGATCGTGAAGAGTCGTCAGCAGCGCTTTATCTTCTGGGTGCTTTTCACCCCAGATCTCGCTCAGGCGCATCCGTGCGTGTTGTTGTTCCCGGTCAAAATCGAAACGACCAGAGGGATTCTGGGGCATGACTGCCAGGGCTAAGCCCTCGGTCAGGCTGAGCTCTTTTGCCTGCTTGTTGAAGTAAATTTGGGCTGCGGCACCAAGCCCCTCAATATTGGCGCCCATGGGGGCGAGATTGCAATAGGCCTCGAGGATTTCTTTTTTACTGTGGCGAGCCTCCAACCAGAGGGCAAGGGCGATCTGCTTAAATTTGCCGCCAAAAGTACGGGTGTTGAGCCGATGAAGCCTGCGTGCCAGTTGCATGGTCAAGGTAGAGCCGCCCTGACGCTGGTGCATAATGTAGGTGGACCAAGCGGCACGCAACAGCGAGACAGGATTGACCCCGGGGTGGGAAAAAAAGGACTGATCCTCCTTGAGTAGAAGAGCCTCCACTGTTTGTGGGGCAATATCGACAAGAGGGGTCCATAGGCGGTACTGCCCATCCCAGGCCAGGGTGAGACGAAGGACGACACCGTCGGCCGACCGAATCAGGTGGGAACAGGGGATGTTGCCTGCGAGTGGATCGGCTGGAATAAAGTGCAGGCAGCAGAGCAGGGCTGCTGCAAACACTGCGACCCCGGCAAAGAAGACCCCTGTTTTTTTACACCTGCGCCCAACCTCGATTGTACCGCTCACGGTTCAAGGATAGTCAGGATGCCGCCCTCGCCACGGCCCTGCAGTGTCCGGTCGTACATGCCTTCGGCATAGGGTGCAGGAACAATAAAGGTTCCGGCATTGGTGGCGCGTACCCGGTATTCGTAGGTGGCCACATCCCGACTCAAGGTCCCGTAGAGCACCACCCGATCATCGCGGATATTGACAAAGGCAGGCTCCCAACCTGAAACGGATGCGGCGGTCTGTTCTCCTGGTTCCTGTTCTTCGGAGTATTCTTCCGCTTCATCCGTTGGCGGCGCCACCACCGGTTCCAGTCCACCGGGAAGGAGATCGACAATTGCAATCTCGCTGAGGCTGTCGCGCTCTGTGGCCCGCAATCGCAATCGCACGGTGTATTCCTGACCGACCTGAATCTGGCTTAGCGCCGTGCCCTGATCATCAACATACTCACGGCTGAGTTCGATTCCTTGACTCAGTTTTTCAGACGGCGGTGTCCGATCAAATCCCGCCTCGGTCAGCTGAAAAAATGCTGGGGTTCCGGCTTTTTCTTGCCGCAGGATGATTTTTCCCCAGTTGAGCGGCACTACGGTATTGGGTTGTAAAACCAGTGGCGCCGGACGATTGCCGGAGTTGTCATCCAGACCTAGCTCGGCTGAAAGGGTATTGGACTGATGGGCCGTTGATTGGCCGTAGTCGGAAAAGGCACGGATCATCAACGCGGCTGAAAGCGAGTGATACCGGCCCTCGGAGATCTGCTTTCCAAACTCGCTCAATAGATTATCGGGCAGAGGCTTCTCGGGGGAATAACGGCTCAAGAGGGTGAGCAGTTCGGCATCATGACTGAGCGCATCCTCATACAAACCTGCATCGACTGGCCCCGGAGCCGATTTCAACGTTGCCCAGGGAACGCCAGAGAGCAACTCTTTTCCTGCTTTTTCCTGTTTCATGAGGATTTGGCTCGCCCCCAGATAGGCCGCAATCAAGTCGGTGCGCCAGGTATCCTGATGGTGTTTTTCCAGCTGCTCGATTGTGGCCATGAGTGGGGCCGTGGTTACCTGACCCGTGCGGGTGAGCAGGTAGATCGCCCTGGCCTTGGTGCGTAGCTCGGCAAGCCCTTCGCTGCGCCCGACGGCAATCCGTTGGAGGAAGTGGAGACTGTGCTCCTGCAAATCGCGGGGAACGGCAAGCCCGTGCTCGCCAGCCTCGATGAGGAAATCGGCAGCATAAACGGAAATATCCGGTTGTACCACCAGGTTGCTTGCCCATTGTCCAAACCCGCCGGACTCATTCTGGCGTTGACGCAACAGGCTGAAGGCCTGGCTGATCGGGGCAAAGTCAGCTCGTTTAAGCACATCCGGACCTGCAGCCACCAGGGCGGGCATGGCTTTGGAGAGCAGTTGTTCCGTACATTCATAGGGATAATGGTCGAGATAGGTGGTCAGCCCCTGAACCCATACCAGCGGTGAACGGGCATAACCAAGCAAAACTTGGCCATATTCGCTGACAAGATCGCGTTGTCGAGGCAGGCTGAAACCAGCCTCGACAAAAGAGCCTGTACGCAGCGCTACCCGATAAGGAGTTGCCGGGCGAACCGAAACCGACTCAGCGATACGCGCCTTGCCCTCCGCACTTTCCGCCATAAACACAAGCTCGGAAGAGCCCAGTTGTTCTGTAGCCAAGAGCTGGAATTCGGCCACGCCTTCACGTCCGGGCTCCACTTCCAGGCTTTTGTTTGTATCCCCTTGCAGCCTGCACCCCTTACCGGGGCGCAGGCTGAGCTGCACCGTACTGGTCTTGTTCAGATTGCTGAATGCTCCCACGCTAAGGGTAAAGCGATCACCTGGCGCGACAAAGGCCGGAACATTGGGAGTCAGCACCCAGGGGCCGCGAACCTCGCTGACCTCGGTGGCTACACCGATGCGTTGTGCGGTTACAGCGACGGCCATGATGCGCAACCGGCCGTTGAATCCCTCTGGCACCTGGTAATGAAAACTGCGGCCACCGGCGGGTAGATCAACCACCCCGGACCAGTAGGCCACCGGTCCCTGTCGTTTGCGTTTGAAAGGATTAAGATGGGATCCAATGGCATCGTCGCCACCGCCACCGGGAGCAGCCGCCGCCATCAGTCGACTGAATTCAGGCAGGATCATGCTGAGAATCTGCGAGGTCTGCACATCCAGGCTGCGTTTTTCAAAAAAATGGGCCAGAGGATTCGGCGTTTTGTAGCGAGCAACCTGAAGAATGCCCTCGTCCACCGCAAAGACTACCGCTTTGGCAGTCTCTTTGGAGGAAAGATCGATCTGCAAATCCTGGCCCGGTTCAATGGTTTTCGGACTCTGCAGGGTTAGGGGCAGGGTACGGGCAGCAAGGGAGACTGAAAAAGGTGCGACCCCGGAGGATAGCGGGCTCATGAAAATTTCCGCAGAGTTCGGATCGCGCAGAAACTGCACCGTAACATAGCCATTGCCCTCCAACCCTTGCGGGACAATGATCGTCTGCACGCTGCTGGTGGTATCGGTGGTGAACCAGGCCTGGGCATACACTTTGTCACGTTCAATGGTGATCAGCCCTGCACCGGTGTAGGGTGCGCGCAGGTTAATATGGATGGGTTCACCCGGAGCGTAGGAGGTTTTGTCGAGTTTGATCTGTAACTCGGCATTCCGCTCAAGTGAGCGGCTAAGATTGCCAGCGCCAGCAACGGTCCAACTGATTTTGTTGAGTAAGGTTCCCTTGCTGTCGCGTAGTTCATAGGCAAAGTCGCCTGCCTCGTTGGTGGGCAAGGGGGTTTCTGTTCCGGCGCGTGCAATCTGCACCATTTGTTTGTTACGCACGACTTCCTTGCGCCGCGACTCATATTTATAGGTGCCGCTTTCCTGCTTGACCAGTACGGAAACAGATTGAAATTCGATCAGGGAAAGCTCGAGTTGGTCCACAGCCGTAGGCTCAAGATTTGGCTTGACCGCAAGCCAGGTGCAGCTTCGCTTCGCCCCCTGAGTGACGTAATCAAGCATATCCGCACTGCGTACCCCGACCAGATAGGGAACCGAGGCCACTAGGGTTTCCTCGCTTGCAGCCACATTACGCCCGCCCTTGGCTTCGTAGACTCGTGCGGTCAAGCGCAGACGATAAGCACCGGCGGTAAACCGTTGCAGGTTGGGTTGCAACTCGGCCAGGCCGCCTGTGCCGGTACGGGTTTCGGCCAGAGGTTCGTCCACCCCGTCTTTCAGCATGCCCTCAAGATGGAAACGATACTGCGGAAACTTTGCAAAAGCAGGGAAGGAGGGGGACAGTTCCATTTGTGCGGTGACCCGTCGGTCAGAGGCATCGGCCCCAAAGAGATGGCGGGCAGTGACCACCGGCTTGACCTGATCCGGCAGGAGCCAACCGATTGGATCCGTTTCCGAGAGACGGAGATCGACTTTCATCCGGTCCGGTTCAAACTCGCGCACTATAAACTCAACGCTGTCGATAAAGGTGGCACGCTGGTTGTTTTTCACCAGATAGATCGATGCCGAATAGGAGCCGGCGGCGGCATTGTCCCTGGTGGTGAAATCAAGGGCGTCCAATCCGCTGGCAGTGGCCGTTCGTCGTTGATTAAAGGCCACCATACCGCGAGGATCGGTGATTTCGATCTCCACCGGCATGCCGTCAATATTTTGCTGCCAACCCGCAGTCCGCAGAATAAAACCGATGTGGGCGGTTTCTCCTGGCCGATAAAGGCCGCGGTCGGTGAACAGGGAGGCGGATACCTGGTTGGGACTGGTTTGATTGGCCGCCCCACCGATATCAAATCGAGAGAAATCAAGTTGGTGTTCATCGCGCCCCAGGGGCAGGAAAGACAGATCTCGGCCCAGGCTGGCCACCACCATGATCGGTGTTTTTTCCCGCTTCAGATCATTCATCTGGGCAAAACGGATGTGCCCCTGGGTGTCGGTCTGACCTGCAGCCACGGTCAAGCCGTTGCGGCCAACCACGGCCACGGTCACTTGGGGAACGGGCTGGCCCCGACTGAGCGACTGGACAAAGACCTCTTGGCCGCCATCCAAGGTTCGCTTACTGATGATGCCCAGATCAGTGACCAAAATAAAGCGGCGGTCACCAGAGGAAGGACTTTGCACGTAATCGCTGTAGCTACGCTGGGGATACTTTGGATCAAAGGGTGTAATCCGCAGGACAAAAACGCCTACGCGGCCACCCTCGTTGCCCAGGTACGATCCAAGGTCGATTGCATCATAGATTGGTTTGCTCGGATCAACAGCGCCGAATTCTCGCGTATAGGATTGCCGCTCGACCAACCGGTCAAAATCGTCATTGTAGACCGAGGGTTGGCCAAATTGGCCGTAATTCTGGTCCACCAACTGATGGAGTTGGCCGGGAACCAACCGGGCGATCTCCACCTTGACTCCTGGGACGCCCTGGGCCATGAAACCGACCTGTTTTTCTCCGTGAAGACTGAGCAGTGCGCCATCGCCCAGCAGTTTGACCACCTTGGGATACTCGCCGCTTGAGAGCAGGGTGATGAGCGGCTCTTTCATCAGGTACCCACCCACGGCCTCGACATGTTCGTCCACCTTGACCACCAGCTGACGTTTGATCGGCACTTTGAGGGTGAAGCTGTGGTGGGTGTTGAGCGGCTCAACACTGGGGACCAGGGTCAGGGGCACGCTCTGGGTAAGATCGGACTGGTTGACGGTACTCAGGCTCCATCCATTTTTACGGGGTGGCAGCAGCCAGGCCTGCACATGCTTGGCAATGACCTCGTCTGCCACCGGGAAGGAACTCTCCAGGGTCAGCACCTGTTGCGGCTCGCCCTGGGGATTATTGACATAACGGGTTTGAATATCGGAAAAACTGAGCTGGTAGCGACCAGGTACCTGGAGGGTGTGAGTGAGAGCTTGGGCAAGCGGCATATGCTCCCGCAGGGACACAATTTTTTTCTCCAGGCGCAGAGTGATCGGCGTTGATTCCAGCGGCACTGCCAGGGCAGCTGAATGCAGGTGAATATGGAGACCGTCCTTTTCTACTTTAAGGGTAAAATCAGCCTGGGATGGCTCGCGGTAACTCAGCCCCTTGCCCAATTGCAGACGAATGTTGCTTCCCAGGGAGGCAGGATCGACCGGATGGGAGAAATCAATGCCGGCGACCAGCTTTTTCAAGGTTGGATCGAGCGGATCCTGATAGAGCTCAGCGCTTTTGATGCGGGCGGAGAAGGGTGCGGAGGCAAATGTAGACTGGTAGTTTTGTAGGCGAACACCAGAGGAAAAAAAGCCTTTTTCGGCAAAACTAAGACGGAAATTTCTCCCGATAGGCCAGTCCCCCTCTGGTTTGAATTCCAGGGTACGATCATCCTGCCACTGCCAAGTCCCGGTCTGTGCCGGTTCGAGGCGCAGCCCGTTGACCACAGCCTTGCCGATCCGCTCCAAGGGGGCGGCAGATTCGGCAAAGCGGATCTGAAGAGGATACACTTCTGCAGGAGTCTTGGTGTAATCGGTACTCTGGGGAGGGGCAATCCTATAGGCTACCGTGTGCGGTTTAGGGAGGTGGCTATACCACTGCCAGCCGTACCAACCGGCAATACAGGAAGAGCCGAGCAGCAGCAAAAGGACTAAAGCGATCAGAGGGCGTGCGATCAGCCAGCGCAACCAGGGAGGCGGTTGCCAGGAAAGTCGGCCCAGGAGCAGATGCACCACCTTGGCTGTGCCACGAAAGACAAAGTTCAACAAGGTAGAGAACGGATTGTTTTTCATGGCATCACCGTTGGCTGGCGGAGCATCGGCTCCTGATAAAGACGCGGATTAATTCATTACAGCAGTAGATTGTCTTACTCATGTTGATGACGCCGTAAAAACTTCGATCGACTGCGTCGCAGCGATTTTCTCGACACTCGACAGACCTGAAGTATGCCTTCGCGCCGAAAAAAACACTACTTCTTGTCTGTCTTTGTTTTTACTTAGTGACTGAACGAAAACTGAAAAAGAAACGAACAAATAGCAAGATGCCCATCGGTTTCAATGTGAAGATTCTTGCGGTGACCAAGTGGCTTAAGTCATCTTTCAGAAATTTAAGGTGATACTATAGCAAAGCGCTGTTTTGTGGTACTCCAATCAAAAAATCTTCATTTTTTAAAATTTTAGTTTTTCAATATAATTCTAGAAAGATAACTTGAGAAAATAAGGTTTCGTTCGAGCACTACTTAGCCATCTCATAGAGTGTGATGGACTTTTTACGAGGCCATCAAAGTCGCTTGTGCAGAAATTAAAGTGATCCGTCGGCAACACCCTGCGGCAGGGCGTGTTTGACATCATAGATCACCGCATCCGGGCGACAGAGATCCCGCAACGCTGTTTCCGAGAGTTGGGCGAACTCCTGATGGCCCACCGCCAAAATCACCGCATCGTAACGGTGCTGCGGCAGTAGCTCGATCATGGTCACCCCATAGAGTTTTGTTGCCTCTTCCCGATCAACCCAAGGGTCATACACTTCGATTTTGGCGCCAAAGGTAGCCAATTCCTCGATAATGTCGGTTACCCGGGTATTGCGCAGGTCCGGGCAGTTTTCCTTAAAGGTCAGGCCTAGGATGAGAATGCGGGCATCGGCAACGTGGATGCGCCGTTTGAGCATCAACTTGATTGTTTCCGAGGCAATGTAACGGCCCATGTCGTCGTTGAGCCGCCGACCGGCAAGGATCATCTCCGGGTGGTACCCCACCTCCTGGGCCTTGTGGGTGAGGTAATAGGGATCGACCCCGATACAATGGCCGCCGACCAGGCCGGGGCGGAAAGGGAGAAAGTTCCACTTGGTTCCTGCCGCCTTAAGCACCTCAATGGTATCAATGCCTAGACGGTTGAAAATCAGCGCCAGTTCATTGATCAAGGCAATATTGACATCGCGCTGGGTGTTTTCGATGACCTTGGCGGCCTCAGCCACACGCATGGAGCTGGCCTTGAAGGTACCGGCAGTGATCACCAGACCATAGAGAGCGTCGACAAAGTTCGCCACCTCGGGAGTGGAACCGGAGGTAACCTTGACGATGGTCGGCAGCCGGTGCTGGTGGTCGCCGGGATTGATCCGTTCCGGGCTGTAACCGGCAAAGAAATCCAGATTGAACGTCAGGCCGGTATCCCGTTCCAGAATCGGTACGCAGACCTCCTCAGTGGCCCCCGGATAGACCGTGGACTCATAGATAACCACATCCCCTTTTTTCAGCACCTTGGCTACGGTTTCCGAGGCCTTGACCAGGGGGGTGAAGTCCGGACGTTTATTACGGTCAATAGGGGTGGGGACGGCAACGATGAAGACGTTGCACTCGCGCAGTTCGCTGATATCGCAGCTGTATTGAAGATTACCGGCCTGCTGCAATTCCTCGGTGGTCACCTCGCGGGTTACATCGATATGACGTCGTAGTTCATCCACTCGGCGGGCTTTGAGATCAAAACCGATGGTCGGCCGTTTTTTACTGAATTCCACCGCCAGAGGCAGGCCGACATAACCAAGACCGATGATACCGATAGAGGCCTTATCAAGATTGAGCATGGGGTATTTCCTTTGAAGGGAATAATGGACAGCTGATTGATTTACTTCAAAGAAGTATAAAACGAAGTGCTGTGGGGGGAAAGCAATAAACGCCAATGGCTGCAAAAAGTGATCTGCCAAGGGGCCTGACTTTGCAAGTTGTGCCGATTGAGAGTGTCGTCAATGCGTCGACTGACTGCGTTGCCGCGTTTTCCCCGACACTCGACAGGTCTCGTCTCTGCCTTCGCATCGGGGAAAACGCTCTTGCTGGTATTCCCCTATTTTTACTTAACTATTTCTTGGAATGTGATGGGCTGTTGACGAATCGGAATAAATCAGATACCCCGATGTCGCTCCGGCCAAAGCAGCGTATGAAGCTGTAGTTGCAGACGGACGTTGAGCCGGTGACGCAACAGTAGGTCAGCCAGTTCGGTAGGGGGGAGCACGCCTTTGACCGGCGAAAAGAGCACTGTTAACAGGCGATCGAGCTGATGACGAACCACCATATCCCGGGCAAAGTAAAAATCGTTTATTGAACTGAGCACAAATTTGATTTCATCCCGGCAGACCCGTCGTTGCCGCTCCCGCAAGACGTCCAGATTTTCAGCCAGATTGTGTTCGGCCATGCCTGAATCCGGGCATTTGATATCCATGATAATGTGGACATCATCGGGAACCGCGCAGATCGGCAGGCTCCCGTTGGTTTCCAGAAGCACTGTCCGGCCTTGGGCCAGTAAGTCCTGCATCAAGGGGTAGATCCCGTTTTGCTGCAGGGGCTCGCCGCCGGTGAGTTCGACCATGGTACCGGGATTTTGGTTGATCCAGTCCATTATCGCTGCCAGAGCCATGGCCTGCCCCGCTTCTTCGTAGGTGTAGCGGGCATCGCAGTAACTACAGCGTAGGTTACAGCCGGCAAGCCGAACAAAGAGACAGGGCAAACCGGCCCAGGTCGATTCTCCCTGGATGGAGGTGAAGAGCTCTGAAACCTGCAGGGACTCAGTCGCCATAATAAATCACACCGCTGGAGTCGGTTTCTCGAATCTCGATACTGTAGAGACAATAGCGCTCAGTCTGCAGTAGCGGTTGCAGGGTTTTGAAAAGATACATGGAAATATGCTCGGAGGAAGGGTTGATCACCTGAAAAGCAGGGTGCTCATTCAGGTCATGGTGATCAAGCTCATCCACCACCGAGTTGACGGTTTTCTTGAGTTCTTTGAAATCAATCCCCATACCCAGTTTATCCAGGCTATCGGCGCGGACGGTCACCTTGACCTTCCAATTGTGGCCATGCGGATTTTCACAGTTGCCCGGGTAGGCTCTGAGGTGATGCCCTCCGGAAAAATGGGTCTTAATAAATACATCCATGGTTTGCTCCTTGGAAAAATACGATGATCAACAGCCGGTGCAGTCCTTCGGGAAAAGCGGCTTGCGTTGCTGAGTAGTCAAATGGTAAACAGAAAGTGTGCCTTGTAAAGCATCAACCGCACTTCATCCTAACCGATACAGGGCTGCTTTTGCCAGCCCGGTCTCCACCCTTTTTTTCTTCCAAGGAGTTCACCGTTGCCGGAAGTCGATTCACGACCAGCTTTGACCCAGGATACCCTCTTTGCCGGGGAGTTGATTTGTAACCAGCCGGAAAACGGCTACCGTTTTTCCATGGACGCGGTGTTGGCAGCGCAATTTTCCGTGCCTAAAGCGAGGCAACGGCTGTTGGATCTGGGTTGCGGCTGCGGCATTATCGGGCTGATCCTCGCCTACCGGGTCCCGGAATTAGTGGTCCATGGCGTGGAAGTGCAACCCGAATTGGCCGGACTGGCCCAAGAAAATATCCGTGCCAACGGGTTTTCCTCGAGAATGGACATTATTGAGGGGAATGTTTGTGTCATTGACCAACTGGTACAGGCAGAGACCTACGACCAGGTGGTCTGTAACCCGCCCTATGGCTCACCCAATGGAGGCCGGATCAATCTTCATGGTCAAGCTGCCGTTGCTCGTCATGAATTGAGCGGCTCGCTCGAGGATTTTGTCCAGGCCGCGGCGTTCAGCGTCCGTAACCGTGGCCGGGTGGTGTTTATCTATCCTGCCCGGCGGGGTGCAACGTTGCTGCATACCCTTAACCGGTATCGTCTCACCCCAAAACGAATGCAGCCCATCTATAGCTATCCAGGATCGGATCCAGCCCGGTTACTCCTTGTTGAAGCGGTTAAAAATGGTGGAGAACAGTTTGAAGTTCTCGCCCCTATATATATTTATCAGCAGCAAAACGGCCCATACAGCCTGGCGATGCAGGCGTTCTACCGGGAGAATCCATGCTCGCCAAGGTAAACAGTTGTGCGGTCAGTGGTGTGGATGGGCTACCGATCCTGGTTGAGGTGGATTTGGCCCAAGGATTACCCTCGTTTTCCACCGTCGGTCTGGCCGAAGGTGCGGTGCGTGAGTCCAAGGATCGGGTGCGGGCAGCGATCAAAAACGGTGGTTATGACTTTCCGCAGCGCCGCATCACTGTAAATCTCGCCCCAGCCTCGGTCAAAAAAGAAGGGACAGGGTATGACCTGCCCATTGCTCTGGGCATACTTGCCGCCGGCGGCCTGGTGCCCTATGAACAACTGGCCCAGGCGGCAGTGGTGGGGGAGTTGAGTTTAGATGGGGGCGTGAAGCCGGTACCTGGGGTACTCTCCATGGCCCTGGCTGCCCGGGAACTGGGTGTCAGCCGCTTCCTCGTGCCTCAGGCAAATGTAGCCGAGGCTGCCATTGTCCAGGGGCTTGAGGTGTATGGCATTGAGCGATTGGACCAGGCAGTGGAATTTTTTGCCGGGCGCACCGAATTGGTGCCGTTGGCCATCGACCCTGCCGAACTCTTTGCCGCCCAGGAAGGTTATGGGGTTGATTTTAGCGATGTCAAAGGCCAAGACGCGGTCAAACGGGCCATGGAGATTGCCGCCGCCGGGGGGCATAATCTTCTGCTCAGTGGAGTCCCAGGCACTGGGAAAACTATGATGGCCAGACGGTTACCGACGATCATGCCCGATCTCAGCCTGGAAGAAGCCCTCGAGACCACCAAGGTCTATTCTACTGCTGGTTTGCTCCCGGAAAAAACACCGCTGCTGGTCACTCGGCCTTTCAGGGCGCCCCATCATACCGTCTCCGATGCCGGTCTGATCGGTGGAGGTCAGGTACCCCGGCCCGGCGAGGTCTCATTGGCCCATAATGGGGTTCTTTTTCTTGACGAATTACCCGAATTTAAAAAACACGTGCTGGAGGTATTGCGTCAGCCTTTGGAGGATGGAACGGTCACCATTGCCCGAGCCTCCGCCAGTCTCAGCTTTCCGGCCCGGTTTACTTTGGTCGGGGCGATGAATCCCTGCCCGTGCGGATATCTTGGTGATCAGGTTCGCCCTTGCACCTGTTCCCCGTTGCAGGTGCAGCGTTATCGCAGCCGTCTTTCCGGGCCGTTACTTGACCGGATAGATATCCACCTTGAGGTACCGGCAGTTCCGGTCAAAACATTGCTGGCTCAGCCATCTGGAGAATCTTCCGCAACCATCCGCACCCGGGTCAACCAGGCCCGCGCCCTACAGCGCAAACGATTTACTGCCTTCCCCCGGCTCTATTGCAATGCGCAGATGAATGCCAGAGAGGTCAAACAATTTTGCCGTCTTGACCAGGCGTCAACCGATCTGCTCAATACCTCCATCACCCGTTTGGGGCTTTCCGCACGAGCCTATCACCGCATCCTAAAAATAGCCCTCACCATCGCCGATCTGGCCGGAGCCCAACAGCCGCAGCTGTCGCATATAGCCGAGGCAATCCAGTACCGGCGCAGTCAGTTTGAACTCTGAGGTCTCTCAAGAGCCAATCCGGAGAACAGGGGTGGTCAGCAACAGGATGCACGTTCTGTAGCATCCAAGACTTCTCTGATCTTGGTGGAGAGCGTTTTAAGGTCAAAGGGTTTTTGCAGAAAATGGATTTCTTGGCGGAGGACGCCGTGTTGGCCAATGGTATCTGCTGTATATCCGGACATATACAGTACACGCATATCCGGCTTTATCTGCAGGAGTTCCTCGGCCAACCTAGTCCCGTTCATCTCCGGCATGATCACGTCGGTAAGCAGTAGATCGATTGTATCTTTTCGGTGTTTTGTTTCTTCCAGGGCCTGCAGAGGGGATATGGAGCTGAGAACCTGGTAGCCAAGCGAGGTGAGCATGGTACGCCCCAACTCCAAAATACCTGGGTCATCTTCCACCAAGAGAATAACCTCACCGTTGCCGAACAGTGGGTAATCATGAGCTTGGTCAGCGGGGATTGGATCAAGCCCATGAGTATATATCGGCAAAAATACGGAAAAGGTGGTGCCCGCTCCCGGCTGGCTGTCCACAGTGACCACCCCTTGATTTTGCGTGACGATACCGTAGACCGTTGCCAGCCCCAGGCCGGTACCGTGGAAACCTTTGGTGGTAAAGAAGGGATCAAATATTTTTTCAATCACATCCGCATCCATACCGCAACCATCGTCAATGACCTGCAGCACCACATGCGGCCCTTGTTCCGCACCCGGATGTTGGCGACAGAAGTCGGCATCAATCAGGGTCTGTGAAGTCAGTAGCTGGATGGTTCCGTTTCCTTTGATCGCATCCCGGGCATTAATGCAGAGGTTTGCCAAAATCTGATCGATCTGCACCGGATCAATGAGGAGTTTGGGCAAATCGGAGCCGGGATGCCATTGTAGGTCGATGTCCTCCCCGATCAGACGGCGCAGCATTTTGCGCATGCCGTCGACCAGGACATTTAAATCGATCACTTTGGGTGCGATAGCCTGTTTGCGGGCAAAGGCCAGTAACTGCTGGATAATATCCGCCGAACGATGGGCAGCTTCCAATATTCGTTCAATGTCCGGGTAGGCCCGATGTTCACCTGCAATTTTCACCATTGCCATCTCGGCATAACCAATAATCACCGCAAGCATATTGTTGAAATCATGGGCGACGCCGCCAGTGAGTCGACCGATGGATTCCATCTTCTGTGCCTGCTGGTACTGGGCTTCAAGCCTGAGTTGGGCAGTGATATCGCGTTTGATGGCCACGTAGTTGACAATTTGACCCTGTTGATCAAAAACCGGTGAGATGGTGGCCTCTTCGGTATACAGGCTGCCGTCTTTTTTGCGGTTGATCATCTTGCCGCTCCAGGTCTGGCCATTTGAAATAGTCGTCCAAAGCGATGCATAGAAAGCTTCATCGTGCTCACCGCTTTTGAGGATGCGTGGATTTTGCAGATAGACTTCTTCCAGGGAATAGCCGGAGGTTTGTTCAAAGGCAGGGTTGGCATATTGGATTGTGCCGCGTGAATCGGTGATAACCACCACCTCACCCGCCTGTTCGATGGCCACCCTCAATCGCTCCAAGTTGGCAGCGGCCTGTTTTTTCTGGGTGATATCACGGGTGATCGAGAGAATGTGGGTCACATTACTCAACTGGATGGGCCGGGCCGATAAGAGTCCGATCCCCAGGGTGCCGTCCTTTTTACGAAACACCGCCTCCAAGTTGGAGCAGTGGCCTTGGACCTGAAGTGTATCGAGCAACCGTTGGCGGTCGGCCAGATCATTCCAGATATTGAGGTCCATGGTGGTTTTGCCTTCCACATCTTCCCAGGTGTAGCCAGAAAGCTCGGTAAAGCCTTGATTAACGGCCACATACATGCCATCCTCAAGCCGGTTGATGTTGACTGCATCCGGGCTGGCGGCAAAGGTAAGGGCAAATTTTTCCTCGCTTTCCTTAAGAGCCTGTTCGGTTTGCTTACGTAAAGTGATGTCGCGGTAAATGGACTGATAGGTTCCATCGGGCATCATCTTGGAACGCATTTCGACAAAAATCGCCGATCCGTCATGACGAATAAAGACCCGCTCATTGATCACGGTTTTTCCCTGCTGAAGAAGATCAAAACGGAAGGGAACTTCTTTCAGGTTTTGGGCGGCAAAAGGGAGCTCACTGATGTGCCGCCCGAGCAACTCTTCCTTTTCCATCATAAACAGGGTGCAGATGTGATGATTGGCCTCGATGATCTCCCCCTCGTGGTTACCGATGAGGATTCCATCAACCGCCAATTGGATCATGGTGTGATAGTAGGCTTCGTTGGCGCGCAAATTTTGTTCGACAATCTTGGTCGCTGTTATATCGAGTGCGGTAAAGGTGGTACCTGTCTGCGGATCATCGGCATTGATCGGAGAAAAGCAAAGCAGCACATCCATCAGGGTACCGTCTTTTCGCTGCCATCGTCCCTCAATGGAGCCGGTGGCGAACAGGCTGATTTGGTTGGCCTTCATCTGGCCGATACGATGAAACTCGATATCGTCGGCATAGAGAATGCGTGCATTGTTGCCGATCAGTTCTTTACGCTCATAGCCGGTCAGGGTGCAGAGCCGGTCGTTTGCTTCAACAAGTAGCCGGTCTTTAACCACGCCAATCCCGGTGGGCGCGGCACGAAAGATCGAGTCCAGGGAGTGTTCTTTTGTCGTCAGGGAATGCCGGATTCTGGTCAAATGCAACATTCCGTGGCGGGTAAGAAAGAAGGAGACCAGCGCTGCAGCGGCCGAAAAAATAATTATCCTGTAACATTGGGCATTATTTTGCCAGTGTGGGCCTTGAAATATGAAGGAAAAGGCCTGGTCGGAAAAACAGGCCAGAATGAGGGTAACGGCAAAAAAGGCGAGAACTGTTTTGGCTGCGATTCGAGTCGAGCGATGGGAAAAAAAGGCGCGAAACATCAGTGGTAGCAGGAGGTTAGTTGAAGGCGTTCTTTCAGAGGGGCTGAAAAGGATATCGCTTTAAGGACAAACCACGGACGGCCGTGGTTGAATGAATCCTCGAAGTAAACAGAGAGCATGGGCTGCATCATCATTGTTTTTTCAAGAATGGGGGCCAGTTGAGAATAAGAGTGAGTAATAGTCGCATTTATCCCTGTATTCTCGTTGAAAATAAAAGGTAATCCTACCGGAGTTTCCGTGAAAAGTATATTGAATTCTATCCGTGGTCGAGAGAAGAAACCCTCTGTTGCGCTTTTCCTGACCACCAAACAAGTGTTTTAAGATTGTCGTGAAGATTCACAGACGACCAGCAGACCCTGCAAACGAATCACACCACCTCAAGCCGCTGCGACCTGATGAAACAGGACAAGATTGTCTGTAAGCATGGATCCGCTCATAAGATCATCCATGGCCTTGAGTAGGTGCGCCTGGTTGAGATCCGGCACCAAGGCGAACTTATCCAGGGTTGCAAGGACCGCAATATTCTGCGCCCTCGGGTCTTTCAATGCTGGCCAGAAGACGGGATGCACCTGACACCGCCGCCGGTTGCATTCGTCTGTAATATCCGCATGTGAGGTTTCCATGATCGTTCCAAGGCGAACTCCCAGGGGTTGAAGCACGGTGTCGTAGTAGAGTAGGGTGCCGCCGTCACGCAATGTAGCCTGGGCGCCGCGCAGGGCTTCATGCCGCTCAAGGCCAATTACCAAATCCGCTTTTCCGGCAGGTATCAGTGGCGAATGCACCCGATCACCCAGACGAATGTGACTCACTACACTCCCCCCACGTTGGGCAAGGCCATGGGTGTCGACCGCTTTTGCCGTATAGCCGGCATAGTCGGCAGCTCGGAGCAAAATTTCGCAAAGCAGGCCGATTCCCTGGCCGCCAACACCACAAAGATAGATATTAAAAGGTTGCATCAAAACCTCCTTTTCGTTTAAGGGCGACCGATTGCCTTGGATGGGCAGGTTTGGATACAGGAACCATCGCCGATACAAAGATCACGATTAACCGTGATGGTACCATCGCTTGCTCGGGTGAAGCTGGGGCAGGCGAAATCTTGGACACAGGTATGCATTCGGGAGCACTGGTTCTGATCGATACGCACAGTTCGCGGTTCGTAGCTGCTTTTTTGTCGCTGATTTCTGGTAAAAAGCAGCATGCAGGGATGGCGGGCGATAACCACGGCAAACTGCTGCGTGGCCAGGGCCTGGCGCATCAGATCGGTGAGTTGTTGTTGGCGATAGGTGTCGGTCTCAAAAATATGCTGCACGCCCAGGCCTTCAAGGACCTGACGGATGGGAATGGCATCGGTCACCTCGTTAAAATTACGGCCCGAGGCAGCATGGTCCTGGTGGCCGGTCATGGCGGTGGTCCCGTTTTCCATCACCACCAACACCAGGTTGTGCTTGTTGAACAGGGCATTGATAATCCCGGGAATGCCGGCATGGAAAAAGGTGGAATCACCGAGAAAGGCCACGACCCTGTGGCTTTTGTTAAACAGACTCAGGCCTGAGCCAATGGAGGTTGACGCGCCCATGCACAACAACACCTCTCCCATGCGGTAGGGTTCTTGGAACCCGAGCGTATGACAGCCAATGTCGGCCACGGTGATATTGGCTGTCCCGCTAAGGGCCTCTTTGATGGCATGAAAGGCGCTACGATGACCACAGCCGGGGCACAGCTGCGCCGGACGCGGCGGTACGCTCACCGTACTCGCCTCTTGCTCTTGCGGACGGGGAATGAGTGCGGGCCAAGTGCGGTGCAAAATGGTGCGGACTTTATCCGGAGTATACTCGCCGATCCAGTCTTCAAGATCCTCTTTACCGATAAGTCGGGTGGTTAGGTGTTGATCATAGGCCATAGCCTTGATGTCTTTTTCCAGGGTGTCATCAAGTTCTTCGAGAATTTTCACCTCTTCATGGTCCGCAAGAAACTCGCTGATTGTCTTGCGTGGCAAGGGGTAGGGCATGGCCAGCTTGAGTACATCAGGAGGATTGGGGATATTGGCGAGCACATCCGCCACAGAGAGAGCTGCCATTCCGGAGACGATAATACCGCGAATGTTTCCTTGGCCACTGATCTGATGCAGATTCCGCTTTTCTATCCATTGTTCCACCGCAACCAGGCCCTGCAGCGCTTCGCGTTTACGGGGATAGACCATGGCAACCAGAGGAATGTAGGGTCCATTGGCCACATCAAAGCGGGGTGTCAGCTCAATTGGCTGCGGCTGCCAACTGCCAAACTGGACCCGTTCTTTGGCATGACAGACATGAGTGGTCAGACGGAGGATAATGGGCCGGGCTAACTGTTTTGAGAGTTCAGCCGCCTCAATGTAATAACGGTACACTTCCTCGGGATTGGCCGGTTCCAGCACTGGTGTGTAACTCATTGCAGCGAAATGACGATTGTCCTGCTCGTTTTGCGAGGAGTTGGCCCCGGGATCATCTCCCAGCACGATCACCAAACCGCCGATGCAGTGCATCAGGCTCAATTGAACAAAGGCATCGGCAGCCACGTTCAGGCCGACGCTTTTGAAAAAAACGGCACTCAGGTGGCCGTTGATCGAGGCCCCAAAGGCTACCTCTGTGGCCACCTTTTCGTTAGTGGAAAATTCAAAATAAAAGGGACGTTGATCTTGGGCAATAGAACCAATGGCTGTGGCCACCTCAGGAGTCGGCGAACCGGGGTAGGAGCTCACCACCCTGGTTGCCGATTCGACCATGGCCCGGACTAGAGCGGTGTTGCCCATGACAATTTCGGAAAAAGGCTCACGCGTGAGGAGCATTTGTCCCATATCTTTCATCTGTATTCTCCGTCGCTGATTTTGCTACACTCGTAAAGTATTGTGAGAATGCGTTTCTCGTTGCACAATCCTTTGATATTTTAGCCACATGAATTTCAGCGGTTTGGTCTACAAGAGGGTCATACGCCGTGTCGCTACTACCACAGCGTGAGTATTTATTGAACTTTAATAGCCCTGTGATTGCAAGGCTTATAGCCGATCTGATCAAGTTTCTAGCCTGTGGGGAGCATCTTGGAACATTTTACCACAATTTCGTGCATTGATATCTCGTTTTTGTCAGGGGCCGATTTCTTTCGCACTACGAACAGTCTATGGGACTGCCTGGGTGAATCTCTGTATATTGCTCAATTTATGCATATTTAACACAAAAGAGCAAGGGCCGACTCCTGCCTGGCATGTTTAGTGCTTTACAAATTCTGTTTTTTTTCGTATTCCGTTATCCGAAACTTGAATAACGAAAAGCCTGGGGATCGTATGAGAAAGAAAAAAACACTGCCTGCTCCTGATGCGCTGTT